>CAMTFK010000083.1 GCA_947071285.1 uncultured Bacteroides sp. | reverse complement strand
TGTTCCTTTTCTGTTGCCATGATGGCGCAGCCGGAGTGGCAGAGCCAGTATGCCATCGGAAAGAATAAATTGGTACCACACGCCTATGTGTGGCCCTACGAAACGGCAGATGCCCTGCGCAGTGGCAACTACGAACAGTCGCCTTACTACATGAGCCTGAACGGTACATGGAAATTCCATTGGGTGAAGAACCCCGACCTCCGCCCGAAGGATTTCTATAAACCTTCTTTCTACACCGGCGGCTGGGCGGACATCAACGTCCCCGGCAACTGGGAACGTCAGGGATACGGCACGGCTATCTACGTGAACGAAACCTACGAATTCGACGACCCCCTGTTCAACTTCCACAAGAACCCGCCGCTGGTGCCCTACGAAGAGAACGAAGTAGGCTCCTACCGCCGCACCTTCACCCTGCCCGCCGACTGGCGCGACCGCCGCATCGTGATTTGCTGCGAAGGCGTGATTTCTTTTTATTATATCTGGGTGAACGGTCATCAGTTGGGCTACAACCAGGGTTCAAAGACCCCTGCTGAATGGGATATCACCGACTATGTCAAAGAAGGTGAGAATACCGTGGCGCTCGAAGTGTATCGTTGGAGTGCCGGTGCCTATCTGGAATGTCAGGACATGTGGCGTCTGAGTGGTATTGAGCGCGATGTCTACCTCTACAGTACCCCCCGCCGCTTCATCTCCGATTATAAAGTGACTTCTTCCTTGGATAAACAGACGTACAAAGAAGGGCTTTTTGCTCTTGAAGCCACTGTTGAAGGGGCGGCAACCGGTACATCCACTTTAGAATATACGCTGGAAGACCCTTCCGGAAAGACCGTCCTGAAAAAAGAAATCCCAGTAAAGAGCCGTGGCTTGAGTAATTTTGTTACTTTTGACGGACAGACTCTTCCGGACGTGAAACGTTGGAGCGCGGAACATCCCAACCTTTACTCGCTGACACTGGCCCTGAAGAATGACGCCGGACAAGTGACACACCTGACAGGGTGCAACGTCGGCTTCCGCACCTCCGAAATCAAGGACGGACGCTTCTGTATCAACGGCGTGCCCGTGTTGGTGAAAGGCGCCAACCGTCACGAACATTCCCAACTGGGGCGCACCGTCAGCCGTGAACTCATGGAACAAGATATCCGCCTGATGAAACAACATAACCTGAATACAGTGCGCAATTCGCATTATCCGACCCACCCGTATTGGTATCAGCTTTGCGACCGCTACGGACTTTATGTGATAGATGAAGCAAACATCGAATCGCACGGTATGGGATACGGCCCCGCCTCCCTCGCCAAAGACACCACCTGGCTGCCCGCCCACATGGACCGCACCCGGCGCATGTACGAGCGCAGCAAGAACCACCCCGCCATCGTCATTTGGTCCCTCGGCAACGAAGCGGGCAATGGCGTCAACTTCGAGCGGACCTACGACTACATGAAATCCATCGAAACCACCCGCCCCATCCAGTACGAGCGTGCCGAGCAGAACTACAACACCGACATCTACTGCCGCATGTACCGCAGCGTGGACGAACTTCTTACTTATGCCCGCCAGACAGAACCGAAAGTCTACCGTCCCTTCATCATGACCGAATATCTGCACGCTATGGGCAATAGCTGCGGTGGTCTGAAGGAATACATGGAAGTCTTCGAAACCGAACCCATCGTGCAGGGCGGTTGCATCTGGGACTGGGTAGACCAGTCGTTCCGCGAAATAGATGCCGATGGTCGCTGGTACTGGACTTACGGCGGCGACTACGGACCCAAAAACATCCCCAGCTTCGGTAACTTCTGCTGCAATGGCTTGGTGAATGCTGTTCGTGAACCACATCCGCATCTGCTTGAAGTGAAGAAGGCTTATCAATATATCAAAGCGAAACTGGTAGATAGTAAGAAACTAACCCTCAGCATCAAGAACTGGTACGACTTCACCAACCTCAACGCTTACACACTGCACTGGCAGGTGGTGGGCGACGATGGCCGGGTGATTGCCGACGGTACACGTCAGGTAGATGCCGCCCCGCATGCTACGGTGGAAGTGACATTGGGTGCCGTGCGCCTGCCTTCTGACGTCCGCGAAGCTTGGCTCAATCTGAGTTGGACACCCGTTGAAGCTACTCCGTTCATTGGTACGGATTATGAAGTGGCCTACGACCAGTTCCCCCTCGCCGGAAACCGGAACTACCGTGCTCCTGAGGCGAAACTCTCCGGCAAAGTGGAGATGGACATCGACCCCGTGACGGGAGCGTTACGCTCCTATATATATAAAGGTGAAGAAATGCTGGCTTCCCCCGTGATGTTGAGCCTCTACCGCCCTGCCACGGATAATGACAATCGTGAAAAAGTGGGTGGTGCCAAGGTCTGGAAGAAAGTCGGACTGGATAAACTGACGCAACGTGCCCTTTCGGTCAAGACTTCCGCCCGTGGCGGCCGCGGTGAAGTGGAACTGCTGAACGCCCGTAACGAGCGCCTCGGCACCGCCATCTTCATCTATACATTGAAGAAAGATGGAGCGCTAGATGTGCAGACGCATTTCGTTCCTGATACGGCTGTTGTTACTTCATTGGCACGTGTAGGACTTACTTTTGAGATGCCTGATGCTTATAGCCGGGTCGCTTATCTGGGACGCGGGGAACATGAAACGTATATTGACCGTAATGAGTCCGGCCGCATCGGCATTTATCATACCGATGTAGAACGTATGTTCCACTATTATGTCCGTCCGCAGGCTACGGGAAATCGTACGGATGTCCGTTGGATGCAACTTGCTGATGAAGCGGGTGAGGGGTTAGCTTTCTGTTCCGACGTTCCGTTCCAGTTCAGTGTCATTCCTTTCACGGATGAATGTCTGGATGCGGCGACGCATATTAATCAGTTGCGACGCGAAGGAGTTGTGACCGTGCATCTGGATGCCGCGCAGGCAGGTGTGGGAACGGCAACTTGCGGTCCCGGCGTATTGCCGCAATACCGGGTGCTTGTGCAGGAATACAAGTTCCGGTTCACAATCCGCCCATTGAAGTAATACCAAAATAATAATAACGACTATGAAACAGTTTGCACTACCCTTTTTATTCGCTCTTGCATCTCTCACGGGATTGCACGCGCAGGAGACTTATTATGAAAAGCACGTTGCTTTTCCCGTTAATGCCACTGCCGAAGAGAAACTTGACATGGCTTCTCGTCTGGTTCCCACTCCCCAGCAACTGGAGTGGCAGCAAATGGAACTGACTGCTTTCCTGCACTTCGGTGTGAATACTTTCACCGGTCGTGAGTGGGGCGACGGAACCGAAGACCCGAATATCTTCAACCCCACTGAACTGGATTGCGAACAATGGGTGCGTACCCTCAAGGACGCCGGTTTCAAGATGGCCCTCATCACCGCCAAGCATCACGACGGCTTCTGCCTCTGGCCCACAAAGACCACCCGCCACTCCGTAGCTTCTTCCTCTTGGAAAAACGGAAAAGGCGATGTCGTTCGCGAACTGCGTGATGCCTGCAAGAAGTACGGTGTTAAGTTCGGTGTCTACCTTTCCCCCTGGGATCGCAATGCCTCTTGTTATGGTGATTCTCCTGCTTACAACCAGTTCTTTATTGAACAACTCACCGAATTGCTTACCAATTACGGTGAAGTGCACGAAGTCTGGTTTGATGGTGCCAACGGTGAAGGCCCTAATGGCAAGAAGCAAATCTACGACTGGGACGCCATACTGAAAACCATCCGCCGCTTGCAACCCAAAGCCGTTACTGCCATTATGGGTGATGATGTCCGCTGGGTAGGCAATGAAAAAGGTATCGGCCGTGAAACCGAATGGAGCGCCACCGCCCTCACTCCCGGCATCTACCCCCGTTCCGGCGAACAGAACAAGGCGTTGGGCATCTACGGCAAGGCAAAGGACTTGGGCGGACGCGACATCGTGGCTCGTGCCACCGAACTTTTCTGGTATCCTTCGGAAGTGGATGTTTCTATCCGTCCGGGCTGGTTCTATCATGCCGACCAGGACAATCAGGTGAAGTCTTTGAGCCATCTGGCCGATATCTATTTCAAGTCCGTTGGCTATAACTCCGTTCTTCTGCTAAATATCCCACCCGACCTTCGTGGGCGGATTAATGAGAGCGATGTGCAACGGTTGAAAGAGTTTTCCGGTTATTTGAAGAAGACTTTTGCCCGTAATTATGTGCTGAAAGGAGATGAAGCCTGGCATGGGACTTCCGGTACAGCACGCGAATATGATGTGCAGAAAGATGCATTGGTGAATGCTTTTATGATTCAGGAAGATATTCCCAAGGGGCAACGTATCGAAAGTTTCCTTGTCGAAGCCTATAAAGACGGTGCTTGGATTCACCTCGCCGAGGGCACTACGGTAGGGTATAAGCGTCTTGTCCGCTTCTCCGACACTCGTCCGGAGCGTATCCGTGTTACGATTCGCTCTGCACGTGGCATAGCTAACGTTTCTGCCGTAGGTCTGTTCTATGCCGAACCTCTTGCTGATAAAAGTGCAGAAGTGCAGCTTAGTGACATCCCTGTAACTGAATGGAAGGTGGTTGATGGCAATGCGGATTCCCGTCTGGCTATCGACGGAGACCGGAAAACTGTCTGGCGTGCCTCTGTTCTTACACCGTTGGTAGTCGATATGGGGCATGAAGTGAGTGTGAAAGGTTTCAGTTACGCTCCCTCTTTGGAAGAAGATTTAACGGGAACTATCTATAAATATGCTTTCTACATCAGCCTCGACGGCCAATCGTGGACTAAATGTGAGGCAAGCGGTGAGTTCAGCAACATCATGCACAATCCCGTACCTTACTTTGTACGGTTTGGAAAGACGTATCCCTCCCGTTACTTCAAGCTGGAACCCTTGTCGGAGATTAATAATAAAGATGCCGTAACCGTCGGTGAAGTAGGTGTTTTGACAAAGTAGTACTATGAAATATTCTATTGTATCTATAGTTGTTGCGGCATTGTTTTTTGGAAAGTTTGATTCTTATCCTGATGGCGGACAAGCGGAGAAGAAATTGCAGAAAGATGATGAAACGCTGGTGTATGATCATCCGGGGGATGTGTTGCTTCTGAAGGAAGGGGACAGACACTCTAAAGTGGATGGCTGGTATTTTTATACTGCCCATGAGTTTAATGATAAGGATACGAAAAAAGGACTACCGCTTGGCTTTATCGAGCATAGAGGTCTGCACATGTCCCGTACGGCAAAGGTCGATAACCGGAAATGCTCAAAGGTAGAGGATGGAGTTTTGCGCATCTGGAGTGTGGAAGAGAAAGATTCGATAGACAACCGTTTCGGTAAGAAAGTAAAGTACTCTCACGGTTGCTACCGTACTTCTTTACCGGGAAGTAAGGAGTTTTGGTGCAATTTCACCGAGAATATGCGCATTGAAATCCGCTTCAAACGTACTCCCTATGTAGGCTTTAATGATGCCCTTTGGTTTATGGGCAACAATAACCGTCCCTGGCCGAAGAACGGTGAAATCGACCTTTTGGAGAACCCGAAGAAGACACTGAATGACCGTGCCCACTTCACGCTGCATTCCGAGAATCATTATGCCGGTGTGGTAGGTGGTTCGGGCAGTGTCACTTCCACTATTGAACTTGCTGATATGTCCCAGTGGAATATCTATTGGTTGGAGTGGTATCCCGACCGTATCGTGGGCGGTGTCAACGGACAAGCTTACTTTGAACATCGCAAAGGTGCCGATGGTAATACGGACTGGCCTTGGAGCGATCCGCTGGGCTTCTTCCTCATTTTCAGTACAGGCATCTCTACCAATCCTAATGCCTGGCCCGGCGCCATCATACCTTCCGAATGGAAGAAAGACGCGATGCCTGCCATGTATATAGATTGGATACGCGTTTACGTAAATGATGGGTATAAAGGCGCGAAAGCTCCGGCAACAAAATACTATTGATTTACCAAAGTCCGCTTCATAAAACAGATTTGGGCAGATTGGAACTCACTCCAGTCTGCCCATTTCCTTTCTGACACAACTAAAATCTAAGCTAAATCTACAAAAAACGTAGATTATTTCTTATTTGTTTAAACAAAATCCTTCAACTCTTGTTGTAGCTTCTGACGGGTGAAGAAGATGCGGCTTTTCACTGTACCCAGCGGCAATCCTAACTTTTCGGCGATTTCGCGGTATTTGAAACCGGAAACGTGCATGGAGAACGGAATTTTATATTCGCGGGGAAGTGCGTTCACTATGCGGTGCATCTCTTTCAGGTCGTAAGCGCTTTCCGTGCATTCGAAGCCGGATTCCTGCGGCAGATTCAGATGATAGAGATTATCCGTCTGGTCTACAAAAGTTTGGTCACGTATCACCTTGCGGTAATTATTAATAAAGATATTGCGCATGATGGTGTATGTCCATCCTTTGAAATTGGTATCGGGGGCATATTTATCTTCGTTATCTAATATCTTTAACGAGGTTTCCTGGAGCAAGTCATTGGCTTCTTCACGGTCGGAGGTTAGTTTGTATGCAAAGCGTAATAAATCATCTTGTACTCCGAGCAAGTCTTTCTGGAATGTAATACTGTTATTGTTCATATCAATCTCCTTTTCTAATTATTCGTTCGTATTGTTTTGGTTTTGCAATTTTACGAAAGTTGTAGCACTCCGGCAGACGGATTTCAGGTAATCTTTAGGGGGAAAACTATCAATTGATAGTTTTCGGGTGGTGTTTTGATAGTTTTCGGGTGGTGCCCGAACCTTGTTTACCCATAAAAAGATGAGGCGGAAAACTTTCTTCAAGCTCTCCGCCCCATTTCAATTACTGGTCTTTTTTGAGTCTTACTTAAGGGACATCATTTTATATAGTTAAGGAATAGGTTATCTAAAATCTTTCAGTTCTTGCTGCAACTTCTGGCGTGTGAAGAAGATGCGGCTCTTTACTGTTCCCAGTGGTAATCCCAGCTTCTCTGCAATTTCGCGGTACTTGAATCCGGAAACGTGCATGGAGAATGGAATCTTATATTCGCGTGGCAATGCATTTACCACACGGTGCATCTCTTTCAAGTCGTAAGCGCTTTCTGTGCTTTCGAAGCCTGAGTCCTGCGGGAGGTTCAGGTGATAGAGATTATCCGTCTTGTCAATAAAGGTCTGGTCGCGAACTACCTTACGGTAGTTGTTGATGAATATATTGCGCATGATGGTATACATCCATCCTTTGAAGTTAGTATCGGGTGCATATTTATCTTCATTATCTAACGCCTTTAAAGAGGTTTCCTGAAGCAAGTCGTTTGCTTCTTCACGGTCGGAGGTTAGTTTGTATGCAAAGCGTAATAAGTCGTTTTGTACTCCGAGCAAATCTTTTTGAAATGTAATACTGTTCATATCGTTCTCTCCTTTTTATTATAGTTATTCATTCGTTTTACTTTTGATGTTGCAATTTTACGAAAGTTAGCTCACTCCGACGGACGTATTTCAGGCAATCTTTAGGGCAAAAACTATCAATTGATAGTTTTTGGGCGCCTTTTGTTTGTTTTTGGGTGCAGTTTTAGACAATTTTATTGCGTATAATTAAAAAGATGAGTTAATTTTGCGCAATCATTTCATCTTAAAAAGAATGGCTGACGACTCTTTATTTTTGATTGATATTGATAAAGTGCTCCGGGAAAAGGCTCCGAAGTACTATAAGTATATCCCCAAATTCGTCGTTTCTTATCTGAAAAGAATCGTTCATCAGGAAGAGCTGAATGTTTTCCTGTACGAGTCGAGAGATAAGATGGGCGTGGATTTCTTGAAAGCTTGTCTTGAATTTCTTGATGCCAAGATTGTGGTAAAGGGAGAAGAAAACCTGCCGAGAGAAGGGCTGTACACCTTTGTCTCCAATCATCCGTTGGGAGGCCAGGACGGCGTAGCCTTGGGCTATGTGCTGGGGTCTTTTTATGAAGGCAAAGTGAAGTACATGGTCAATGACCTGCTGATGAACCTGCAAGGACTGGCTCCGCTCTGTATACCTATTAATAAGACGGGCAAACAGGCAAAAGACTTTCCAAGAATGGTGGAAGCCGGTTTCGCATCGAACGATCAGTTGATTATGTTCCCTGCCGGATTGTGCTCCCGTCGCCAGAATGGAGTGATCCGCGACCTGGACTGGAAAAAGACTTTCATTGTAAAGAGTGTACAGGCCCAACGCGATGTAGTGCCTATCCATTTCGAAGGCCGGAATTCCAACTTTTTTTATAATTTGGCTAACGTCTGCAAATTCTTGGGTATTAAGTTTAACATAGCCATGCTCTATCTTGCGGATGAGATGTTGAAGAACCGCCATAAAACGTTTACTGTCACCATAGGGAAACCCATCCCTTGGCAGACTTTCGATAAATCGAAGACTGCTACCGAGTGGGCGGCTTATGTGAAAGACATTGTATATAAGTTATAAGGCGATTAAGTGACAAGGTGATAAAGTGAATTAAAGAACTACTAACATAAAAATATGGAAGAGATTATTGAACCTATAAGCAAGGAACTTCTGAAGGCGGAACTGACTGAAGAAAAGCGTCTGCGTATGACGAATAAGAGTCATAACCAGATTTATATCATTACAGCTCAGGATTCTCCGAATACCATGAAAGAAATCGGGCGTTTGCGTGAAGTTGCTTTCCGTGCGGCAGGCGGAGGTACAGGGAAACCACTGGATATCGATGAATATGATATCATGGAGAATCCTTATAAGCAGTTGATCGTCTGGAATCCGGAAGCGGAAGAAATATTAGGTGGTTACCGCTATATCCTTGGTACGGATGTTCAGTATGACGAACATGGTGCCCCTATACTGGCTACAGCCCACATGTTCAACTTCTCTGAGAAGTTCCTGAAAGAATACCTTCCTACCACTATTGAGTTAGGACGTTCGTTTGTTACGGTAGAGTATCAGTCTTCCCGTGCCGGGAGTAAAGGACTGTTTGCGTTAGATAATCTGTGGGATGGTTTAGGTGCGTTGACGGTAGTGATGCCCAATGTGAAGTACTATTTCGGCAAGGTGACTATGTATCCGAGCTATCATCGTCAGGGACGGGACATGATTCTTTATTTCCTGAAGAAGCATTTTGAGGATAAGGATTGCCTGATTACTCCGATGAAACCGCTGGAAATGGAAGCTAACGAGGAAGATCTGGCAGCTTTGTTCTGTAAGGATACCTTTAAGGAAGACTATAAGATACTGAATTGCGAGATACGCAAATTAGGTTATAACATTCCTCCGTTGGTGAATGCTTATATGAGTCTGAGCCCTACAATGCGTATGTTCGGCACCGCCATCAACTATGGTTTTGGTGATGTGGAAGAAACCGGTATTCTGATTGCTGTAGACGAAATTCTGGCAGAAAAGCGTATCCGCCACATCCAGTCGTTTATAGAGAATGAACCGGAGGCTTGCAAACTGACTTCAGGAGCAAATAAAGTCTTCTTTCCGAGTAGATAAAACAGGAATTGTTATATAAATAACGCCATTGAAAACACTAGTTTTCAATGGCGTTATTTATTGTAGAACCTTACTACTATCTATTATAAACTTAGCGTTTGCTTTAGCTTATCTCCATCAATTCTTACTTTATAGGTTTTTCCTTTCATTGTTTTAAATGAGATTGACTTGTCGCCATATCTGAGAGTGCAGGGGGCTCCGGCTTTTGATAAGAGCACTGCTTCAACTAACTGATTGTTTTTCCAGGAAATGGAAACCTCAAAGTTACCCTTTGCACATATTCCGTTGATTGAGCCTTCTTTCCATGCATCCGGTAGGGCAGGTAATAGCTGAATGAATCCCATGTGACTCTGTAATAGCATCTCTGTGATGCCAGCCGTTCCTCCGAAGTTGCCGTCAATCTGGAAGGGTGCATGTGTATCCCACAGATTATCCAGTGTACCGTTTTTTAATAGATTGCCGAATAATTTATAAGCATGATTTCCATCCTGAAGTCTTGCCCATTGGTTTAATTTCCATCCCATACTCCAGCCGGTGGCGCCGTCTCCGCGGTGTACCAAAACAACTTTTGCCGCTTCAGCTAATACAGGAGTGGTTATGGGAGACAGAGTGTGTCCCGGATGTAATCCGAACAAATGGTTTACGTGACGATGATTGTCATTCGGATCATCTATGTCTTTGGACCATTCCATTAATTGTCCGTAGCGGCCGATTTGGTATGGAACAAGCTTATCCAGAACCTCCTGCCACTGTTTACGTTCTTTGTTGTCCACACCCAACACTTTGCTCGCCTCGATAGCATCCAGAAGAATTTCCCGGACTACGGCATGGACGAACGTGGCGCCTTCATCAATCGGACCATGCTCGGGGGAAGTGGAAGGAGCGGCTGTATAAGTGCCGTCCGGTTTGTGCCATAAGTAGTCTACGGTAAACTGTGCGCTGCTCTTAATCAGGTCGTATCCTATTTCTTTCAGGAATTTCCGGTCGCGTGTGTAGTCGTAGTATTCCCAGATGTGCGTTGCCAACCAGGGACCAGCCATTGGATTGAAGTTCCATGCCATTACTTCACTGGATAACGGCGCGGTGAATCCGAAGATATTGGCAGAAATGGAAGCTGTCCATCCGCGTGCGCCGAAGTAAGCCTGTGCGGTCCTTTCGCCTGGTTTCACTAAGCCACGGATAAAGTCAATCAACGGCCAGGTACATTCTCCCAGGTTTGTGGGACATGCAGGCCAGTAATTCATCTGTATGTTGATGTTGTTGTGGTAGTCTACCCGCCAGGGACCATCTACGTTATTGTGCCATACCCCTTGCAGATTGGCCGGCAAGTTGCCCGGTCGTGAACTGGCTATCAGTAAATAGCGTCCGAACTGATAGTATAATTCTTCCAGACGATAGTCCGGTTGCTCTTTCCTGTAATTTGCCAGACGCTGATAAGTGGGTAGGTTGGGGCTTTCGCTGTCCGGATTCAGATTTAATGTCACCCGGTTGAATAATGCGGTGTAGTCCGCCTTATGATTGTTGCACAAAGTGTTGTATCCCTTTTGCGCAGCTTGCTCCATCATGTGCTGTGTGGTTTGTACCGGATCGTTCCCTACATAAGTTTCAGGGTCTTTAAAGTCGGGGGCGAAGTTCATCTTATAGTCGGTATCTGCAGTGAGCAGAAATATAACCCTGTCGGCGCCTTTCACAATCAGGCGGTCGTTTTGTGCCGTTACGGTTCCGCCTTCTGCAATCGCTTTAATCCGGAAAGCGAACTTCATTCCATTGTTGTTCAGCGTTCCGGTATATAGCAGCCCGTCAGTTCCGTCATTTCGCATATTGCTTTGGGTTTCCGGATTCGGGCTGTAACTTAATTCCAGATTTTGCTGTCCGGCTTTAGTGGCTGAGAACTCCATGACCATTACGCTGTCCGGATAGGAAACAAAGTATTTGCGGCGATATTGCACATCTTCCTTATCGAACTGCACTACTGCCATTGCCGAGTCCAGTGATAATATGCGGCGATAGTTTTTCATCCGCACTTCGCTCAGTCCGGTTTCTATGTATAGTTCACCCATTGTGGTAAATGAACCAAAGCGGAACGGGTTCTCATCTTTTTCTTCGTATGCTGCCAGCCCGTTAAAGCTTTTGCGGGTCAGTTCTGCCGCCTTTTCCCCGTTTCCATCACTAAAAGCTTGCCGGATATCTTTCAGGAGGTGGGCAGATTGCTTGTTTACATTCCAGTAATAGTCAGCCCCGCCGGATGTGTTCGGTCCGCCTCTCCAGAGTGTTTTTTCATTGAGTGTGATTCGTTCAGCGGCAACAGATCCCAGTATATTGGCACCCAGGCTGCCGTTTCCGATGGGGAGCGAACGGCTTTCCCAAGCTCTGTCCTTGTTAGCTCCCCTATCGCCATAGCCATGTGACCATACCGTTTGCCCGTCGAGTCCGTTAGGGGTATCAAACCAGATGGAAAGTCCTTGTGTGTAATCTGTTTCTGTGGCAGACACCACAGGCGAGAAAAGGAGTACACTTACAAAAAACAAATAGAATCTTTTCATAATATTCATGATAGCGTTATATTTAACAAAGTGAAAACTCTGGCAAATATAAAGTAATTTTCAACATGTTGGTAATGATGCCCGTAACCAGGAATCGCTAAAAGCCAATATTAGATATTTTTGAACGCAAAATAGACATTATTGGATCTGTTTCCTATACCGCCGGCAGACTATTCCCGTTTATCTTCCTGTAAAGATCAAGTGCAAAGACATCCGTCATACCGGAAATGTAATCCAATACCGCCTGTATTCTTTCATAGAGTACGGGCGCTTTTATGTTATATTGGTTGGATACCCGGTTGATGAGCAACTGCGAGTAAGTCTTTTCCGGTGAACGGACAGCATCAATCATCAGATCGAGCAAAGTACTGATGATGCGGAAACCGGCAAGTTCAATGTCCAGCACATCCCGTGAACGGTAAATCTTCTCCAGGGAGATGGCTGCGCAATGTCTATAAGCGTTGGCGGGTAGTTCGGAGATGTGCTTGATGAGGCTTCCTTCGAAGTCTCCTTCCAATATCTGTTCTTCATTGTTCAGGAAAGCTTGGGTACATTCCTGAATCAGCAGGCCGATGACACAGGAACGCAGATAGGCAATCTGCTCATTGACATCACTCACAAAGTCCAACGTCTTAAGCATATGCGCTTTGCGTTCTTCGGGGAAATAGGAGAGAAGTAAATCTTGTGTCTCCCGGGTGGTGAGTATCTTTAGTTTATGGGCATCTTCAATATCCATCATCTGATAGCAGATGTCATCCGCCGCTTCTACTAAATAGACAAGCGGGTGGCGGGCATATTTCAAGGGATTATCATTCAGTCTCTTCATGCCCAGTTTCTCCGCTATCCGGCGAAAGCTTTCTTCTTCTGTCGTGAAAAAACCAAACTTTGACTTTTTACCTGCTAAACTCGATGAAAAGGGGTATTTTACGATGCTGGCAAGAGTGGAGTAAGTCAGAACGAAGCCTCCTTTGCGTCTTCCTTCAAACTGATGGGTGAGTAATCGGAATGCATTGGCATTTCCTTCAAAGTGCGTCAGGTCCTCCCATTGCATAGCGGGCAACTGGTCTTTCAGTGTCATGCCCTTACCTTCGGAAAAAAAGGTGGAGATGGCACGCTCACCGGAGTGTCCGAAAGGCGGATTACCCAAATCGTGTGCCAGGCAGGCTGCCGATACGATGGAGCCTATTTCAGGCAAATATGAGTTTTGTAATTCGGGTTGGCGGGCAAGTATGGCTTTAGCTACATCATTTCCTAAAGAGCGTCCTACGCAGGAAACTTCCAGACTATGCGTCAGGCGGTTGTGTACGAAAATACTACCCGGCAGGGGGAAAACTTGTGTTTTGTTCTGCAAACGGCGGAAAGGGGCTGAAAAAACAAGACGGTCATAGTCCCGTTGAAATTCCGAACGGTTTTCGTGACGCTCCTGGTGAAACTCTTCCAGTCCGAAACGTTTGGCAGATATGAGGGTATTCCAGTTCATCATGGTTGCTTTGTTATTATTTAACTGCAAATGTATCATTATTTTGCTTCAAATTCCGTATTTTCGCCCGTTAATATAGTAAACGACTTGAATATGAACGTACAAATCATTAATAAATCGAAACATCCGCTTCCGGCTTATGCCACTGAACTGTCCGCAGGAATGGACATCCGCGCTAATCTTTCAGAACCTATTTCGTTAGCTCCGATGCAGCGTTGCCTGGTACCTACGGGACTATTTATTGCCCTGCCTCCGGGTTTCGAAGCGCAGGTTCGTCCGCGTAGCGGTCTGGCTATTAAGAAAGGAGTCACAGTGCTGAACTCTCCGGGAACCATCGATGCCGATTACCGTGGTGAAGTTTGTATCATTCTTGTAAATCTTTCGTCGGAAACTTTCGTGATAGAAGATGGGGAGCGCATTGCACAGATGGTGATAGCGCGCCACGAACAGGCTGCGTGGCAGGAAGTGGAGGTGTTGGATGAAACAGTGCGTGGCGCTGGCGGCTTCGGGCACACAGGGAAGAAATAATTAATAATTAAAAATTAAAGGGCTGAGTTCTACTAATTGAATGAAAATGAATTTTAAGATATTATCGCTTTTCGTATTGTGCGCGGTGCTCATATCGTGTGGTACTTCTCGCCAGGGAGGGAAGAAACAGCGAAAAGGAGCCAAGGCGCAGGTTGTGCTTACGCCCGAAGAACAGCGTAAATACGATTACTTCTTCCTGGAAGCTTCCCGCTTGAAGATGCAGAAGGACTATGGTGCAGCTTTCGACTTGCTGAAGCACTGCCTGACCATTAATCCGAATGCTTCGTCGGCTCTGTATGAAATCTCGCAATACTACATGTTCCTTAAACAGGTTCCCCAGGGACAGGCAGCTTTGGAAAAGGCTGTGGAGAATGACCCCGATAATTACTGGTATAGCCAAGGCTTGGCAACTCTTTATCAGCAACAGAATGAAATGCAGAAAGCTACCGATTTGCTGGAAAGCATGGCAACCCGTTTTTCGGATAAGATGGACCCACTGTATAGTTTGCTGGAGATTTACAACAGCCTGGAAGATTATGCAAAGGTGATTTCTACCCTGAACCGTCTGGAAGAAAAGATGGGAAAGAACGAGCAGCTCAGTATGGAGAAATTCCGCATCTACTTGCAGATGAAAGATAATCAGAGTGCTTTCCGCGAGATAGAAAGTCTGGTGGAGGAGTATCCGCTGGATGTGCGCTATCAGGTGGTACTGGGTGATGTCTATATGCAGAACGGCAAAAAGGAAGAGGCCTATAACCTGTATAAGAAAGTACTTGCTGCCGAACCTGACAATGCCATGGCTATGTACTCGTTGGCCTCCTATTATGAACAGACCGGACAGAAAGAACTTTATGAACAGCAACTGGACACCCTCTTGCTGAACAAGAAAGTTCCTTCGGACACGAAGTTGAACGTCATGCGCCAGTTTGTTGTTGAGAACGAAAGGGCGGGGCGTGACAGTACCCGGGTCATTACCTTGTTCGACCGTATTTTGGAACAAGACCAGGATGATGCGCAGATGCCAATGCTCTATGCACAATACCTCCTTTCCAAAAAGATGAATAAAGAAACGCTTCCGGTACTGGAGCAGGTTTTGGATATCGACCCTACCAATGCTGCCGCTCGCATGATGCTCCTTGGCGAAGCTGTCAGCCAAAATGACTATAAGGAAGTTATTCGCTTGTGCGAAGCCGGTATCGAGTCTAATCCCGAGATGCTGGAGTTCTATTATTATCTTGCCATAGGTTATAACCAAGCGGAACGAAATGATGATGTACTTGTCGTTTGCAAGAAAGCATTGGAGAACATCACGGAAAACAGCAAAAAAGAAGTTGTCTCGGATTTCTATGCCATCATGGGCGATGTTTATCATACGAAAAAGATGAATGCCGAAGCCTATGCCGCTTACGACTCTGCATTGGTGTACAATTCGGCTAACATTGGCGCACTGAATAACTACGCTTACTACCTTTCCCTGGAACGCCGCAATCTGGATAAAGCAGAGGAAATGAGTTATAGGACAGTGAAGTCCGACCCGAGCAATTCCACTTATCTGGATACCTACGCCTGGATATTGTTTGAGAAAGGTAATTATGCCGAGGCCCGCCTCTACATAGATGATGCCATGAAGAACAAGGGCGATGAGAGCGACACTATTGTAGAGCATTGTGGTGACATCTACTACATGACCGGCGATGTGGATGGCGCATTGAAGTACTGGAAGCAAGCTCTGGAAATGGGTAGCGAGTCCAAGATGCTGAAGAAGAAGATTGAGAAAAAGAAATATATACCAGAATGAAAGCATTATACTGCAAGTACAAAGCAGTGGGACGTATCCTGCCCCTCTTGCTTCTCCTGAGTTTGGTGGTAGGGCTTTCCGGTTGTAAAACCTCCCGGAAGGCAACCTCATCACTGGGAGAGTCCCGTTATTTATCGTCTAAAGTGCAGTTGACCATTCCCAATAAGGATGGCTCAATTACGGTGAACGGCACCATGAAGCTCGTCAGCGGTGAGCGGATGCAGCTTTCTTTCCTTATGCCCATTATCCGTAGTGAAATAGCCCGTCTGGAAATCACCCCTGATGATGTGCTGGTGATAGACCGCATGGGAAAGCGCTACGTGCAGGCCTCACGCAAGGAACTGAAAGACATCCTGCCAAAGAAAGCTGACTTTGCCCATTTGGAGAAGATGCTTTTTGATGCCTCCAAGCCCGGAGGCAAAACCTCTTTGACGGGTAAGGAACTGGGTATCCCTTCATTGGAGAAAGGGAAAATCATTCTTTCGGATTTCTCAAGCAAAGAACTCTCCCTGACGCCCACTCAGGTGTCTTCCCGCTATGCAAAGGTAGAATGGACTGAACTTTTAGAGATGCTGGCGAAGTTATGAAACAGTTTCTTTGTATCTTCATAGGTTGTTTTTGTCTGGCTATGCCGCTTTGTGCCCAATCCAACAAGATGATTAAGGATTTGGAGAGTAAGCGGGGCGCTTTGCAAAAGCAAATAGCCGAGTCGGAGACACTCTTGAATACTACAAAGAAAGACGTAGGCAGTCAGTTGAACGGACTTGCCGCCCTCACCGGACAGATAGAAGAACGGAAGCGCTACATTCTTGCCATCAATAATGACATGGAGACCATCGACCGTGAACTTTCTAAACTGGAGCGTCAGTTAGTCCGTCTCGAAAACGATCTGAAAGATAAGAAAAGGAAGTATGAAGCTTCCGTCCAATACCTGTATAAGAATCGCTCTGTTCAGGACAAACTTCTGTTCATCCTTTCGGCCAAGACACTCAGCCAGACTTACCGCCGACTGCGATATGTGCGCGAGTATGCCGATTATCAGCGTCTTCAGGGAGAAGATATTCTGAAAAAGCAGGAACAAGTCAGTCAAAAGAAAACGGAACTCCAGCAGGTAAAGAAGGCTAAAGCCGGTTTGCTGAAAGAGCGTGAAGTTGAAAAGGAAAAGTTGGAAGCCCAGGAAAAGGAAAAGAAGACATTGGTTGCCAACTTACAGAAGAAGCAGCGCGGTTTGCAGAACGAACTGAACAAAAAACGTAAGGAAGCCAACCAACTGAACGCCCGTATCGACCGCCTGATAGCCGAAGAAATAGAAAAAGCTCGCAAACGTGCAGCAGAAGAAGCCCGTAAAGAAGCTGCTGCCCGCAAGAAAGCCGCCTCAAAAGAAACTAAGAGTAAACCGGCCACTGCATCTTCCGGAACTGCTACCAAAAAGGCAGCTCCTCTTGAAGCATATACTATGGATAAGGCAGACCGGGAACTATCCGGTAGCTTTGTCAGCAATCGTGGTAAGTTGCCAATGCCTATCACCGGACCATATATCATTACGAGCCGTTACGGACAGTACTCCGTAGAGGGGCTTCGCAACGTGAAACTGGATAATAAGGGTATCGACATCCAGGGTAAGCCTGGTGCACAGGCGCGTGCCATATTCGACGGAAAGGTGGCTGCCGTATTCCAGTTGAACGGCCTCTTCAATATTCTTATCCGTCATGGCAACTACATTTCCGTTTACTGTAACCTGGCTTCTGCATCTGTCAAGACGGGTGACACGGTGACTACCCGGCAGTCCCTTGGCCAGATATTTTCGGATGGAGCGGACAATGGACGAACGGTGCTGCACTTCCAGTTGAGGAAGGAGAAGGAAAAACTGAATCCGGAGCCGTGGCTGAATCGCTAATTGTAAATTCCCTCTTGAAAGATTATTGCTTCACTTCAACAGGTTCTACGTTGTATCCTTCCTTTTGCAAGAGAGTGATTAGTCCGTTTTCTCCCGGTAGATGTCGCACGCCGACGGCAATAAAGGTAGGCTTATCTTTTATGAGTCCGGTGAGTTTGGCTATCCAGTTCATGTTCCGGGCTTTCAGTAATACTTGCCGTTGATGTATGGCTATTTCCTGTAAGTAGGGAGAAGCGCTAAGGTAGAGAGCATCCATTTGAATCTCATATTCAATTAGGCGCTTCATGCTTTGTGAACGGTATACTTCTGCAAGAGCATCGGTTAAGGTTTGAAATTGTGTATATTCCTTGTCTTTCTCTTTTTCTTTCCGGCAGTATTCTGCCAATGCAGTTGCATTTTCTTTTAAATCTCCGGGCATTATCATTGCAAATTGTTCTGAGTTTGTTTCCAGCCCGTTGATTATATATCCCTTTTCTTTGGCTTTCTTTTCTGTAAGTTCCGTCATGTTGGTTCCCCTTAATAGGAACGCGCGTTTCCTATCGTGGTAACTGCTGTTCCCTACGCTTGGAAACTGTCGTTTCCTACCTAGGAAACGCGCGTTCCCAGCCTTAGAATGATGTGTACTGGTTTTAGTTGACAACTTCGGTTGTTATGACTTAATAAGTTTAC
>CAMTFK010000082.1 GCA_947071285.1 uncultured Bacteroides sp. | reverse complement strand
AGATCTGCGCATGTCTCGTGGGCTCGGAGATGTGTATAAGAGACAGGATTTAGTTCTTCAGAAGCGAAGATTATGTGTTTTTTAAAACAATTTTAAGGGTAGAAATGTTCAGACTTGATTTTACATTTTCAATGTTATGGAGTGAAGAATCATTAGTTCTACCTTCGAAAGAGGTATGTCACTTATATGAAGAAAATAATATTTCTATTTGCGAATACTAATTCGTTCCACCATGGGGTACTTTGCGTTCCCTTATGGAGGGACGAAATGTTCCTTATAAGGGAACGCAAAGTACCCCATGGTGGAACGAATTAGCTTCCGTTATCTCGCTCTTTAGCTTTAGTGACTTTTTTAGTTGAACTTCAGTACAAACATGGTTCCCTTTCCCGGATATAAAGAAAGACTGCCGCCGGACAGGCGCATGATTTGCCGGGAAATGCTCAGCCCAATGCCGCTGCCGCCTTCTTTGGTGGTGAAGAAAGGAATAAATATATGTTCTGCTATCTCGGGTGGGATGGCAGGACCATTATTGGATACTTCGATAAGCACAGCTTCACTTTCGTTGCAGTAGGCACGTAGGGTAATGATACCTTTGGGAACTCCTGCCGTTTCAATGGCCTGGATGGCATTTTTCAATAAATTGATGAGTACTTGGGATATCAGGTTTTCATCCGCATAAAGAATCAGGTCGTCCGGAGTAATATTGATTTGGAAATTAATGTGTGAGTCGGGATATTGATGTCGTGACAATTCTACCATGCGGTTGATAAAACCTTTCACATAGAACAGAGAAGGTTCCGGTTTCGGTATGCGGGTGAAACGGCGGTAATTCTCCACAAAAGAGATAAGTCCTTTGCCCGTGGTACTGATGGTGTGCAGGCCATTGCGAATTTCTTCGACAGTTTCTTTGTCAGAAGAGATATACTCGCTTTTCATTTTCAGTTCTTCATTTCCTTGTATCAGTGTCAACAGGGTGTCGCTCAATGAAGTGATAGGAGTGACGGAATTCATGATTTCATGTGTCAATACCCGGATAAGTCGTATCCAGGAGTCGATTTCTTTCTCGTCGAGTTCGTTATTGATATCATTCAGGGTAAGGATACGCAGATGTTCCTGGCGGATGGTTATGTCGGACACGCGGATAGACAGATTCACCGTTCCGCGTTCGTTGGACAGGCGGGTTTGCATTTTGTCTCCAGGGCGGCAGTGGGTGAGAAGCTCCATAAGGTGGGCATCGATACGGACAAGCTGGCTGACATGGGTGAAAACTTCCAGTCCCAGCAGGCGGAGCGCCTCGTTATTCTTTTGATAAACGGCTCCGGTGTTGTTCAGCACCAGAACGCCTGTATTGATGCAGTCCAGAATAAGCTCGTAGTATTTTTCTTGTTGTGCCGTTTCGCTCTTCACATTATATAATATAGAAGCAACGCGGTTCAATGCCTGATTCACGATGCGATTATCCGGCATATCTTCGTGTTCGGAGAAGTGGATGGAGGCATCATCGTTTTCGATGGCATCGAGCAGGAACAGTACCTTTTGTGTATGCCGGCGATAAAGGTCCCATTGCCACCGTATGCTCGCTAACAGCATGAGAGAAGAGAGAGTGACCCACAGAAAATCTCCATAAATGGATGACAAAGTTACGGCACCCGCCAGCAAGAGGGAAACGAAGAGACGGAAAAGGTAACGGTCGGTGATATAGCGGTAGAAATGCTTCATAGTCCGAACTTTTTCATTTTGTTATAAAGGGTCTGTCGCGTAATGCCCAGTTGTGCAGCTACGGCAGAAAGATTACCGTTGCAGGTGTCCAGGGCTTTCTGTATCATTTTTCGTTCCATCTCTTCAAGAGTGGCGGCTTCTGCGCTGATGCTGTTTTCTGAACGGAGCGTATCGGTGCGCTTGGGCAGTTGAAACAACTCCGCGGGCAGTTCGTTGCCGTCACAGATGATGACGGCTTTTTCGATGGCATGTTCCAGTTCACGGATATTTCCATACCAAGGATGGGTCTTCAACCTTGTGCAGGCAGCATCGGACAAGCGTAACAGGGCCTTGTCATATTGCTTGCAGAAGCGTGCGATGAATCGTTCGGCAAGTGGAAGAATGTCTTCCGGGCGTTCCCGTAGGGGTGGTATTTCAAGATGAATGGTGTTGATGCGGTAAAGCAAGTCTTCACGGAACTCGTTGGTCTGTACCATCTCGTTCAGATTCCGGTTAGTGGCACAAATCAGGCGGATATCAACGGGGATGGGCTGGTTGCTGCCTACACGGATGATGCTGCGACGTTGCAATACCGTCAGGAGCTTGGCTTGCAGATGATAAGGCAAATTGCCGATTTCATCGAGGAACAGCGTGCTGTGGTCGGCGGTTTCGAATTTACCGGGACGGTCGGTATAGGCATCGGTGAAGGAGCCTTTCGTATGTCCGAAGAGTTCGCTTTCGAAAAGGCTTTCGGTGATGGCACCCATATCCACAGCAACCATTTCTTTGCTGTGGCGTGAGGAAAGAGTATGGATTTCACGTGCCAGCATCTCTTTACCCGTTCCGTTCTCTCCGGTGATAAGGATATTTGCGTCGGTGACGGAAACTTTCTCTACCAGCGAGCGAAGTTGTTGCATGACGGGGCTTTCACCCCAATACATGGAGGAGGACATGAGTGGAGAGCTTTGCCCATTTTTTCTATTGCCATTGGCCTGGGCGGCATTCAGCAGGGTTTCCACCAACTTCCGGTTGTCCCACGGCTTCACGATGAAATCTGTGGCACCTTCTTTGATGCCACGTACGGCAAGGTCGATGTCCCCATATGCGGTGAAGAGAACCACGGGCAGAGACGGATGGAGACGTTTGATTTCCTGCAACCAGAACAGGCCTTCGTTTCCGCTATTGATTCCAGATGTAAAGTTCATGTCAAGCAATACCACTGACGGGGTTTCTTCACGCAGTGCGGAAGTGAGCGTGACGGGAGAAGTGAGTGTGATAATCTTCTCAAAATGCGGTTTCAACAGCAGTTGCACGGCGGTGAGTACACCGCGGTTATCATCGACGATGAGGATGTTTCCGGGCTTTTTCATACGGGAGTTTCTGTTTTCTTGGGTCAAAGATAATGCAAAATTCCAATTAAAACGCTTCATCACAATTAGTTTATACAACGAAAAACACTTGTCGCATTTTCTACATATCGGTGTAATACGAATAGCTGACCTTTGCCTGCAACTAAAATAGAAGATTATTGTTTCTTATGAATTAAAAGAAAATACAGATGAAAGTTCTATTTATCGTTCAAGGAGAAGGTCGCGGTCATCTGACACAGGCCATCACGCTGGAGGAAATTCTGCTGCGCAACGGGCACGAGGTAGTGGAGGTGCTGGTAGGTAAAAGCAATACCCGTCGTCTGCCGGGTTTCTTCAACCGTAGTATCCAAGCACCAGTGAAGCGTTTCCTCAGTCCGAACTTTCTACCTTCGCCTGCCAACAAACGGGTAAGCATGACCCGCAGCGTAGCCTACAACCTGTTGCAAATCCCTGCTTACATGCGCAGTATTTCCTATATTCACCAGCGTATTCACGAAACTGGTGCCGATCTGGTCGTCAACTTCTACGAGTTGTTGACGGGGCTGACTTATCTCTTTTTCCGTCCTTCGGTGCCGCAAGTCAGCATCGGTCATCAATATCTCTTTCTGCACCGTGACTTTGAGTTTCCCCGGAAGAACGTTGCCAGCCTGCTGATGCTCCGTTTCTTTACGCGACTCACGTGCATCGGAGCCAAAGAGAAGCTGGCGCTTTCATTTCGTCCGATGAACGAAGATGAAGAAGCCCATATCCGTGTGGTGCCACCTTTGTTGCGGCGTGATGTGCTTTGCTGCGAAGCTACTGACGGGGAATATGTGCATGGCTACATGGTGAATGCCGGATTTGGCGAAAGCATCTCTCAATGGCACAAACAGCATCCCGAAGTACCATTACACTTTTTCTGGGATAAACCGGATGAACCGGAAGTGTGCCGGATGGATGAAACATTGTCATTTCATCAGTTGGATGATGAGAAATTCCTTCGCTACATGTCGGGCTGCCGGGCGTATGCCACTACGGCAGGATTCGAGTCCGTTTGCGAGGCCATGTATCTGGGCAAGCCTTTATTGATGGTGCCTGCACACATCGAACAGGATTGCAATGCCTACGATGCGGCGCGCGGCGGAGCTGGCATCATATCCGATGGCTTCGAGGTGGACCGTTTGTTGAACTTTGCACGGAATGAATATCGCCCCGAAGAAGATTTCCGCAGTTGGGTGCGCAGTTGTGAGTGGCGGATGCTGAACAGCTTGGAGACGGTGGAAGGGAATCTGCCATTATTTGTCACTTTTTTCCAAACCACTCCTTGAAATCGTTCACCCTTGCCTTACTTACCAATATCTTTTCTTTGGTGACCGGGTGGCGCAGGTTGATAGACAGGCGGTTATTAAACCATAAATCTATATCCCGGATTGCTTCGCGCGAAAGCAGAAACTGACGGTTGGCACGGAAAAACAGCGATGGATTGAGGCTTTCTGATAATTCGTCCAGTGTTTGTGGAAAGGAATGTTCTGTTCCATCGGTAAGCACGGCTTTTACCTGACAGTCCTTGATATAGAACAGTTGTATCATTTCGACCGGGACAGGTAGTAGTTTGTCTCCCTTGGCCGGAATAAGGAAATGTGTCTTGTAGTTCTCCTGCCGTTTAAGGTTGCGCATCAATTGCAGCAGGTCCTCATGTGATGCTGTGGAAGTCTGTTCCGGCTGATTCGTGGCGGAATGGTGCAGGCTTTTCATTTTCTCTAATGCCCTTTCTATATCACTGCGTCCGATGGGCTTCAGCAGGTAATCGATGCTGTTTACTTTGAAGGCCCGCAACGCATATTCATCGTAGGCAGTGGTGAAAATGATGGGGCAACTGATGCGAATGTGCTCGAATATCTCAAAAGCCGAACCGTCTGCCAGGTGAATATCCATAAAAATCAGTTCGGGCATAGGCTGGCTGGCAAACCATTCTATTGTGCCGCTGATACTGTCTATTACGGTTATGATTTCCACTTCGGGACAGACTTCTTCAAGTAAGGAAGTCAGGTTGCGGACAGCCGCTTTTTCATCTTCAATGATAATAGTTTTCACGTTTCTACCTTATTAAGGACGTTCATTAGTCAATGGTATACGGACTGTAAAATCTTTACTGTCAGAAATGGATATTTCTTGTTTGAAGAGCAGTTGGTAGCGCTTAGCCAGATTGGCAAGCCCGATGCCGGTGCCGGAACTGGCTGTCATTTTAGGCTGTATGGGATTGGAAACTATGATTTCTCCTTTCTGTCCTGTGGCGATACGTATGCTGAGAGGATGGCGGCTACTTATCTCATTATGCTTCACTGCGTTCTCTATGAGCACCTGAATAGCCATTGGCGGAAGATAGTAGTTTTCATAACTGCGGTCTACATCAATGTCGAACACTAAATTGTCTTCATAACGCATTTTCAGCAGGAATATGTAGGCGGATACAAAGTCCATCTCTTCTTGTAAAGTGACACTTTGCGATTCATTGCCTTGCAGGGTATAGCGCAATACACGGGATAGTTCCTGTATGTATTCTTGGGCTCGTTCCTGATCTTCACGGACTAGTGAACGCAATGTGTTGAGGGAGTTGAACAACATGTGCGGATTAAGCTGGTTCTTCAAGGCTTCGTACTGGTTACGGATACTTTCGGCATGGAGCTGCTCATTTTCTACGATAACTTGCTGCTGGCGACGGACCAGATAGATGATATAACAACAAGTCGTAACAAGGCAGGCAACAATGAAGTCGCGTAAAGGGTGCAAGTAGTGATGCACCATGGCGTCTATGGCCGGTATGTCGAATGTTTTATGCAGGAAGACGAAGCCTTTTCCGAGAAGACTGCTCAATATCCATGTCAGTATGAAAGAGAATACAATCTTTTGCCAGGATATCCGGATGGAAGTCCGGTTGAAATGGAACAGCCAGGTGTTGACGGTGAATAAAAGCAACAAGGAGAGAAAGGTGAAAACAATTTCGTTAGCAACATCTGCAAAGCGCATTCCGGGGAACAGTGTATGGCTCTCGAAGCGGTCGAAGAGTGATACGGACTCCGGGAAATGTATGAGTATGGCTACCGCTAACGAAATAATAACGGTAGACAATACATATCTGTCGATAATCTGTTTACTTTTCCAAATCATGCCGCAAAGTTAATTAAATAATATATCATGCTGACTCTTTAGGACTATTTCTGTATCCTTGCCGTCACATACATGCCGGGGCGGAATTGCTGGTTTACATCCTTAATGCGGGCATAAACTTCGAGCGAACGGTTCACTGGGTCTACTTGCTGGCCGATAGATAGGATGACGGCATGGAAGACGGTTTTACCCATGCCGTTGACACGGAACTGCACTTCATTGCCTATTGCCATGTCTGCTATATCTTTCTCGTAAGTCGTCAGGCAGAGCATGGGGGAAGTTTTGTCTATGATGTCGCAGAGTGCATCACCGGGCTGGATATATTTACCGATATTCATGTTGACGTTTCCTGCATAACCACTGATAGGGGCTTTTACCTGTAGCAGAGGTTGTATCCCGTCTTTTAGCAGGTCTGTTGGTGATACGCCCAACAATGAGAGTTGCGCGGCGGCGGCTTCGAGCCGGCTTTGCATGGATAGGTAGTCGGCTTTGCTTTGCTGGAACTTCTTTTGTGAAGCCGCCTGCTCGGATGAGAGTGCTTTCTGGCGCTCATATTCAGCTTTCAGATATTCTGCCTGGGCATGACTGTCTAGGTAAGTCTGTTGCAGGTTGATGAAATCCGGATTATCCAATGTGGCAAGCAGTGTGCCTTTCTGTATATATTGCCCCGGCAGCAGGGAGGTGTTGCGGACGATGCCGCCCATTGTGATGGCCACAGTTGCCTGTCGCTGGGGAGGAAGTACTATCGTTCCGTTGAAAGAGACTTGGTTGGGCTTTGAGGTTGCCGAGGTGATGCCGTCCACTTGTATGCTGTCGCCGGGAGTAGATTTGGAAACTACTGCGGTGTCTACTGTGACGGTTGTTTCCACAGTTGCGGAGTCCTGGGTGTTATTGCAGGCTACGAAGACTAATAGGGTGAAGGGTAAAATTATTCTTTTCATGTTATGTTTCTTTTATTATTTATATAATTCGTATTCTAAAGCAGCTACATTGTATTGATAGATGGTTTCAATATATCCCCGGCGTATATCCCGTGCAGTATTGATGGACTGGATAAATTCGGTAATGCCCGTTTCGCTATGTTGCAATTGCAAGGTAGCACTTTTGGTCAGTTCGCTGGCTTCTTTCAGGGCCGAAGTTGTGTAGAAGCGCAAGCTTTCTCCGTATCGGCGCAGTGATGCTGATAATTCCACTATTTTATTATTCAGTTCGCGTATGTTCGCTTCCGCCTGTATGCGGGCGGTAGAGGCGGAGATGCGGGCTTGTTTGACTTTACTGCTTTGTGGTAGGAAGTAAATAGGGAAAGATACTCCTATCATCCAGGCATTCAGGTTCTTCATAGGCAGGATGTCTTGCCGGGTATAGCCGATGCTCAGTTCGGGGAAAAAGCGACTACGTTCTACGTTCAGTTCGGCCCGGGCTTCGGCTGCCTGACTGTTGAAGTACTTGACATGTGCTTCGGAAGGCACATTTTGTATAATATCGGCCGGGAATAAAGTTTGGGCCGTGTCTGCCGGAATAATGGCAACATCACTGTAGCAGGTCCACTGGAATCGTGAAAGGGCTAATCTCTGTTCTTCCCGGGCTTGGTACAACTTGTTGTGGAGGTCGGCAGCAAGGGTGCTCATCATGTTCTTTTCGAGCAGGGTGATTTCTCCTTGTTGATAACGTAAGGCAGTGATACGTTCCAATTCTGTAGCCAGATGTTCCTGGTCACGGTAGAGGTTGCACATCTGATAGGTGTATTGATAGTATGCCCATGCACGCTTTACCTCGGCTGTGATTTCTTTCTCTACCATTTGCCGGTAATATGTTCCGGTTTGCACACGGCGGTTGACAAGGGTATTTTTATAAAAAGGAGTAAGTAGGGAACCGAGACTTTGTTCTATGGCTATTTCCTTATCCTTCTTTTCTTCGCCGTTCAGTTGTCCCCAGGAATAACTGAAAGTAGTTGGCGGAGCTTCTACTATTTCACTTCTCGATGCTTGCGCCTGTCGGATAGCAGCGGTGGCTGTTTTCAGGCGCGGGTGGTTCTGTTGTGCAATGGCGATTGCTTCGTCCAGACTGACATTCTGTGCTTGCATTCCGGTAGCAGTCAGCAGAAGTATACCGGTCAGCGGGAAGAAACGGAAGAAACTCTTCTTAGGTCGTTTCCAGATGACAGTACTGATGCTGACAATCTTATAGAATACGGGTAAGATGATTAACGTCAGGATGGTAGAGAGTATTAATCCGCCGATTACAACCGTTGCCAACGGGCGTTGTACCTCGGCACCCGCTGATGTGGCAATGGCCATCGGGACAAATCCCATAGATGCGACTAGTCCTGTGAGGAATACCGGACGCAACAGATGTGGCGTTCCCAGACGGATGATGCGATTGGTGGTCATAGCATATTTATTTTTCTTTTTTAAATCGTTGAAATGGTTTATCATCAGAATACCGTTGAGCACAGCCACGCCAAACAGGGCGATGAAACCTACACCTGCCGAGATACTGAATGGCAACCCGCGCAACCATAATGCCAGGATGCCGCCTATCAATGAAAGAGGTACGGTGGTAAATACCATCAATGTGTAGGTGATGTTCTTGAAGGCGAAGAACAAAATGAGTAGTATCAGCATTAGTGCTATAGGTATGACAACCATAAGGGTATTAATGGCATTTTGCAGGTTTTCGAACTGTCCGCCATACTCAAAATAGTATCCCGGTTTCAGTTTGATATTCTTATCCAATGTTTTCTGGATATTGGCTACTACTTGCTGAATATCGGCGTCGCGTACATTGACACCAATGACGATTCGCCGTTTGGTGGCGTCACGGTTGATTTGCAGAGGACCTTCTACCAGGTCGATAGAGGCAAACTCGCTGACTGGTATCTGTATCCCTTCGGAAGTACGGACAAATAGTTTGTCGAGATTGAGGTCGGCCACTTTCTCCTGGTCCAGTCGGACTACGAGGTCGAAGCGCCGTTCATTTTCAAAAATTACGCCACTGACCTCACCGGCATAGGCAGTGCGGATGATGGTGTTCAGTTCATCTATATTGGCACCGTAACGGGCTATTTTGCCGCGATTGTATTTCACGACCAGTTGAGGAAGTCCCATAGTCTGCTCTACAATGACGTCGGCTGCGCCGGGCACTTGTTCCACATATTGGGCGGCTTCTTTGGCACGGGCATACAATTCATGAGTGTCTTCTCCGTAAAGTTTAACGGCTATATCTGCTTTTGCTCCTGTCATAAGTTCATTAAACCGGAGTTGGATAGGTTGGGAGAAATTGAATTCAGCACGGTCGCTGAGTGGTTCGAGAGCTGCTTTCATCTTATCTACCATTTCAGCGCGACTGGTAGCGGAAGTCCATTCCTTGAAGGGCTTCATCACAATCATTACGTCGGCATCTTCTACTGCCATTGGGTCGGTGGGTACTTCTGCCGTACCAATCTTTGCTACAACGTGCTTGATTTCAGGAAATTGGTCCATCAGTGCCTTCTGTGCCTGTTTGGATACTTCAATACTTTCGGATAAGGACGAACCGGCAGGCAGTGTCATTTGCATGGCGAAGTCGCCCTCGTCCAGTGTTGGAATAAATTCGGCGCCCAAGCGGGTGAAAAGAACGATGGAGGCAATGAGAGCAGCAAATGCAGTGCCTACCGTTTGCCAACGAAAACGGAGACAGAAGCGCAATGCGCGCTGATAAAGTGCATTGAGACGGCTGAAGAAGCGGTCGGCCAATGTTGGTTTTACTACGATTGTGTGCTTTAGGAAAAGGGAAGCCATCATGGGTACATACGTCAGTGACAAGATTAAGGCTCCGATGATACAGAAGACCAGTGTTTTTGCCATAGGCGTAAAGTATTTGCCTTCAATGCCTGTGAGAGTCAATATCGGGAAGAACACGATAAGAATGATAAATACGGCGAAAGTGGCAGAACGGACTACATTCGAGGCTCCCGCTTCTACTTCTTCGTCCATCTCCCGGCGGGTAAGAGTAATGCTGCCTTTACCATCTACGGTATTGCCCCGCAGTTTTCCGCTATAAAGGTGTGCAAGGATGCCTTCCAATATCACGATAGAACCATCTACCACGATACCAAAGTCAATGGCACCAAGACTCATCAGGTTGGCTGTGACTCCGAAAATACGCATCATGATAAATCCGAATAGCATGGCAAGGGGAATAACTGAAGCTACGATAAGCCCTGCACGTACATTGCCTAAGAAGATAATCAGGATAATAAAAACAATAATGGCACCTTCAATCAGATTGCGGACTACGGTTGAGATGTTACGGTTTACTAATTCGGAGCGATTCAGATAAGGTTCTATACTGACACCTTCGGGTAGTAACTTTTGTATTTTCTCTACGCGATGTTCCAGTTCCTGAGTGACGACATTGGCGTTGGCACCTTTCAGCATCATGGCGATACCTCCCACACATTCGCCCGTGCCGTCCATCGTCATGGCGCCGAAACGCTTCGGTGAACCGAAGCGAACCTGACCGACATCAGAGATGTGTACGGGGATGCCACCACGATTGGCTACCACAATTTGCTCAATGTCTTTTGTACGGGTAATCATACCTTCTGAACGGATGTAGTAGGCATTCTTCACTTTTTCGATGTAACTACCACCAGTATTTTGGTTGTTTTTGCTTAATGCTTCAAATACTTCACCAATGGTTATGTTGAGCGAGAATAGGGCATCCGGGTCGACGGCTACTTCATATTGTTTCAGATAACCGCCGAAACTGTTGATTTCTACAATGCCGGGAATACCCGAAAGTTGGCGTTTTACCATCCAGTCCTGAATAGTGCGTAGTTCCATGGCATCATACAGGTCTTTGTAAGCCGGGTCCACCTTTAATATATATTGGTAGATTTCACCGAGCCCGGTGGTGATGGGCATCATTTCGGGAGTGCCTAGTTCGGGAGGTATTTCACCGGAGACAGCACTGATTTGCTCATTAATAAGTTGTCGGGCGTCCAGTGTCGGAACACTTTCTTTGAAGACTACTGTGACGACGGAAAGTCCAAACCGTGATACGGAACGAATCTCTTCTACGTTCATGATATTGCTCATGGCTATCTCAATGGGCATAGTGATGAGTTGTTCTACTTCCTGGGGAGCTAAAGTCGGTGAAACTGTGACGATTTGCACCTGATTGTTTGTAATGTCCGGTACGGCATCTATGGGCAGCGTCATCATGGCATAAATGCCACCGATGAGTAGAAATAAAGTGGTGAGTCCTACAAATAGCTTTTTGCGGATAGAAAATCTTACAATGGCTTTAAACATGTCGTTTGTTGTTACGGGTTAATGTCTTGCGTTCACTATGGAATATAGTGTTTCCATGAGGACAAAGGTAGGAATGGTGAACGTAGATTGTACCTGCAACAGAGTGAAGTGGCCTTATTAGGAGGTGAAGTGTCGGAATTTGAAAGTGAAAAAATCAGCTATCTTTTCACTTCATCTCTTTTTAGTTTGGCTTGTGCTTCTTTTGAGGGATTGGCGGTTGTTTGTATATTTAGTGAATCACGCTTGATGTCTTTAGAGATATCGGGTTGTTCCTTTTCCGCTTCTTTCTTTTCCATCTCCTGTTGCAATCGTTTCAGTCTCCACTTATTCCAGAACATTAGTTCTTTCCAGCGGTTGAAATCCTTCTTGAAGATGATACCAATACCTTGCGTTGTCAGGTTTGTGCGGGTATAGTAGCGGTCATTGGTTTCATTATATGCTTTCAACCGTATGTCTCCGCTACGGTTTACGAGCCATTCAGCTTCAAAGTCACCCACGAAATTGGTATTTGCCAGTGGATTGTCACGGTAGCCAAAGTTACCGTTGATGAGCAAACGGTTGTTTAGTAACTGCCCGGACAGCATGCCTTCAAATTCCATATCTGTCCATCCTTTTTCTCCGGTACTGAGGTTTGTGCCGATGTTCCAGTTATTGCTGTTGATGATACTTGAAAGTGCATTGTTCAATTGTCCCGAAAGGGTGGATGAAAGTACGGAAGTCATCATATTTGAGTTCTGAGTACCGCCCATATTTTCCGGTGGATAGAACTTGCCGATACCCAGCAGGTAGAGTATCTGCATATTCATCTGTTCATCCGTAGGGATATAGTTACGGATAAGTGCCTGTACTTCGTCTCGTTCATTAGGCACTTCCAAGCCCAATTTGATATTAGGTGAAGTTAGTTGCCCTGTCAGGTTCATGGTACAGTTGACTCTGATATTTGTCTGGATGTCGTAGTTGCCTACATTCGGCACCAGGTCATTCAACGAAACGGAGTTCACCGTATAGTTTGCCTGAATATCCATAGTGGCATCCAGTGGACGACCGTTGAAGTTGATGGTACTCCCGTCTTTGATGGTAAAGTCTTTGCGTATCACCTCCTGCAAACTGAATTTATAAACTCCCTGGCTGATGCGGTAGTTGCCGAACATCTTTACATCGTCGCCTTTGTTATAGAATTCCGTGCGGATATTTCCTGAACCTCGCCCGCTGATGTAATCACCTGCGATAGGGTCCATGACGATACGCATTGTTGCATCCGGAGTAGCTTCAACGAGCAGATTGAGGCGGATATCCGTCTGGCTTTCTTCTTCCTGACGCATTTCCTGTTGAGCCAGTTCGTAGTCGGAAGTCAGACTTATGGAATCCAGCACTACCCGTCGTGGCGTCTTATCCACAAACCGGATGAACTGATTGCTGGCGGCCGAGGATACATTATCTTTTATATAAACGAAGTTAGTGTTGCGATTGGTGGTCATGGCTACATCAATATTGACACCATCCCGGGCATTGCCTGCTATCGAAGCACTGCCTGTTCCATAAACAGTTCCATAGAAAGGAAAGTCCAGTGATTCTTTCGTATCCATCACCAGCATATCATTTATCTCAAACTGAAAACGATATTCCAGGTTTTTGAAGTGCTCGTAATGTAGATAGCCGTTCACGCGGCCTTGGTTACCGTGCGGGTCAAAGATGCGGTTATCGCGGAAAGTCAGCCCGTTGGGCTCTATACGAATACTGTCTTTAATGAAGAAAGTGGTATTCAGTACGTCCACCTTCATAGAAGCATCGCCGAATACGCGGCCTTCCATAGTGAGACCTTTGAATTTACCATAGAAATGTACATTGCCACTGGCACGTCCGTTAAACTCCGGAGTAATGCTTCTCATAAAGTATTCTATAAATTTCAGATTAGTGCTGTCGGCTTCAATCTGCAAATCGAGCGCACTCTTGGGCTTTATGGGGTATATGTAGCCGGATACATGAGTTTTGGCAATGTCTTTCTCCCGGATATGGGCATCGAGGTAGATACCTTCCACGTCATGGTGCCATTCTCCGTGGATATTGGCATCGCCCAGCAGGCCATCATTCAGCCCAAGCCGCCGAATGAAAAGGTCGGTGTACATGATGGGCTTCTTTAATACACCACTGGCATATGCAGGACCGGTGGCCTCGCCCTGAAAATTAACTCCAAGATCGGCAATGTCGAATACATAACCTATATTAATATCTTTCAAATCCAGACGAACTGTATCTTCGGGCTGTTCCGAAATGACGCCGTTGATACGGAGATGCCGATCTTTATGGCTGAAATAGAAGTCATTGATATGTACTTTGCCGGAGTCGATGATTACTTGTGACGGATGTATTTCCCACAACGTATCGTTCAGGATGATATCCGTTTTTTGAACATCGACAACGGTTCTCAGTGCTGGAGCTCCCTTGCCGGAACGGATACGCTTATGGTCCTGCTCTCCGGCTTGTGTCCGGATGAAGTGAGCGGCAGCAGCCAATTTACCACTATATGTGACAGTGCTACTGTTACCCCAGTTTAAAGCAGTCTGGATGATATCATCCTTGGCTTGGGCTTCTAATGCTACATTTATCGCACCTGTCGGCTTGCGGTTGCTGAACCGTACGCGTGCATGGAATTTGTCACCGGGATTCTCACATAATATCATGCCGGATTCAATGAATTTATCTCCGTAGCGCAGGCGTGGGAAGTATCCTTCCACCCGCAAGCGTTGAGCTTTGTCATTGAAGTATCCTTTAAGGGTGGAATGTGTGTAAACCTTAACCGGAATGTTGAATAGGGTGGAGAATAAGTCCGTATTGAATATGTTCACATCAAAATGGAAGTTATTTTCACTTTCTATCTGTTGTTTATCCGGCAATATCAGGGCAGGGATGTATCTCCGCATAATATTCAGTACGCTGGCAGGCAATGTACGATAGGAGTAATCCCCTTCGATGCTTGCGTTCAGGAAATTAGAGGTTATTTTCAGTTGCCTGTGGGATTCATCTTTCCGGGTAGCAGCTATTTTCAGGTTATCCAGAAAATAGTTCTTATCAGGTGCTGTGAATTGTAGGCTGTCAATATTGATTTCTCCGTTCATTTCATCAATGGAGCCACCGGTGAAATCGGCTGTCAGTTGAACTGAAAGTTCCGTATCTTCATAATTGGGCGTCAGGTGCAGTTCATGAGGACGCACTTTGTGGATATTCGCGTGGAAGTTAAAAGTAGGTACGTGGCTGGCGGTATTGATATTACCATTCAGCAGCACGGAACCATTTTCGTCGTCCAATGCCACTTTTCCGTTGAAGCCGCCTTGTTTGTATTCTCCGTCAAGAGTGATATTTTCATAGGTGTAATCGCTGTAGTCGATGGATGCGACCAATCCTTTCATCACAATGGAAGGATATTGCTTTTCATAGTGGCTACCTTCTACATTGAGATTGAAGGTCACTTTCCCAAGTTTTTCGTTAGCCAGCATGTTACCTAATTCAAATTCTTCGGTTTTCACAGCTCCTGAATAAGCAAAGTAACCTTTTTCCTTATTGGAACTTAACTTTAAGTCGGTCTTGATAGAACCAATATCAGTATGTACTAAACCGTAAGTAACGATGTCTGTGAAATATCCCGATACTTCTCCACGAAAAGAGATAGTTCCCAATCGTTGCAATATTGGCGGAACACCTTCATAGTTCCTGCTCAGATTGCGGACAAAGAAAGCCACTCCTTCAGGGTCGGCATAGAGGCTGGAAAGATTACCAAACACAAAAGCATCCTGGGGACGGGACAAATCCTGTAAAGAAACATCTCCCCTCAAGTGGAAATGCTGATTCCCTGTAACGGACAGGTGCGGACAGTTTAGTTGGTTGACAGTGCCGTTCGTTTCTACTGCTATCCGCAATTTCTCCCTGAAAGGGGAAAATGCGGGCACAAATGCCGCCAGGTCGCAAAGGGCAATATCCGAAGGTAGCATGCGGAATGAGAAATGTACGTCATTGGCAAAATTATTGAAAGCTTCCAGACTGTCATATTCCATGCGTATGGTGTCCATCGCAAGCGAAGTGTTCGGCAAATCAATAGCGAAATTCTCGATATTCATTTTTTGATTGTTCGCTACAATCTTCAAGCTCAACTTCTTCAATTCAAAACCGGAGTTCTCTTCTTCAATGCTTAAACGTTTGATAGCTGCATTGATGGAGTCGTTTTGAAGTGCTTTCAACGAGATATTGGCAATGATATTGCGCAACTGGATATGTTGCGCATTGAACTTTCCCGGCGTCTCCTCAGCTGACAGAACATTATAGGACATTCTGCCGCGCCGTATTAATAAAGAATTGATACGTAGGTCCAGGTTACTCTCTTTTTTTATGGTATCTTTTGAAGCAAATGCATCGAGCACGAACTGAAAGTTGGGTATATCTTCCGGTGTGTGCTTTTCTAGATTAATATTGAAACCGAACAACTGCACGTTACTAATTGATATTTTACCCTTGAATAGGGGCAGTATATCAAATTTAGCAGAGAGTCGGGATACTTTCAACATCTCTTTGCCGGATTGGTCGTCCAGCAACAAGTCGTCAATAATGATGCGGTTCAGTAGCCCCATGTTTATCCGCCCGATAGTCAATTGTGTACCCAGCACATTCGATAATTCGTTCGCAACAAGCACAGACATCTGTCGTTGAACGTAGGGAATGTTCAACAGCAATATAGTCCCGATATACAAACTTAGTATAATACCGAGCACCCAGCGAACTGTCTTTTTTAACTTTCTGATAGGCGGTTTGTTTGATTTAGCCAACAAAAATATGAAATAATACGTTATCAATCGTACTTTTATCATTACTTTTGCAGCGTTTAAACGTAAATAACGATATGAGTACAATAATTTTAGGAATAGAAAGTTCTTGCGACGACACTTCAGCCGCCGTTATTAAAGATGGGTATTTGCTATCGAATGTGGTTTCCAGTCAGGCAGTACATGAATCCTATGGTGGTGTAGTTCCCGAATTAGCTTCACGCGCACATCAGCAAAACATAGTTCCAGTGGTTCATGAAGCGTTGAAACGTGCCGGAGTGACAAAGGAAGAACTGAGTGCGGTTGCTTTCACAAGAGGTCCGGGCCTGATGGGTTCTCTATTGGTAGGCGTGTCGTTTGCTAAAGGGTTCGCCCGCTCTTTGGGTATTCCTATGATAGATGTTAATCATTTGACGGGGCATGTGTTAGCTCATTTTATTAAAGCAGAAGGTGAAGAGAATGTTCAGCCGGAATTTCCTTTCCTTTGCTTACTCGTTTCGGGAGGAAATTCACAGATAATTCTAGTGAAGGCATACAATGATATGGAGATTTTAGGGCAGACCATTGACGACGCCGCAGGAGAGGCCATTGATAAATGTTCCAAGGTTATGGGGTTGGGTTATCCTGGTGGTCCAATCATCGATAAATTGGCTCGTCAGGGCAATCCGAAAGCTTTTACTTTTAGTAAGCCCCATATCCCCGGACTGGATTATAGTTTCAGTGGGTTGAAGACTTCTTTCCTTTATTCCCTGCGTGACTGGATAAAGGAAGACCCTGATTTCATCGAACATCATAAGGTGGATTTAGCGGCTTCGCTCGAAGCTACGGTTGTTGATATTCTGATGGATAAACTGCGTAAGGCGGCTAAGGAGTATAAAATAAAAGAGGTAGCCGTGGCTGGTGGCGTTTCTGCCAATAATGGTTTACGCAATGCTTTCCGTGAACATGCTGAGAAGTATGGCTGGAAGATATTTATCCCTAAGTTCAGTTATACTACGGATAATGCCGCCATGATTGCCATCACCGGATACTTCAAATATCAGGACCAGGATTTCTGTTCTATAGATGCGCCGGCTTACTCGCGCGTAACATTGCAATAAAAGGACTTTTAGACCAATATCTTGTCTGAGCCGTATCAAGTCCGTGTCTGGCCCGTACCAAGTCCGTATCAAGTCCAAGCGTATAGATACGGAGCAGACACGGACTTGATACGGCTCGGGTAATATGAGCAGGAAAAACAGAACAAAATACTGAATTATATATAATAAGGTATATGAAACTGGAAGAAAAAATAGGCGAACTGCTGAAAGTGAAGAATTTGTCCCTTTCCACCGCAGAAAGTTGCACCGGAGGAAGCATTGCAGCTTTGGTGACTTCTGTTCCGGGAAGTTCAGAATACTTTAACGGAGGAATTGTGGCATATTCCAATGAAGTGAAGATGGCTTTGCTTCACGTTTCAGCCGAAACACTGGAAAAGTATGGGGCCGTCAGCCGGGAGACGGTGATTGAAATGGCAAGAGGTGCGATGAAAGCGCTGAAAACAGATTGTGCTGTTGCCACATCAGGAATTGCCGGACCGGGAGGAGGTACGCCGGAAAAGCCTGTAGGTACTGTATGGATTGCCGCTGCCTATAAAAATGAAATTGTAACTTTCAGGCAGGATGGAGATGACGGAAGAGACGGAAATGTGCAAAAAGCTGTTCAAAATGCTCTAATGATGCTTTGTGAGTGCTTAAAATGAAGAAAAATTGCTATCATACAGTGAATTATTTTATGAAAAACTTGTTTGGTATCGATAAAAGTACTTACTTTGCGCTCTGTTTGAAATAAGTATAGATAAAAACTATAAAAATAAGATAGAAATGTCGAAGATTTGTCAAATTACCGGAAAGAAAGCCATGATTGGCAACAATGTTTCACACTCTAAGAGAAGAACCAAAAGAACTTTTGATGTGAACTTGTTTACTAAGAAATTCTACTATGTAGAACAAGATTGCTGGATCTGTCTCTTATACACATCTCCGAGCCCACGAGACATGCGCAGATC
>CAMTFK010000081.1 GCA_947071285.1 uncultured Bacteroides sp. | reverse complement strand
TCCGCAGGTGGGCAGACCCCATCGGAATACGAATAATGAAACGGCTGCCCGGAGCATCTTCCCGGTTCTCTGCCAGAATAATCCCATGATGCAATTCCACCAACGAGCGAGACAGGTGCAAGCCGATGCCCGTACCAAAGTTAGACTTCGTCACATCATTATCTATTTGATAGAAACGCTCGAAGATGCGCTCTATCTTTTCCCGGTCGAGCCCGATGCCACTATCAGTCACCGTTATCTGGAAATACTCCCTCAAGGGGTCTCTACGAGTGGAGTCGCGCCCGGTAGAAAGTGTCACTGTAATCTCTCCCTGCTCCGGCGTATACTTGAAAGCATTGGAGAAGATGTTCATCAATATCTTGTCGAAGTTATTCATATCCACCCACACCTTCAGTTGCGGCATGGAATGCTCAAAGTTGAAATGTATCTTCTTCTTCTGTGCCAGATAGCCGAAGGTAAGCATCACGTCGTCAATGAAGCCCACCATATCGGTTTCCCTGAACTTCATGAACATCTGCCCTTTATCCAGCTTACGAATATCCATCAACTGGTTTATCAGGCGAAGAATGCGTTGTGCATTCCGGTAAATCATCAAATATGTCCTCTGCACCTCCCCGCCTTTCTTTTCCGCCAACAGTTTCTCCAGCGGATTGATGATGAGCGTCATCGGAGTACGTATTTCGTGGGAAATGTTAATAAAGAACTGCAACTTAGCCTCGTTCAATTGCTCGGCATGCTCACGCTTCATGATTTCACGGCGATGGCGCATACGCGACAATATATAGTTGACGATACCCACCACCAGCAAGCCGCCCAGGAAGGTATAAATGCAGTACGCCCACCACATTTCATACCAGGGCGGGGTAATCAGAATCTTGACAGTGCGCGTCTTTGAAAGGTTACCATGGCTCAACGCCCGCACGTGGAAGGTGTACTTGCCCGGAGGAAGGTTATTGTAAGTCACCCTGTTCACACCCGGCTCGGTGCTGAGCCATTGGTTGCTCAACTCTTCAATCTTATACTGATAGGATATCTGCTCCGGATTGTTGTATTGCAGTGTAGAGAAGACAATGCTGAACGTATTGTCATGGTGGGCCAACTGGAACATGTTCGCGTCCAACACGGAAGTATAAATAACGGTATGCTCCCCCGAAAGCGTATTCTTGCGGACAGGTTGGTTGAAAATAAAGAAATCCGTAATCCAAACCCGGGTATCCTTCAGTGCACTGCCTATGGACGAAGGCAGGAAATAAGTGATTCCATTGATACCGCCGAAATAGATTTTTCCCACCCGGTCTTTATAAAATGCCCCGTGCGTAAACTCATTGCCCTGCAGACCATCGCCTGCATAGTAATTGATGAAACGGTTGTTCACCACATCATATTTGCAGATGCCCATATAGGTACTAATCCATATATTATCCCTCTCGTCCTCGCAAAGTCCGCAAATCACATTGTTCGGTAAGCCATCCGCCATCGTAAAGCATTTCAGTTCCTCGGTCTTCTTGTCGAAACGATACAGTCCGTCGGTGGTGCCCGCCCAGATGTTCCCGGCATGGTCTTCCTGCAATACATATCCCACGCGGTCTTCAATCAGGGAGTTCACATTGCGGTAGTTGATGAAACTCTCATTCTCCGGATTGAAACAACTGATGCCTTTGTAATGCCCCAGCCAGATTAATCCTTCACTATCACAAAAGATATAATTCACCCAGTCATTGGCCAACTCATTCCGCGTCAAGTCACCCGTTTCGTCTTTGGACGATTCGTAATGTTTCAAAGCCTTCGTCACCAAGTTATACCGGTAGAAGCCCGAACCGAAAGTAGCGATATACAGATTCTTGTGCCGGTCTTCCGTAATGGAGAATATCTTCTCATTGTCTATTGATAGCGGATACTCACACTCTCCCGTCTGCCTGTTCAGTTTTGCCAGTCCATGGGTATAAGAGCCTAACCAGAAGTCGCCGTTCGTGTCTTCATACATGCACATGATGGTGTTGGCAACCGAACGCGGACTATTGCCCGGCTGATAATGCCGCAACCTCTTTCCTTCCGCATTCAGTTCATACACTCCTTCATTATCCGTCCCCACCCACAGATGGTGGTTGCCGTCCTGATAGATGGACATCACACAGCCCTGTCCAATGGGATTATAATAAATAGACTTATTACCGTAATATTCAAACGGATTCTCCTGCTTCGGTATCAAAGCAATCCCGCGTTGAAACAATCCCAGCCACAGATTCTTGTCCCTGTCTTCCAGTATGGCATGTATCTTTCCTCCCGAAAAGTCCAACGGGGCGGAATTAATGCTGTAATCTTCTATCCTTCCGGTCGTCCGGTTATACGTTTTCAGCCCCTGCCCGTCGGTACCTATCAGCAGACGGTCGTCCACCACCGTAAAGCAATAGACAGACAATGCTCCTCCGCCTTCATAGGGCACAGGCACAAACCAGTCCTGCTCACGGTCATAGCGTGACATTCCCTGTTTCTGGGTTCCTACAAACAGGTTTCCGTACTTATCTTCAATAATGGCAGCTACGTAGTTATCATTAATCACCGGATATCTGTATACACGCACTTCCTTCGTTGCAGGCAGATAGCAAATCAGTCCATGTCCCTCGGTGCCTATCCATATATTATAATGAGAGTCTTCGTAGAGATTGGACTGGAAGTTATAGTTCACCTGCCTCATAATTTCATCAATGGACAGAGCTTGCTGCCGTTTTTCATCAAGACGGAAGATTCCTTGTCCGGTGGTAACTATCCAAATCTCTCCGTTATGCAACTTCTGCATCTGCGTGATATGCGGAAAGACTTGCTTGCCCGCACGCATCATCGGTATCTCCCGAAAAGTATCCGTCTCCGAGTCATATTTCATCAATCCGTCAATGCACCCCACCAGCAAATTCTGCTCGCTGTCCTCAAAGAGTGTGCGCACATAATTGTTCTTGATAGAAGTAGAATCACCGGGAAGGTGTTTATAGTTCGAAAAGCGAAGCCCGTCGAACCTGTTCAGTCCATATTCCGTGGCAATCCAGATAAATCCGCGCTTATCCTGAAATACCTGGTTGATAAGACTGCTGGAAAGTTCGTTATTGGTAGAGTAGAATTTACCGGTCTGCGCCGCCAGAGGCAAGCCTATGAAACACAGCAACAATAGTGTAAAAAGGAGTCTGTTAAGGGATGTTCTCATCGCATTCTAAACTTAAAGGTAAGCAAAGATAAGAAAAACTTTCGAGATGCACCCGACTATCGGATGAATTAAGATAGCAGTGCCCATCACACACCTAAAGTGAGCTCACAACAGTCCGGGACTGAACACCTAAAACACCCGGATGTTTTCACCCAAAACATAGGGATGTTTTACCCTATAACACCCGGATGTTTTGGGGTAAAACATCCGGGTGTTTTCAGTAATAACATTGGGGTGTTTTGACATTTCAGTCCGGGACTGAAAGATGCTCGGTTCCTATGAGAAATGTAACGAATATATATATATCATCCCCCCACTTTATACCCCTGAAACAGGGAAATGTACGATAAACGAAAAATTATGTAACATCCGGCAATGATAATGTAACCGATATGAACTTTTCTGCAACACTGCGGAAAGCTTTCTTCATTATAGCTTACTATCTTTGTTGCTATGGAAAACATATCAAACCAATACCAGCAAACGATGAAGAACTGGATTCTGTTTTTGACAATCAGTCTCGTCACATTCGGATATGCGAATGCTCAGAAAAGTACATTGCAGAAGCAAGGTACCGCTACGCAATTGGTGGTAGATGGTAGGCCTTTTCTTATCTTAGGCGGTGAATTAGGAAACTCATCCGCCGCTTGCACGGAAGATATCGAACGCATCTTCCCAAAGCTGCAACGCATGGAACTGAACACAGTGCTCGTTCCGGCATACTGGGACCTGACCGAGCCGCAAGAAGGCCGGTTCGATTTCAGCCTCACCGACAAAGTCATCGGCCAGGCACGGCAGAACGGTCTGAAGGTAATCTTCCTCTGGTTCGGAGCCTGGAAAAACTCCATGAGCTGCTATGCCCCCCTCTGGTTCAAAGAAAACTATAAGAAATATCCGCGCGCCCATACACAAAGCGGCAAACCACTCGAAATAGCCAGTGCATTCTCCGAGAATGTCTATCAGGCAGACAGCCGCGCCTTTTCGGCATGGATGAAACACATCGCAGAGATTGATAAAAAGGAGGGCACCGTCATCATGATACAGATAGAAAATGAGATAGGTATGCTGGAAGATGCAAGGGATTATTCCAAAGAAGCCAATGCCCTGTTCAATGCACTGGTACCGGCCGAGCTGATGAATTATCTGCAGAAAAACAAGAAAACCCTCCATCCCGAGATGCTCCGGAAGTGGGAAAGCCAAGGTTGCAAGAAACAAGGCACCTGGCAGGAAGTGTTTGGCGCCGATAGCTATACCGATGAACTTTTTATGGCCTGGCACTATGCCCGCTACGTGGAAAGAATGGCACAGAAAGCCCGGTCTATCTATAATGTCCCGCTTTACGTAAACGCTGCCATGAATAGCCGCAACCGCAAACCCGGTGAATATCCCTCTGCCGGTCCGTTGGCACACCTTATTGATATATGGCATTGCGGAGCACCCGGCATTGATTTACTTGCACCCGACCTGTACGACAATGGTTTCACAGACTGGGTGGCTAAATACAAACTGCACAATAATCCGTTGTTCATCCCCGAAATCAAACTGACGGACAATAACGGTGTAAGAGCTTTCTACATCTTCGGTGAACATGACGCCATCGGCATCAGCCCGTTCTCCATTGAGGATGGTTCCAACTCTCCCGATGCTCCGTTGGTGAAAAGCTATAAGACATTGAAAGAATTAATGCCGCTCCTGACCCAATATCAAGGCAGGGGCGCAATGAGAGGGATGCTCTTCGACCAGGAAAACAAAGAGAGCATCCTCTATCAGGATGACTTAAAAATAACCTGCCGCCACTTCTTCACCCTTCCCTGGGACCCGCGTGCCCGGGACGGGAGCACATGGCCCGAAGGCGGTGGCATCTTGCTGAAACTTGCTCCGAATGAATATATCGTGGCAGGCAGCGGCATCGTCGTTGAGTTTGAGAAAGTCACTGAAAATCAAGTCAAAACACAGGCTTTGGGAGAAGACGGTTTCGCCCAGACGGGAGGAAAAGGAAAGAAAATGATTAGTAATGGAGTGGTAAGTGATAAGCAGGCATGGAAGGGTGCTCGCTGCGGCATCGGTTCAGTGGATGAGGTGAAAGTGAATGAAGACGGTACTTTCTCCTATATCCGCCGCCTGAATGGCGACCAGGACCACCAAGGACGCCATGTACGCATCTCTACAGGAGATTTCCGCATCTTGCACGTGAAGTTGTATGAATATAAATAAATAACTGAAAATATAAACATGAATGCACTAAGTCAAAAAGTGTCTATGGCCGAAAAGATCGGTTATAGTTTAGGAGATTGCTCTGCGAACCTCGTGTTCCAGATGATGATGATTTACCAAACTAAGTTCTATACCGATGTCTTCGGTCTGGAAGGTGCCATTGCCGGGTCGGTCATGCTGATTGCCCGCATTGTGGACGCTTTCGTCGACCCGACCGTAGGTATACTGTCCGACCGGACACAAAGTAAATGGGGCAAGTATCGCCCGTGGGTACTTTGGACGGCACTGCCGTTCATGGTGTTCTACGTACTTGCATTCTATAATCCCGGCATCGAGGACAAAGGGCTGGTGGCAGTATATGCAACCATCTCTTATACCTTATTGATGACGCTGTATTCCTTTAATAATACACCCTATGCATCACTGGGCGGTGTGATGTCGAGCGACATCAAAGAACGCACAAGCATTACCTCCATCCGCTTCGTGTCCGCCACCATTGCACAGTTCATTGTACAAGGTCTGACGCTTCCGTTGGTAAGCAAGTTCGCAGGCGAAAGCGGTGACAAGGGACATGGCTGGTTGTGTACCATATCTTTGTTTGCAGTGATTGGTTTCGTGTTCCTGGTCATCACCTTCTTCTCCAGTCGCGAGCGTATCACGCCACCGGCAAGCCAGAAGACAGATACCAAGAAAGATATCAAGGACGTATTCAAGAATATCCCTTGGAGGGCCATGTTCATCCTGACGCTCTTCCTCTTCACCACCCTTGCCATGTGGGGAAGTGCTATGAACTACTATTTTGAGAATTATGTGGATGCCGGTGCGCTGTATGCATTTCTCGATAAACTCGGGCTGGTGGCTACACAGGCCAGTGACAGTGTAGGCTATACAATATTGAACGCCTTCGGGCTCATTGTCAGCAGTCCCGAAAAGGCCTATGAAGTTGGTTTCGGTGTGTTCAATATGTTGGGTGCCATAGTACAGTTCTTCGGTGTTATCTTCCTGTCCGGCTTCCTGGCAAACCGCTTCGGAAAGAAATCGGTATTTATCGTTTGTCTGGCGCTGACGGCATTGTTCACGGCATTCTTCTATTTCCCCAACGAAACGGATGTGGAAACCATGTTTGTACTAAACTTCCTGAAGAGCCTGGCATATGCACCAACTGTTCCATTACTTTGGGCAATGATTGCCGACGTAGCCGACCATTCGGAATATGTAAACCACCGCCGTGCAACAGGGTTCGTGTTTGCCGGTGTAGTGTTCGCTTTGAAAGCCGGCTTGGGTGTGGGCGGTGCCATTCTGGGCTTCCTGCTTTCCGGCTTCGGATATGTATCGGGAGCGGGCGTGGCACAAAGCGAATCGGCTATTCATGGTATTGTGCTCTCATCCAGCATCATCCCGGCAGTAACGTTCTTTGTGGGTGTCATTGCACTGTGGTTCTACCCCATCACAAAGAAATATAATGAACAGATACAAGCCGAGTTGACCGAACGTAGAAATAAAGCTGATTACTAATCATACCCAAGCCATAGCATGAAATTAAAGGATATAGCTTTATTCGTCTGCACTGCTGCACTGATAGCTTGCAATAGCGACAAACCCGCAGTTACAGTTCCGACACTGAAAGGCATTCTCGGTGATAAATTCCTTATGGGTGTCGCCCTCAACTCCGAACAGGCAGCAGGGCGCGACACCAGCGCAGTCCGCATCGTGCAGCGTCACTTCAATTCCATCGTAGCAGAAAACTGCATGAAAAGCGAAGTGATTCATCCCGAAGAAGACCGCTACGACTTCACCTTGGCGGATGAGTTCGTCAAGTTCGGCGAAGAGAACGGAATGTTCATCATCGGGCACTGCCTGATATGGCACTCGCAGTTGTCGCCGTGGTTCTGTGTGGATGCTGATGGAAAGAACGTCTCGCCTGAAGTACTGAAACAACGGATGAAAGACCATATACATACCATTGTGGGGAGGTATAAAGGCCGCATCAAAGGCTGGGATGTAGTGAACGAAGCCATTGAAAACGACGGAAGTTACCGCCGGAGCAAATTCTATGAGATATTGGGCGAAGAATACATTCCACTGGCTTTCCAGTTTGCGCATGAGGCCGATCCGGATGCGGAACTATATTATAACGATTACGGCATGCACGAACGCGGGCGGCGGGACAGCGTGGCACGCATGGTTCGGTCACTGAAAGAGAAAGGGCTGCGTGTAGATGCCATCGGCATGCAGGGACATATGGGGCTGGACTACCCAAGTATCGGTGATTATGAAACCAGCATCCTTGCATTTGCCGCAACAGGTGCCAAAATCATGATTACGGAATGGGATATGAGTGCCCTCCCCACATTGAACCGTGGAGCAAACATTGCTGATAAAGTAGCTTTTGAGAAAGCCTTGAATCCTTACCCGGAGGCTCTCCCGGACAGTATATCACAGCTATGGAATGCCCGTATGAAATCGTTCATGGAACTTTTCATGAAGCACTCCGATGTCATCACGCGTGTGACAGCATGGGGCGTATCAGACGGCGACTCCTGGAAGAATGACTGGCCTATGGCCGGAAGACGCGAATATCCATTGCTCTTTGACCGTTCATATCAGCCCAAACCTTTCCTGAAAGAGATATTGGAACCTAAAGTAGCAGAATTCTACGAATTCAGCTACTCAGTTGACAAGGAGGAAGTTGACAAGGAAAGCAATGACAACGCAGTCCCTCGTCAACTTCTCAACCCTCTTCTCCCCGGCTGTTACCCCGACCCCAGCATCTGTCGCGTAGGGAACGATTATTATATAGTCAATTCCTCTTTCGCCTTTTTCCCCGGTGTGCCTATCTGGCACAGTACCGACCTGACGAATTGGGAGCAGTTGGGTTACGTCCTTAACCGTCCCTCGCAACTGCCCATGTACGACGGTCTGCGCATCAGTGGCGGTATCTATGCCCCGGATATCAAGTATAATCCGCACAACGGGTTGTTCTACATGATAACCACTGCCGTAGATGGCGGCGGCAACTTTTTCGTCACTACCGACGACCCGAAACAATGCAATTGGAGCGATCCTACATTCCTGCCCGAAGTGGGCGGCATCGATCCCGGTTTCCTCTTTGATGAAGACGGAAAAGCATACATAGTGAACAACGACGCTCCCGCCGGAGAGCCGGAATACGACGGTCATCGTGCCATCTGGATACGTGAATTCGACTGGAAGAACGGCTGCACCGTAGGAAAACAAAAGGTGATTATCGACGGAGGGGTAGACAAATCGAAGCACCCTGTCTGGATAGAAGGACCACACCTCTACCACATCAACGGAACTTATTATCTGATGGCTGCCGAAGGTGGAACAGGACCTAACCATTCAGAAGTAGTCTTTACTTCCGATTCTCCTTTGGGTCCTTTCAAACCTTGCGCTATCAACCCGATACTGACGCAACGCGGATTGCCGGACGACCGTCCAAATCCTGTCACTTGCGTCGGTCATGCCGACCTCGTGCAGACGCCCGAAGGTGATTGGTATGCTGTCTTCCTCGGCGTTCGTCCCTACAAAGGCGGGCACGACGTAATGGGACGCGAAACTTTCATGCTCCCCGTCACCTGGAAAGAAAACCAGCCGGTGATTCTGCCCGAGGGCGAAACTATTACTTACACAGCCGACCGTCCTTACGGTCCTACACCACTCTGGACAGCCAACGGATTGTCAAAAGAAGCCTTCTTCATCCGCACCCCACTGGTGCCTTGCTATGAAATAGGAAGTAAAGGTCAGCTCATTCTGACCGCCAGCAGCAGCGACCTCAGTGATAAGCGGCAACCCGCCGCCATCGGTCGTTGGATAAACAACTGGACATTCACCGCCCAGACTGCCCTCGACTTTACGCCCGAGCAACAAGGAGATTTTGCAGGTATCACCTGTTTCCAGAATGATTATTGCTATATTCGCTTCGGAAAAACACTGGATAAGGAAGGTAAACCTGCAATCTCACTGGAAGCATACAGCCGTGGAAAACTCTGCAATCAGGCAAGTGTCCCCCTATCCAAAGCCAACGGAAAGATCTATCTGAAAGTAGAAGGAAACGATGCCGTGAATTATACTTTCAGCTATGCCACCAGCCCCAAAGGCCAGTGGACACAAGTAGGCGAACCGGTTTCCGCCGACCTGATAAGCACACAGACTGCCGGTGGTTTCACCGGTACGATGGTGGGGATTTACGCAACAGGAAACTATCATAACTAACAAACAAGAATAACCCTTTAAATTATATAGTCATGAAAAAAGAAAAAAGATACTTAGTACCCGGAAATTATATGGCAGACCCTGCCGTTCATGTATTCAACGACCGCCTATACATCTACCCGTCGCACGACTGGGAAAGCGGCATACCCGAAAATGACAACGGAGACCACTTCAACATGAAAGACTATCACATCTTCTCTACCGATGACCCTATGCATGGAGAAATCACTGACCATGGCCTTGTGCTCACCACCGAAGACATTCCCTGGGCAGGACGCCAACTCTGGGACTGTGACGTAGCGGAGAAAGACGGCAAATATTATATGTACTTCCCGTTGAAAGACCAAAACGACATCTTCCGTATCGGCGTTGCCATCAGCGACCGTCCCGAAGGACCGTTTATTCCCCAGCCCGACCCTATGCGCGGAAGCTACAGTATAGACCCTGCCGTACTGGATGACGGCGACGGTAATTATTATATGTACTTCGGCGGTCTCTGGGGTGGACAGTTGCAACGTTACCGTGACAACAAAGCCTTGGAAAGCGGCGCTACTTTCCCCGCAGACAATGAGCCGTCCATCCCCGCACGTGTTGCCAAACTCAGTGCAGACATGCTGCAATTTGCCGAAGAGCCAAAAGCCGTAGTCATCTTGGATGAGAACGGTCAACCGTTGACTGCCGGAGATAACGACCGCCGTTTCTTCGAAGCCTCCTGGATGCACAAGTACAACGGAAAATATTACTTCTCCTACTCCACCGGAGATACCCATCGCCTGTGCTATGCCATCGGTGACAACCCATACGGCCCGTTCACCTATCAGGGCGTTATCCTTACCCCGGTAGTGGGCTGGACCACCCATCATGCCATTGCAGAATACAAAGGCAAATGGTATCTGTTCCATCATGACAGTGTGCCTTCAGGCGGACGTACCTGGTTGCGCAGTCTGAAAGTATGCGAACTGGAATACGATGCCGACGGACGTATCATCACCATCGAAGGACTGGATTAACCGATAATCAACCATATGGATGCAGTAAAAATAGGAATCATAGGTACCGGATGGATTGCCGAGAGAATGGCAATCACCCTCATGGGAATGAAAGGTGTGGAAGCTTACGCAATTGCTTCCCGCCAGTTGCAAACCGCACACGACTTTGCCGAAAAGTGGGGGTTCACCTGTGCCTATGGTTCCTATGAAGAGATGCTTGCTGATGAACAAGTGGAGTTGGTATACATTGCCACTCCCCACTCACACCACTACAAACATGCATGTATGAGTTTGCTGCATGGCAAAGCGGTATTGTGCGAAAAAGCATTCACCTCCAATGCCCGCGAGGCGGAAGAATTGCTGAAGCTTGCCAAAGAAAAGAGCCTCTTCATCACCGAAGCCATCTGGACACGCTACATGCCTTTATCGCAAACCATCAACGAAATCATAGCAAGTGATATCATCGGACGTCCCATGACGTTGTCTGCCAACTTGGGTTATCCCATCGGCAACCGCGAACGGCTCCGGCAACCTGCACTTGCAGGTGGGGCATTGCTCGACCTGGGAGTATATACACTGAACTTCGCCTCCATGGTATTCGGCACCGAGATTGAGAATATCACTTCAACCTGCATCAAGACCGATACAGGAGTGGATGCCCAAAACAGCATAACCCTCACCTTTAAAGATGGGAAAATTGCCATACTGCACAGCACCATGCTGAGCATGACCGACCGCCAAGGCATTATTTCCGGTGAAAAAGGACACATAATTGTAGAGAATATCAATAACCCGCAACGGATTACAGTAGTGACGGACGACTATCAAACCGTAGCCGTCTACAATTGCCCGCCACAAATCACCGGATATGAGTATCAGGTATACGCCTCTATGGAAGCCCTGAAGAACGGATGGCTCGAATCTCCCTTCATGCCCCATACCGAAACTCTGCGCATCATGCGCCTGATGGACAGTCTGCGCAAAGAATGGGGGGTACGCTACCCCTCCGACCAATAATCAATCAATAATCCCTGTTTATGAAGAAACTATTTTCCCTGCTCTTTATTATATGCTTTCTCGTGCCTGTTTCAGCCGAAGACGGCAGTCGCCTGTGGCTCCGGTACTCCACAGACGGGAACGCAACCATATCCTGTAATAAGCAATCAGCCATGCTGGACATCGCCACCACCGAGTTGCGTAAAGGCTGGAAAGGTGTGCCCGTCACATTAACCCTCCAGCGAAACAAAGAAACACGTGCTATAGGTGAAGAAGGATATTGCCTCCTCACTTCAGATGATGGGCGAAAGATAACCATCACCTCCGCCGGAGAACGCGGACTACTTTACGGAGCCTTCCACCTGCTGAGGCTGCAAGACACCAGTGCAGTAGATTTCTCGAAACTCAATATCAAGGAAAGTCCCGCTTACGACCTGCGCATCCTCAATCACTGGGATAATCTGGACCGCAGCATTGAACGGGGTTACGCCGGACGCTCTTTATGGGATTGGGAAGCCTTGCCTTCCACCCTCTCCGGTCGCTATGCAGACTATGCCCGCGCCAATGCTTCCATCGGCATCAACGGCACAGTCATCAACAACGTAAATGCCTCCTCACAAATCCTTTCCGCCGAATATCTGGAGAAAGTAAAAGCACTGGCAGATGTATTCCGCCCGTATGGCATCCGTGTGTATCTCTCCATCAACTTCGCTTCCCCCATGCAATTAGGCGGTCTTTCTACTGCCGACCCGTTGGACAAAGAAGTCATTGCTTGGTGGAAGAACAAGACCAAAGAAATCTACCGCCTCATCCCCGACTTCGGCGGCTTCCTCGTGAAAGCCAATTCCGAAGGACAGCCGGGCCCATGTGACTTCAACCGCAGTCATGCCGAAGGTGCCAATATGCTAGCGGATGCAGTGAAACCTTACAAAGGCATTATCATGTGGCGTGCCTTTGTTTACAGTCCCAGCGATGCCGACCGCGCCAAACAGGCTTATCTGGAGTTCCAACCGTTGGACGGACAATTCCGCGATAATGTCATCGTGCAGATAAAGAACGGCCCGGTCGATTTCCAGCCTCGCGAACCATATAGTCCTCTATTCGGTGCCATGCCCAAGACCGCACAGATGGTTGAGTTCCAGATTACACAAGAATACCTGGGCTTCTCCAACCACCTTGCCTATCTTGCCCCTATGTGGAAAGAATTTTTCGATTTCGTACAACCTTCTTCACTAAAAGCAATGGCAGGCGTTGCCAATATCGGAACAGATGCCAATTGGTGCGGACATCCCTTTGCACAGTCCAACTGGTATGCTTTCGGTCGCCTCGCCTGGAATCCTGAGTTATCTTCCGAAACAATAGCGGAAGAGTGGTTGAAACAGACATTCTTTGATGCGCACAACCCACAACATGCCCCCATTGCCTATGAAGTCTGGCAAATGATGATGCAAAGCCGTGAAGCCGTAGTGGACTACATGATGCCCCTCGGCCTCCACCACCTGTTTGCCTGGGGACACCATTATGGTCCAGAACCTTGGTGTGACATCCCCGGCGCACGTCCCGACTGGATGCCCTCTTATTATCACAAGGCTGATAAAGCGGGACTCGGCTTCGACCGCAGCCATACCGGAAGCAATGCCACCGCACAGTATCCCGACTCGCTTTACCATCTCTACGATGACATCAACACTTGTCCAGATGAGTACCTGCTTTGGTTCCATCACACCCCATGGACTCACACCATGCAAAGCGGGCGTACATTATGGGACGAACTCTGCTTCCGCTACGACAGAGGTGTGCAGCAAGTCAGAAGTTTTCAAAGAAAATGGGACCTAACAGAGAATTATATCGACATGGAACGTTTCAAAGACGTGCAGTCACGCCTGAAAATACAGGCGCGTGATGCCACATGGTGGAAAGATGCCTGCCTACTCTACTTCATGGAATATTCAGGTATGCGGATTCCTTACGACATCGAACGCCCGATACATGAATTGGATGACTTGAAACAGGTGAAACTTCCGATTGACAACCACGAATGTCCTACAAGGGAGATGCTGAATGAAAGGAGATAATGAAACGGCAGAAAGTATCACGAAGCTTCTTCAAATCTTCCTGCTCGTAAACAAAATGGGTTGAATTTGAGAGATGAACGATTCGCAGGTATTCTACCGGAATCGTTCTCTCAAAGCCCGCTTACACTCGATGCACTCACCAATTATTTTTACAAATAACATCTACTCAAGAAATAGCCGTATACTGAACCTAATTCAGTCGTATAGTGAATGCCATTCAGTCGTATAGTGAATAGGGTTCAGTATACAACTGAATACAGCACAACCAAAGCACATTGATAGTCAAACAGTTACAAAAGACTACGCAACCATTAATAAATTTCAACAAATCATCTAAATAATATTGCACCCATAACGGAGAGGATGAAATTAAACAGATTGTCGCACTATTCTTTAATAGCAATTACATCTTTTCGTATTTGCTCAACAGAAAAACTCTAGAATAAGTATATTAAAAGAATATTAGTTTTCTTTTTAAAAGAAAGTATAGCTGATATTAACTATATTTGTGGGCAGAAAATTAATAAGATATGAAAAATACAATATTATATCTAATCTGCTTATTCTTATTCAGCAACTTGTGTTATGCTCAAGAGGGCAGAATGTTTACTGTTGACAAAGAGCTGTCAAGCAGTATGATAAATAAAGTCTATCAAGACCAGGATGGAATTATCTGGATTGCAACGGAGGACGGCCTGAATCGATATGACGGAGCTAAATTTACCGTATATAAACACGATAAAAGGAATCCTAATTCTCTATTGAACAATTATGTTCGCGTGCTTTATGAAGATAGCCGGAAACGTCTTTTCGTCGGTAGCCTGAAGGGACTGCAGATCTATGATCGGGAAACCGATATGTTCACTACTATTCCTATGAAGTTTATCAATGGAGGCAAAGCAGAGGCTAATATATCTTCCATAATCGAACGTAAAAACGGAGAAATACTCGTCGGCACATCGGGACACAACCTGTTTTCATTAGAAACGCAAGGTGACAACATGGTAGTACAACAAATAGATAAGACCATCCCAAGTAGACTGATAACTTGTTTATATGAAGACAAGCAAGGATTCTTATGGGTAACAACAGGAGACAATGGCATATTCCGAATAGACAATAACAAGCAGCAAAAGCAATATTTAAGCGAAAAGGGAATAGCATGGAATACGATCTCAAGCATTTGCGAAGATAGATATGGGAATCTATATATGGGAAGTCTGCAAAAGGGATTATTTCAATATAACTACCAGACAGAGACATTTACTCCTATTGTATATAGTCCTGATTCTAACCTTCCTATCAAAATCTTATATCCAACAGATCAGGATGAAATCTATATTGGAACAGACGGAAATGGTATTAAAATTTACGATATTCAGAAAAAGAAAATGCAGGATAGCAACCTCAATGTCACTACCTTTAATCTGAATAAAGCTAAAGTTCACTCTATCCAAAAAGACAGATTAGGAAACCTCTGGCTGGGATTCTTCCAGAAAGGGGTCATGATTATTCCTGCAACAACCAATGAATTCAAATACATTGGCTTCAAATCAGCCGTTAACAACACAATCGGTTCAAGTTGTGTTATGTCTGTTTTTAAAGATCACATCGGAACTTTATGGGTAGGTACTGATAACGATGGAATCTATGGTATTTCTCCCGATGGCACACAGAATGTACATTTCACAACTTCGGAAAGTCCCCACTCTGTTCCTTCTACCATAATGAGTATCTACGAAGATTCCAATCATAACCTATGGATAGGTTCCTACTTGAATGGTATGGCGAAAATGGATACCAAAACAGGAAAATGTACCTATTTGAATCTTGTAGACGACCGATCAAATCTGGTACAAAGTGTCTATTGTTTTGCCGAGGATAACGACAAGAATCTATGGATAGGAACCATGGGGGCTGGCATTTTTTATATGGACATAAATACAGGCAAAATTAACCGATGCCACACGTATGAAACCATAGCAGAATGGGGAAAGCCGGAAATGCTACATAATTCATGGATCAATTGCCTGCTACACACCGCCGATGACAAATTATACATAGGCACTTATGATGGCCTAGCTTGTCTGGATATAAAAACAATGAATTTCAATAGCCCTCTTAAAACTAAAAGGATATTACCCGGTGATGTTGTCTATGCCCTATACCAAGATCAGAACGGCGGCATTTGGATCGGTACGTCCAGAGGGTTAAATTATTTGGATCCCAAAACAATGTCTACTCACGAATACACCATGGAAGATGGCTTACCCAGCAACCTTATTTGCTCCATCCAAGGTGATGATAACGGATATCTCTGGATTAGTACAGGCTACGGAATCAGCCGTTATAACACCAGGAATCCTAGTTTCATAAACTTTTATGCCAATGATGGATTGCAAGGCAATGAATTTAGCAAAGGGGTAGGTTTTACCGATCCGACAGGAGAAATCATATTCGGAGGAACCGGTGGTATCACCTACTTCAATCCACTGGAGATTACCAATCCCAATAAAAAACCGGAAATACGGATTACAGATTTTAATATTCATGAAAAGACCATCAAGAAAGGAATGAAATCCGGAAATTATGAGATTGTAAATACAGCAATTATGGATGCGGAGCTCTTTCAATTATCTCACAAAGACAATTCTTTCAGTATTGAGTTTTCTGCTATGGAATTTTATAGTCCGGAACGGATTACTTACATGTATTCCCTCAACAATTCAAATTGGGTCAGCCTGCAACAAGGCATAAATCGAGTTTCATTCAGTAACCTGGCCCCAGGCAACTATACGTTCCAAATAAAAGCCAAAGATTATAATTACTACTCCGATACAAAGGAAATAACAATTACCATTTTCCCAGCCTGGTATGCATCCGGCTGGGCTAAACTAATATATATAATCTTAGCACTGGGCATCATTTATATTATCATCATACAAGTGCGCCATCGCTATCGTGCCCGTCAGGAAATAATGGAGCATATACATGCGGAACAGATCAATGAAGCAAAGCTACAATTCTTTATCAACATTTCCCATGAAATCCGTACTCCGATGTCCCTCATCATAAGTCCGCTACAGAAATTGATAGCTATAGATAAGGATGGAGAACGGCAGAAGAACTATTACACCATCTACCGGAATGCCGAACGCATACTCCGATTGGTAAACCAGTTGATGGACATCCGCAAAATCGACAAAGGACAGATGGCTTTGAAGTTCCAGGAGATGGATATTGTAGGATTTATGCACGACCTTTATAACACATTTGAATATCAGGCAAAGACTAAACATATCACCCTGAATTTCCACCCGGAAGTAGAAAGACTACAAGTTTGGATAGATCCGAAGAATTTCGATAAAGTAATTCTGAACATACTTTCCAATGCCTTCAAATTTACGCCGGAGAATGGTGAAATCAATATTTATCTACGCATAGGTGAAAATCCGGAGTTTTCTAAAACTCTGCAACACTATTTTGAGATTGTGGTAGAAGATAGCGGTATTGGCATTGACCCAGCAGAGATGGGACGAATTTTTGAACGCTTTTATCAGATCCGCAACAGCCACAACAATTCTAATATAGGTACCGGCATTGGCTTGCACCTGAGCCGTTCATTAATAGAATTGCATCATGGCACGATACTAGTCGAAAGCAACGAGGGGAAACCGGGCTCCCGCTTCATTATCCGCCTCCCATTAGGCAAAGACCACTTGACGGCAGAAGAGATTGATGAGTTTTCTTCCAATAACTATGCTCCTGCGCACATCACTACAGCATTACCTACACCTTCACCCACAGATGAAGAAGACCTAAAGGTGCGTTCCAAGACAAAAAATCACGTATTAGTTGTAGAAGATGATGAAGAAATACGCAAATATATATGTCAGGAACTGGCAAGCGATTTTCATATGCACGAATGTACCAACGGTAAAGAAGCACTTGCTATGATTCTGAAGAAAGCGCCGGACCTCATTATCAGTGACATCATGATGTCTGAAATGGATGGATTGACCCTTTGCCGGAAGATAAAACAAAATGTGATAGTGAATCATATACCTGTTATCCTATTGACAGCCAAGTCAAGAGAAGAAGATAGATTGGAAGGTTTGGAGACCGGCGCAGACGCATATCTCGTTAAGCCATTCAATATTGAAATATTGAGAAAAACTGTGCTGAACCTTATCAAAAGCCGGGAGGTGCTGCGTAACAGTTTCAGCGGCAATCAGATACGGGAAGACAAATTGCATAAGTTAAATGTACAGTCACCCGACGACAAATTATTGAACAAAGTGATGAAAGTAATCAACGATAACCTCAGTAATCCGAACCTGAATGTTGAGATGATAGCCACTGCAGTAGGCATCAGCCGCGTGCATCTTCACCGCAAGTTGAAAGAGCTGACCAATCAATCTACCCGTGATCTGATACGTAATGTACGATTAAAACAGGCTGCCTCATTATTGGCCGATAAGTATCACAGTATCACTGAGGTAGCAACGCTTACAGGCTTTACCAACATAGCTTACTTTTCCACAGCATTCAAAGAGTTGTACGGTGTATCACCCACAAACTATATGGAAAAGCGCTTAGGTTCCACTGAGTCCGAAGAAGAACAACAACAATAAAAAACCGCCGTCTGCAAGTATCCCATGACAGTAATACTCTGCAGACGGCGGTAAACTAATATAAAACCTAACCTTTATTACATTGCACGTTCCAAATAATAATCTTCTCCCGGCTGAGTAACAATATCATATTCATAAGTACGATAGAGAATCGGAG
>CAMTFK010000080.1 GCA_947071285.1 uncultured Bacteroides sp. | reverse complement strand
GGTGCAGGGATATGGAATGAAGATGAAACTACTTTAAAAATCGTCATTGTTCCCCCATTCTGGAAAAGCAGTTGGGCCATGCTGGGATACACCATACTGTTAATAATAGTTCTATATTTTGCATATCGCATTGCCAACAATTTTAATAGTCTGCACAACCGTATCAATGTAGAAAAACAACTGACAGAATATAAGTTAGTCTTCTTCACAAACATCTCTCACGAATTCCGTACTCCTCTTACCTTGATTCAAGGAGCATTGGAGAAAATACAGCGCGTCAGCAATGTTCCGCGTGAATTAGCATCTCCATTACAAACCATGAATAAGAATACCCAACGTATGTTGAGGCTTATCAATCAGTTGTTGGAATTCAGAAAAATGCAGAATAACAAACTGGCACTTTCTTTAGAGGAAACGGATGTGATCGCTTTCCTCTATGAAATATTTCTGAGTTTCAAGGATATATCAGAACAAAAAAATATGAATTTCCGCTTTGAGCCTTCTGTATTATCTTACAAAATGTTTATTGACAAAGGAAACCTAGACAAAGTGACCTATAATCTGCTATCAAATGCTTTCAAATATACTCCTGCAAACGGAACGGTCATCTTTACCATAAATGTGGATGAAACAAAGAAAATCCTGCAAATTCAAGTATCCGATACAGGAGTCGGTATCCCTAAAGAAAAACAGCATGAGCTGTTCAAACGATTTATGCAGAGCAGTTTCTCGGGTGATAGTATAGGAGTCGGCTTACATCTGACCCATGAATTAGTGCAAGTGCACAAAGGTACAATCGAATATAAGGATAATGAAAATGGAGGCTCCATCTTTACAGTCCGTATTCCTACAGATAAAACCGTATATACCGAAAAAGATTTTCTCATACCAGGCAACGTGTTGCTAAAAGAGAACGAGGAGCAAACTCCATGTTTGCCAGAGCTTTCCGAGGAAGCTTCAATTTCTCCAAAAGCAGTAACCCCTCTAAACAAGCGGAAGGTACTTATTATCGAAGATGATAATGAAATCCGGGAACTATTGAAGGAAGAAGTCGGAGTTTACTTCGAAGTAGAAGTTGCCGAAGACGGGACAAGTGGATTCGAAAAAGCCCGTACCTATGAGCCAGATTTAATTATCTGCGACGTCCTGATGCCAGGCATGACTGGATTTGAAGTCACCAGAAGACTTAAATCGGACTTTGCCACAAGCCATATTCCCATTGTTCTCTTAACGGCACTCAGTTCTCCGGAAAAGCAACTGGAAGGAATTGAGTCCGGGGCAGATGCCTATATATCAAAGCCATTCAGTTTCAAATTCTTACTGGCACGGGTATTCCGGCTAATAGAACAACGTGAAAAACTTCGTGAGAAATTCTCTAATGAACCAGGCATTGTGCACGCAGCTATGTATTCTACCGACCGGGATAAAGAATTCACCGACCGTCTGGATGTTATACTGAAAGCCAATATCTCCCGTTCCGATTTCAGCATAGAAGAGTTTGCCCAACTGATGAAACTGGGACGAACTGTGTTCTATAAGAAACTACGGGGAGTGACCGGATATTCACCGAATGAATATTTACGTATCATTCGTATGAAAAAAGCTGCAGAGCTATTACTATCGGAAGAACACCTCACTGTGGCAGAAGTCTCATACAAAGTAGGCATCAATGATCCGTTCTATTTTAGTAAATGCTTTAAAGCACAATTCGGTATTTCTCCTTCCGTATATCAAAAAGGAGGAGAGAAAACTCTGGAGGAAACGAAATAAACAACAATATTACATGCATCCGTATTCTTTTCCATCGGAACAAAATGTATTCTGGCTTATTTTTGCGGCTTTAATACTGATAAATTAAATTCCATGAAAAAGAAAGTTTTATTATTATTTTGGACTATTCTATGTATTAGTCATTATTCGGTAGCCTCAAATAACGACGTGAGGCATAAATACAATTTTAATTCGGACTGGCTGCTTTCTGTTGGTGATGCAAACGGAGCCGAACAACAGAAGTATACTGATAACAGTTGGAAAAAAGTCACTTTACCCCATGCTTTCAATGAAGATGAAGCATTCCGTTATAGTATTGACGAACTGACAGATACTATCGTATGGTATCGCAAACATTTCCGATTACCTGCCGGTAGCGAAGGGAAAAAAGTATTTATAGAATTCGAAGGAGTACGGCAAGCCGCTGACTTCTATATCAATGGCAAACATATCGGCCTGCATGAAAATGGAGTCATGGCAGTAGGTTTCGACCTTACCCCTTACATATCTTATAATAAAGAAAATGTCATCGCCCTGCGTATAGACAACAACTGGCAATATAGAGAACGAGGTACTAACACCAAATTTCAATGGAATGACCGTAATTTCAACGCCAATTATGGCGGCCTTCCTAAAAATGTATGGCTACATCTGACAGATAAATTATATCAGACCCTGCCCCTTTACAGTAACCTGCAGACAACAGGCGTCTATATATACGCCGAAAACATCCAGGTAAAGTCACGTAAAGCCATCATACATGCAGAATCGGAAATCAAGAATGAATACCGAAAAAAACAACAAGTTGCATATCAGGTTGAGATTCAAGACCGTGAAGGTAAAATTGTAAAAACGATGTCTGGCGAAAGCATAACTTTGCAACCGGGCGAAACAGCAGTAGTAAAAGCCTCCGCAGAAGTAGATAATCTGCATTTTTGGAGTTGGGGATATGGTTATCTGTATACTGTGAAAACCAGTCTATGGATTGATGGAAAGAAAACAGATGAAGTAACCACCCGCACCGGTTTCCGCAAAACGCGCTTTGGGAATGGTAAAATTTGGTTGAATGACCGCGTACTCCAAATGAAGGGATTTGCACAGCGCACAAGCAATGAATGGCCTGCTTTAGGTTTATCAGTCCCTGCCTGGCTAAGCGATTATAGCAACGGACTGATGGTAGAGTGCAACGCCAATCTGGTGCGCTGGATGCACGTCACTCCTTGGAAACAAGATATAGAATCGTGTGACCGTGTAGGCCTTATTCAGGCCATGCCTGCTGGTGACTCTGAAAAAGACAGACAAGGACGCCAATGGGAACAGCGCACAGAACTGATGCGGGATGCCATCATTTACAACCGTAATAACCCGAGTATCTTATTCTACGAATCGGGCAACGAGTCCATCAGCAGAGAACACATGCTTGAAATGAAAGCCATACGTGATAAATATGACCCTTATGGAGGACGCGCCATCGGCTCACGTGAAATGCTGGATATCCGCGAAGCAGAATATGGAGGCGAAATGCTTTATATCAATAAAAGCGCCCATCACCCGATGTGGGCAACAGAGTATTGCAGGGATGAAGCGCTCCGTAAATATTGGGACAATTACAGCTATCCATATCATAAGCATGGAGAAGGCTCCAAAGCCTATAAATCCACAGTAACCAATAAAGTACAGAAACAAGTGGATGCAAGAGCTTACAATCAGAATCAGGATTCATTTGCCATTGAGAACATCAGACGCTGGTATGACTACTGGCGTGAACGCCCGGGAACCGGATTCCGCGTTAGTTCGGGAGGCGTTAAGATTATTTTCTCGGACAGTAATACTCACTTCCGCGGGGTCGAAAACTACCGGAGAAGCGGAGCCACCGATGCCATGCGCATACCCAAGGATCTTTTCTATGCCTTGCAAACCATGTGGGATGGCTGGGTTGATACAGAGAACCCGCGTATTCATATCATCGGTCATTGGAACTATGAAGAAAGTATAATCAAACCTGTACACGTGGTATCGAGCGCTGACAGTGTAGCTCTCTTCCTGAACGGAAAATCATTAGGAGAAAGCATACAGGAATATCACTTTCTGCATACATATAATGATGTCAAGTTTGAAGCAGGAAAACTGGAAGCCGTAGGTTATGATCAAAACGGCAAAGAATGTTGCCGTACAGAATTACAGACGGCAGGAAAACCGGAACGCATTCAGTTAAATCTGATGCAAAGCCCTGCAGGCTGGAAAGCAGATGGCGCAGACGTGGTTATGGTACAAGTAGAAGTAGTAGATAAAGACGGAAGACGCTGCCCGTTGGCCAACGATTTGATTTCCTTTGAAATGGAAGGTCCGGCAGAATGGCGTGGAGGTATAGCCCAAGGAGAAAACAACTATATTCTGTCTCAGAAACTTCCCGTAGAATGTGGCGTGAACCGTGTTTTGATACGTTCGCTTACAGAAGCGGGCAAGGTACATCTCAAAGCAAGTGCCGCCGGATTACAATCAGCCGAAATAAATTTCACATCTCTACCTATAGAAGTAAAGAACGGACTAAGCCAATACATTCCTTCCAATGAGTTGCAAGGGCGGCTTACTCGTGGAGAAACTCCTCAGACTCCGTCTTATACAGACAAGAAAGTAGCTGTTTTCATTGAGTCCGTAAAGGCCGGCACCAATAATGAAACTGCAACCAACAGTTACGATGACAATGAACTGAGTGAATGGAAGAATGACGGCAAAGCCAGCACCGCCTGGATCACCTATCGTCTGAATCGCCCGGCCCGCGTAGATGAGATTTGCATGAAACTGACCGGATGGCGCATGCGTAGTTATCCTTTAGAAATATATGCGGGCGAAGAACTCATCTGGAGTGGTGACACAGAAAAAAGTCTCGGATATATCCATCTGAATGTAAAACCTGTATTAACTCAGGAAATCACCATCCGTCTAAAAGGGAGCAGCAGTGAAGAAGATGCTTTCGGACAAATTGTCGAAGTAGCAGCTCCGGTAGCCAATGAACTGGATCTTTACAAATCAGATGAAAGCAAAAGGGCCAAATATGAACTGAGAATTGTCGAAATAGAGTTTCTGGAAAATCTACTTCAATAATCAGAGTAAATATCAAGTAATTAATTGATTTCTATATCATTCGGTTCGAAGCTAATTATACCCCATAAATTAGTCTTCAACCGAATGATTTTTTTCATTTTAATGTCTGCGGCATTAAAAGAACAAGAATACTTTTCTGTCTTTCCAGGCAAGATAATGATTAAAGATCATAATCCTCTTGCCCGCCCGGTAAACCTTTATGTGCAAAGTTGATTTTGTGGGTATTATAGCCTGTTAAAAGATAAAACAGGAATCGCACTGATAAAGAAGCATCTTGGAAAAAAAGAGGTAATCGAGCATATTCCATATAACAAGCCAGAAGTTCATTTAGCTGTAAAAGTAAGCTGTCTCGTAATAAAGCTACACATGATTGGTTTGAGTACAAGGCCGAATAACATCAGCGGGCATCTTGTTACAATCTCCTTATTATTAGTTTCCTGTCCGGCTATGACGAAAGGATACGATAGCTATTACTAATTCGTCCTCCCATGGAATACTTTTCGTCCCCTTATGGAGGGACGAAAAGTACTCCATAAGGGGACGAAATGTTCCTTATAAGGGAACGCATTGGCTATCGCTGGGAAAATTATAAACTTTCGATAGGAAATTATATACCCTACTTGATCTTCGGCTTTAATTCATCCGGAGAATCTTTCGTATACGACTTCACACTACCAGCTACCTTAGTAAACAAATCGCTGACCCGTTCCGGTTCTATCGTGAATTGCGGACGAAAGTAATCGGAGTTCATATAATCTAAAACAGCTTTATGCATCTGCCTTGCCACAATACGCTTATCAGTATCCGTAGCTAAATCCATAGTTGTCATCATCAATTTTCCGTTCAGCACATTTGCTTCGAATAACATACCTATTTTCCGACTGACAAACCAAGTATCTATGCTTTGTATGGTAGGTTGAAAATCAGCAGGAAAATCAGTAAATTGCATCACATTAGCACGGTTCAGCAACTCCCACCACTGCAAATTGCTATGGTATTCTGTAGGAAATTGGCGGAATAGCGGATGTTTGGGATTCACCAGAATACCTGTAGTATGCGGAGGACGCATTTTGAACCAGGAAGTATTCCAGAATACAGGAGTAAACATCTGAGATACTTCTTTTCCATAACTCACTTTCCCGGCAGCAAGAATTAAAACCTTTCCACCTTTTTTCAGAACATCCAATGCTCTTGAATCCAATGTATCTGTTGAATAAACATCTCCTTGTACCAGTTCTACAACTTTGGGATATACCCAGAAATTCCAGTCATTTACAGCCTCCGTACCTTCAATGCGAACTTCCAGATTCAATTTGACAGGTTTCTCTATGTTTTCCAAAGGAAATTCAATGCGTCCCAAACCATTAAGGTTCCCTATTGGAATATCCTTGTTTCCCAAAGTGTTCCGAACATACACTTTCCCATATTCATCTTTTATCGTATAAGTTACAGGAACCTGTGTCAAAGCCTTCTCACCAAAATGAGCAACCTCAATATCGGCAGAAAAAGTTTCATCATTACTATAAACAAACTTTTCGGTACGCATCAAAGGTACAGTAGCCGAGCAGAATCGCCTCCATTCCTGGGCATTGATATATCCTTTCTCTTCAAAGAACACATCAAGTACACCGACAAGTGCCGTGCCCTGACCCGAATAATCATTCAATGCAAGGAGCTGAAAACCTGCATAATCAGGAGTACGAAGTGTTTTTTCTATCTCATATTTATAACAAAGAGCTTGCAGCTTCCCTGACGCCATCATAAACAACTGTGCTTGTTCCCCCATCTGATTATCATTCAGAATATCCCGGAAAATCTCGAAATTCCTGGCTTTATTCACTCCGGTATATTTCCGTATCTCATTGAAATTAGGAAATGCACACCATTGTCCTGTTTCATGTGATACATAAGGCTGGCTAACGGTATCAATACGGCTCTGAAGACGATAATCGTCAGTGCTCTGCGGACGCTTCTGCCTCCACGTAAGACCACGCGCCCCTGCCTTTACATGATATTGGTTACGGGGTTGCCACTGCCATCCGCCACCAACCGAGGCTCCGGTATATACCCTGCGAGGATCAGTATTTTCCCAATATTCAACGAACTGGCTGACCCATTCTACCCAACGCCCACTTGGTTCATTGCCACATGCCAACATACAATAAGAAGCGTAATTACCATAGGCTTTGGTCAATGCAATAGTCTCATCCATCAAATATTTATCAATGGGTTGTCCCAATCCTAATTTAGGACCGTGATTTGGCCAACTTGGTCCTTCGGGTTGCAGATAAAATCCGACAAGATCCGCAGCTATAAAAGCAGCTTCCGGAGGACAAAAAGAATGGAAACGCATATGGTTTAATCCATAACTACGACAGATACGAAATACCCGCTCCCAACTATCCACATCCATAGGGGCATAACCGGTTAGCGGAAAATCACAGTTTTCCACGGTTCCACGCAACATAGTCTTACGACCATTCACATAAAACCATTTGCCTTTAATTTCGAAACGACGCATACCAAACTGCACCTCTCTTACTTCTTTATCCTCACCAGTAATAATTTCAGCTTTCAATTTATACAATGCCGGATGGAATTCATCCCAAAGTAACATATTATCCCCCATAGATAAAACAATCTCTTGTTCTGCTATGCCATGTTTCACTTTCACTTCTTGCATTAAAACCGGAAGTATGTGCTTCTTTTCTGCATTAAAACTCTCAGCTGACAATCTCACCTGCGCTGTGGTTGAGCTTTTGTTAGAAGATTTAATACGCAATTTCACTTTTGCGAGTTTCTGTTCCGGTTCCGGGAATACCTGAATATCATCAAAATAGACATGTGGTGTAGCCTGCAAACATATCCGCCCCACAATTCCATTCCAGTTTCCCTGAGTCTGGTCTGTAATACTATGTGAATCCGGTCCTACATTAATTTCTTTAATGCGATTATCTATTCTGATGGTTATATTACATTTTCCGGGACGTACATATCGGGTGACATCATATATGTGTGCTACACATAAACTATTCTGCATCCCCACCTTATGCCCATTTACCCAAACAGTAGACTCAATATGCGGACGTTCCAGAACCAACACAATACGTTCTTTTTTCCAATCTTCAGGAAGATTAATTTCTTTTTGATACCAAGCTACTCCTACATAATGTTTATCAGGCGTTAAGAAAAACGGCAGCTTTACATTACCTTCTCTGCGATACTTCTCCATATATGGATTGTAATAATAAGAACTATCATAAAGACTACCAGTCCACTGGGTACGAACCGTTACATCATCTCCCTTCAGCCTTTCGGGCATTGAACCGGGCAGTTCAATCACATCTTGCAATGTTTGGTTAAACCACTTTTCTTTCTCTCCTATATCCTGCCTGTCTATTTCAAACTTCCAGTCTCCGGATAAATCAATTGTCCTCTGCGCTCCCATCTGAAGAACGGATAGAAGCGACAGCATAATTAATAGTATTTTTCTCATAACTTAGTATATTATTATTTATACGAAAAGAGAGCGGCTTCACAGTCGCTCTTCTTTCTTGATTGAATTCAATCTCTACCTTACATAACTTTTGTTTAAAATATATTCCTTTATTCCCAACCTGGATTCTGTGTCAGATTTGGATTTTTCGATCTTTCAGACTGAGGAATCGGAAACAAATACATCTTGTCATCCCATTGACGTGATACATTCTTGCGCACGTAAGTAATGCTTCCATCGGCTTCCTTAATCAGCTTCATTTCAACAATATTCTTGAAATATTTGTCAGCCTCTTTCCAACGACGAACATCCCAGAAACGATGACCCTCGAAAGCCAGTTCAACAAAGCGTTCGTTACACAACTTAGTCCAGAATGTATTGGCATCCATTCCTTGTTCAAAGTCCGGCATACCGGCACGTTGGCGTGTCTTGCTGGCAGCAGCACGAGCCGACATCGGGAACTCCATGCTGGTAATATCCGCACCACCCAGATACTTGAATACAGCTTCTGCATAATTCAAATAAAATTCGCCCAGACGGAAAGTCAGCCAAGTATGGCGAGACTCCTTAAACTTGCTGTTGCTGGCCAATGAGATGGCACCGTTACAAAGTTTTTTGAGGTAATAGCCTGTCGGTGTGGCGCCAGTCAAAGGCTCACCATTGATGCCCCCCTGGAATGTTTCAATCTTAGCGGCACCGGAATAAGTAGGCCATTGTGCACCGTTTACAGCTACCGTAGCCTCCAGACGCGGATCGCGATCCTGATAAGGATTCTTCTCATCATATCCCGAACCGTCTTCACTGATTGATTTACCGTTGATCATATCGTAAGCATCGACTAAATTCTGAGTAGGACAGTTTCCACCCACACCACCTTCAATGCCCACAGGGTAATTGTTGCTTTCCACTAAGTTATCACCGGATGAACTTTTATAATAACGGCGACCGTAGAGGATTTCTTTCATAATACCGGGCGTATTGAAACTTCCGGCATCCCACAAATCCGCATAGTTGGCAGTGAGGCCTTTGCCACGTTTTTCAGCAGCATCGAGCAACTCTTTGGTATACAAAGCTGCCATATAATAGCGTTCCTTGTCACTACTTGGATTGAACAACGGGCTGGCCCAATACAAGGCAGCACGGGCTTTCAATGCGAGCACGGCAAGTCGGTCCGCGCGACCGGTCTCTTCCGTACCTGTGGAAAATTCTCCCAGATTACTGTAATCTTCGATAATCAATGATTGGATTTCCGCACATTCATCTATGATGAACTTAAAGATTTCATTCGCCGAAGTCCGTGTTATCGAATTGACTTCTTCTGCCGTGATTTGTTTGGTCACCAAAGGTACATCACCATATTGGCGGACCAAGCAGAAGTAGAAGTAAGCACGCATAAAACGGCTTTCATACTTGTAGTTCTCATAACGGTGAAGTTGGGCGGCATAGTCATTGTTCAGCTTCAGTTCATCGAATGACAAGCCCTGCAATTCGTAAATCACGTGGTTGCAAGTACTGATGCCTTTATACATGTTATCCCAGACTGACGCTTTCGCATTGGTAGGGCTCCAAGCTCCATTGTAGAAGTGCTCGATACCATTACCCAAAAGACTGTACTCACTTTCGTCTGTAGCAGATGCCTGCATGGCGCCCGATGAGTAGTTACCGAAGTCATACTCCACGGTATTGTAGATGTCGGTCATGAATCCACCTACATTACCGAAGTTCTGTGTTATATAGTCCTTGTCGAAGATGTTGTACTCATTGTAGTCCATCTGATCAGAACATGAAGCCAAGCATCCGGCTGCACACACGGCAAAGACAGATTTCCATATTTTATTGATCATAATTCTAATGTATTAATTCGTTCATAAAATTAAAACGTAACACTCAGACCCAACGCAACGCTTTTCGTCATAGGATTGATTCCATATGCTTCGGGGTCATTCTCATCTATATGGTCGAAACTGAGGAGGTCAATGCCACGTACATACAATTTAGCGGCGTTTACAATTCTCGTCTTTTTCAGCCAAGAAGTGGGTAACTTGTAGTACACTTCCAGATTGCGTAACTTGATAAATGAGCGGTCGGCCAACCACAGAGTCGATGTCCGGTAGTTGTTGGCATTGCTTTGGCTGCTCAGACGCGGGAACTTGGCATTCTGATTCTGCGGTGTCCAACGATTGTCGTAAGCATATTGCGAAATATTGGTGTTGTTTATCAACGGCCAATACATACTCTTAGTGTCGAGAACGGCACTGTAATTGCCTGTCCCCTGGAACATGGCATAGAATCCGAGTCCTTTCCACTCCGCACCCAAATGCAGACTGTAGTATATTTCCGGGCAAGTGGTACTGTAGCCGATAGCCACTTCATCGTTGGCATCGATGATGTTGTCGCCATTCACGTCGCGATACTTTATATCACCGGGCTTCACCGTAGAGAAATTCTGTGTGGGACTTGCAGCGATGTCTGCTTCATCCTTGAAGAAACCGATAGCTTCCAATCCGTAGAGTTGTCCGTAAGGATTTCCCGTCTGGACAAGATTCGCATATTGGCGGGGTTCTTCCAGCATTTCCTTGATTTTATTTTTGTTCAACGAGAAGTTACCGCCGATATTAAATTCCACTTGACCGAGCTTTTTGCTATAATCAAGACCAACTTCTATACCCTTACTATCCACGATACCTGCATTTTCATACGGAGGCTCCATACCGAAAACTTCCGAGTATTTGCCTTCCGAAGTCACCCAAATGTTTGTACGGTGTTCTTTCCAAAGGTCAAGAGTCACATCCAAACATCCGAAAAGCTTCGCATCCACACCTACATTGTATTTATAAGCCTTTTCATGGCTCGGATTGGTTGTAGCTACCCGTTCGAGGTAGGAACGTCCGAAACTAGAGTTCCAACCGCTGTCGAAAGGATAAACACCTCCCGAAGTGCCATACTGCTGGGCATAGTATGACCAAACTTCATCACCCGGTAAGTTGTCCACATTGATGATACCTGCCGATGCACGCAGTTTCAAGAAGTTCACCCATTTCACATTTTCCATGAACTTTTCTTTGGAGATGACCCATGCGGCCGACAAAGTGGGCGAAAAAGCCCATTTGGTACCGGGAGCCAAACGGCTACTGCCACTTTCTACCAAAGCGAGGTCAACGAAATAACGGTTCATGTAACCATAGTGCGACCACCAGGTAATGTTCTGACGATTCACCGTGTTGTTAATGCCATTCGGGTCGTTATTCTCGTAGTCCCACTTCAACTGGCTGTAGATGCTGTGGTCGCCGAATGTCCGCTGATAGTTAAATCCCACATCGAAATGGAGTAGACGGTCAAATTCATTAGTTTTCGCTTCTGTTTTCATTTCACTGTCCTTTCCATAAATTTCACTCTTTACAGTAGGCTCGGAAGCACCCTCCGCCCATGTAGGCGCATTGACACTGTAGACATACTCTTTGCTATGGTCTTCATAGATATTGGCTATATTGTCATAACTGATGCGTACGAACGCATTCAATCCTTTTGTCAGGCCGGAAAGGTCCTGAGTCAGCTTCATGTCGGCAAAAAGCGAGCGGGTATGATTTTTGTAATAAGCGGCACCGGCACTCTGTGCTACAGGATTTTGTGTACCTGCCCAAGTGTCGCTACCTCCCCAAACACCGTTCTTATCCCTGATGGGGAATGCGGCAGAGGGCACTGTGTAAACCAGATCCCAAAGGTCGGTCTGCGCACCCGGTCTTGACGTTTCCTGCAATACGCCCAACAAATTCACCTGCAGATCGGTTGTCTTGGTCAGGTTGATGTCCATGTTCATGCGTAAGTTGCCTTTTACGTATTTGTCTTGTGTGGAATAGCCTTCATTTGCACCCGGTTCTTTCACAAATCCCTTGTTGGAAATCAAATCCAGCATGGTATAGTAGCGGAATTTTTCGCCGCCACCGCGGAATTCGATGTTATACTTATCGGTCATCGCATTGTCGCGGAACGTTTCATCCACCCAGTTCACGTTCGGATAGAGATAAGGCATGGTTCCATTGCGCAAAGCATTGAGCTCTTGATTGTTGTAACGCCCTGTCAGACCATCGTTGATACGGGCTTCGTTGACCGCCAATCCATACGTATAGGCATCTACGAATTTGGGCTTGTCGGCAAGCGAAGTAAACAAATGATCGTATGTCACCTTGACACTGCGCGAGTTGTACTTACCGCGCTTAGTTACGATATTGATTGCTCCATTGATTCCCTTATATCCATAGAGGGCGACTGCTGCCGCATCTTTCAGGACGATGACGCTTTCCACTTCTTCGGGAGCGATGCTTACAATGTCTCGCTGGATACCGTCAATCATGACCAACGGCGAGTTCTTGCCGTTCAATGTTTGCAGTCCGCGTATATAGAAAGTAGGATTCACATCTGCATAACGACCACCGCTCTGCAACGATATCAGGCCATTGCCCTGACCAATAATGGAGTTGCCGATATTCTTGGCACTACGACGGTCGGTAGTTTCGGAACTAATGACCGACACGGAACCGGTAGCCTCCTCACGGGTCAGCAATCGCTCGGCACCTACATCTATGGTCTGGCCTACAAACTTGTCGGTCTGCTCTTCGTTTGATTCCTGTGCCGTCGTCGGCAGGCACAAACCTGCAAAGAGCGATAACACAATTATATATTTTTTATTCATAACGTATTATTTTACTTTATACCTTTTGATTGTTCATTATTAAAGGGGTTACCATCCGGCATTCTGTACCAAACCGTAATTCTTGTTCACTTCCGTAATAGGGAACGGTTGCAAGTACCACTTCGGATCAAAACCATCTTTCCACCAAATACGGGGACTGCCAGTGATTTGGAAGCGTTCGAAGTCGAAGTGTGACGGTTCGTAGAAGTTAGGATCGTCTTCTGCCAAGCCTTGGTTGAAAGACTTATTGTACCACTGGTCTTCGGAACGTACCCAAGTATTACCATTCTTCACCAAACGATAAATGCGCAAGCCGTGAAGCGGACGTTCCAACAAGTCGGCACGCTTATAACGGATCAAGTCGAAGTAGCGTTCGTTTTGGAAAGCCAAATCACAAGCACGTTCACGCATGATTTCTGCCAGCAGGTTTTCTTTGTTAGATGTCAGGTTCTTGTCGGGATTACATTCCACCAGTCCTTTCAGACCCACGCGAGCACGTACGGCATCCACGTAATCAATGGCTTCCGTGAAACTACCTCCGGTCTGAACAATGGCCTCTGCATATGTCAAGTAGATGTCGCTCAACATGATGGCATTCCACTGCGGAAACTTCCTGTTCATGACACTACCTACCAGATATTTCAGCATACGGTAACCGGTGGCATATATACCTGAATTGGTTTTTGGATTTAGTTTGGCATTAGTACCACCTACCCAAGTTTCCCAGTTATTACCGCTGGCACGTCCGTCACCCCAGTTCACGGCTTGGCGTGCACCATTTACCACTGCGGTTTCATACAGACGAGGGTCGCGAGTATAGCGGATATTCTGCAATTGTTGTTTGCCTTTCACAGTATCGCCTTGAATGAACATATTGTCCAATCTACCTTCTTTCTCCGCTTTTTCCCAATCGAACGGAGTACCGTCTGCCCAGGGAAACATCTCGATGTATTCTTGCGTAGGACAATAGGAGTAACGATCATTGGTTTTGCTACCATCTACTTCAGTACCAAAGCCCAAATTGAACCAACCATAATCATTACCACTGGCATTTCTACTACGGCGGACACTATGCAGAATTTCAGTACTGTTTTCCATAATGTAGCCGATACGGTAGGCATAACGGTAATCCTCCTGCGTATTACCGGCCGGTTTTATCAACTGATAATGCCCCTGACTTCTCATTTGTGTAAAGAAATCATCGCATGCAGTCTTCAGTTTCGTCCACAGTTCGGGCTTGCTGCCACCATACCAAGCGCAGGTATCAGCTTCCAGCGTATATTTGCCTTGATAATAAGGTTGCGAATCATTGAACAAAGGAGACGCGGCGAAAGCCAGAACCTTACATTTCAGTGCCATAGCACCTGCTAAAGTCCAGTGGCCGGTTTCCGACTGTGCTTCCGAACCGGTGTAAGCCCACGGCAATGCTTTGTTGGCGATTGCTGTATCCAGCAGTTCCAGCATGAAGTTCACGGTCGATTCCACACTGCGACGGGGCAGGTCGTAACTGCTTTCGGCACCGGTGAACGACTGGCGGATAATAGGCAGACCGCCATACCAACGAAAAGCGATAAAGTAAGTATAAGCCATCAGGCATCGTGCTTCGTCGACTATACGGGCTTTCTCGGCATCGCTCATGTCGGGCACTTCATTAATGCGTTCAATCAGCATCCAGCAGTGACGTACATTCTCCCAGATAGATTCGTTCGTATAAGGATAAATATTACCGTTCTTTTTGTCATCAATAGCCGAACTCAGCGCACCGCCATAGTATTTAGAAAACACAATGGTATTGTTGAAGAAAAGATGAAAGTCATCCCCCAACGCATCGGGCATTCCCTTCCAATAATTCTGACACTGCGGAGCATTGTTCGTGGAATTAGTGGGCAGATTGTAATACTGTGTAGAGTAAATACTCGCCAAGAAGTTACGGGTATATTCCGGATTGGAAAATACCTCATCGGCAGTCACTGTACCGCCCGGAGCCTTTTCCAGAAATGAGTTTCCGAACTTTATTTCATCCGTACAAGAAACCATTCCGAGAGTAGCCACAGCTGCTACACCTATGATATATTTGATATTTAGTTTCATTTTTGCTTAAAAATTAAGTTTCAGACTAATGGTATAAGTACGTTGAAGCGGGTATGAGGGCGAAGCGCTGGCACGTGTTTCGGGGTCACCCCAAATATAAGGAGTAAAGGTCAGCAGATTGTAACCGCTCAATGCCACTTGGGCACGATCCAATCCAATCTTCCTGAAGAAAGGAAGTTTCATGTTATAAGCAAGCATAATCGTCTTCAAACGCAGATATTTCGCATCTTTTTCATAAAGAGCGCAATCCTGATAGTTGTTGTTATCTCCGTTGGCCCAAGTAGCGCGTGGATATTCATAATCCTGCCCCGGTCTGTCGGGATTCCATGTATTCTCAACATGATACTTCAGCAAACCACCGCGGTCTTTCGTCGTACGGTCCAGGAATGGCTGGCGGAACACGTCGCCGATGACACGCGATACGTCCCAAGAACCCGTCCACTGCATGTTAAATTCGAAATCTTTCCATGCAAAACCGGCATTCAGACCGGCAATGTATTGCGGGTCGTCGGTATAGCCCAAGTCACGGGTCTTATCGTCTTCATCGATTATGCCGTTACCGTCCAGGTCCACAAACACGGCATCACCGTCTTTCAAGTTAACGAGCTGTTTCGGGAAAGGCTGGCCGAATTTTTCTTCGTACAAACGGGGCGTGTCTTCGTCATAGAAACGGAAGAATTTGTACATATAGCGCGCGCCGATCCGGTGTCCCTTCTCATACTGGTAAGCATTGGTATAGGGAGATTCCTTTTTCTCGATAATCTCATTCTGGTTGTGAGAGAGGTTCAGCGTAGCCCAATAGCGGAAGTTATCGTTCACCTTGTGATTCCAGTTCAAGGAGACTTCCCATCCCCAACTGTCTACCACACCCAAATTGGCGTAAGGCGGCTGGAAGCCTACGATGGCGGGTGCAGTGTAGTCTTTCAGCAGGATGTCCGTACGGTGTTCCTTATAGTAGTCGAAAGTGGCACGCAGACGGTCGTTCCATAAATTGACATCAATACCGTAGTTTTGTTTGAACGCCTTTTCCCAAGTCACCTCCGGGTTGTTCTTGTTGTTCACATCCTCATAATAAGCCGGGAACATCACTGAGTTTTCTACACCAAAGTTGTAGGCATAACCGCCACGGGTAGCCATCGCATCACTATACAGAAAGGGGTCGGCCAGATACATGAAGCGCGAACCACCCACTTTGTCGTTACCTACCAAACCCCATGAAGCACGGAGCTTCAAGAAAGGGATGGCTTTTTTCAAGGGCTTGAAAAAGTTTTCCTCGCTGACCACCCAACCGATAGAACCTGCCGGAAATACACCGAAACGGCGGTCGGGGTGGAAGTTTTCGGAACCATTGTAACCTACATTGAATTCGGTTATATAACGATTCTTGTAGTCGTAAGTGACACGACCCACCAGACCTACATATCCACGCGGAATGTCCGAATAAGTGCTGGGATAGTAATTCTTGCTCTGGTTATAGAGCACCAATGCGCCTACAGAATGATCGCCGAAAGTGCGATTGTAGTTTAACTGTGCCTCGAAATACCAGTCGCGCGCCTTTCCGGTTTCTTCATTGTAACTGACGGGAGTATTTTCACCATCTTTACGATAAAGGATACTGCCATCCTCTTGAATAACAGGAAAATATGAAGCACGCCCCACAGTACCTCCTTTGGTCACGTTGAACATATTGTTATACGAACCTTTGAGCTTAAATGCAAGGCCCTTGGTGATGAAGTCCAACTTCTGATCCAATGCAAGATCTAACTGCAACTTGTTATTATTGTAATGGTAATAACCGCCGGTGCCTCCACTGCTGTAATAATTCATGGCACCGCCTCCTGTAAAAGGCAAGGTCAGTCCATCGCTATAATCGGTGGTAGTGGCGACATTCTTTCCGTCAATGATACCCGGACTGCTGAAAGGAGTGGCCTGCAGCATACTCATAATCATGCCGGAAGCACCCTGACTAGTACGGGGCTTCTGTGCATTGTCTACCGAACCGGCCAAGTTGAACGACAAAGTGGTAGTCTTGCTCACATCCAAGTCGAGGTTGGTACGATAGTTGAAACGCTGATAGCGGTAGTCATAATGAAAATCATCAAATTCGGTAAACAGACCACCTTGTGTCATGAGACCGGCAGAAACAAAGTAGCGCATGGTCTTAGTACCACCACTGATGTTGACGTTATGCTTGGATTGCATGGTAACATCTTTCATGATGTAATCGACCCAACGCATACTCGGAAAACGGATGGGGTCGCTACCGTCCTGGAATTTCTGAAGCACTCCATCCGAGAACATCGGAGTGAACGTCCCACCGCTAGAGAAGTCAAAGTCATTTCGCTGCATCTGATTGAAGAAAGTCCCGTATTCATAACTGTTTGCCTGCTCTAAGAGGCTAGTCGGAGTCAACGCAGAGAAAGAGGTGTTGATGTCAATTTTAGCCTGTCCTTCTTTACCGCGCTTGGTGGTAATCAATACTACACCATTGGCACCGCGCACACCGAATACGGCCGTAGCCGAGGCATCTTTCAGCACAGTGATGCTTTCGATGTCTTCAGGGTCAATGTCCGACATGGAACGTTCCACACCATCCACCTGAATCAACGGGGCGGAATCCGCCCAAGTACCCTGACCACGTACGAAAATCGTGGCAGCATCCGAACCCGGCTCACCCGAATACTGTACGGTAGTTACACCGGAAAGCTGACCTGCCAACACGTTGTTTACAGAAGATACCGGCGTACGAACCAAATCATCCGATTTCACACTCGAAAGTGCACCGGTCACCGTCACTTTCTTTTGTACGCCATAGGCTACCACTTCCACTTCGGCAAGCATTTCGGCATCTTCCGATAAAATAATTTTCATATTCCCGGCAGTCGTTTTCAATACCTTGGTCTTATAACCAATGTATGAAATCTTAATGTTAGTACCCACCGGGACATCCAATTTGAAATTTCCATCCAGGTCGGTAATCACTCCAACCTTGCCGTCTTCCGACAAGACATTAGCTCCAATGATAGTTTCTCCATTACCATCTACCACAACACCTTGAATACCCTTCTGCTGTGCATAGAGATTCATGGAAAGCACCGATAGCAATGTAATGAAGAAAAATTGCTTAAACCTATTTAAACAATTTAGGAAATTTGTTTTTCTTCTGTTTTTCATTCTCTAATCAATTAAATTATTAGATTTCAAATTCTATTTATATTCTATTGGACAATATGGATAAGCATCAAATCTATGCTCATAAGGTAATTCATCCCATGCAAGCTTAGGTATAAAAGTATGATTGGACACAATCGTTGATTCATTTCCTTCCTGTTCTATTTGAATCGTTAAAGATACAACCAATATAT
>CAMTFK010000079.1 GCA_947071285.1 uncultured Bacteroides sp. | reverse complement strand
CAGACGTGAATGTTCCGGAGCTGATAGCCGATATGTGGGAGCCCCTGAATGAAGAGCAGCGGGAATTTCTCGCTAACCATTTCACGCTCCAGAATTATAAGAAAAATGAAGTCATTCATTGCGAAGGTGAAACTCCGAAATACCTCATGTGCCTCCTGAATGGGAAGGTGAAAATTTACAAGGACGGTGTTGGCGGAAGAAGCCAGATTATCCGTATGATTAAACCTGTTGAATACTTCGGTTACCGCGCCTATTTCGCCAAAGAAGACTACGTCACTGCTGCTGCTGCTTTCGAGCCTTCTCTCATTTGTCTCATACCAATGAGTGCCATCACTACATTGGTAGCACAAAACAATGACCTTGCCCTCTTCTTTATCAAGCAACTATCCATCGACCTGGGTATTGCTGACGAGCGCACCGTCAACCTGACGCAGAAACATATCCGCGGCAGATTGGCCGAATCACTTCTTTTCCTTAAAGAAAGCTACGGACTGGAAGAAGATGGTTCCACCCTCAGTATTTATCTGTCACGCGAAGACTTGGCCAATTTGTCGAACATGACAACCTCCAATGCTATTCGCACTTTATCACAATTTTCCACAGAACGGTTAATCACCATCGACGGACGGAAAATAAAGATCATTGATGAAGAAAAGCTGAAGAAAATAAGTAAGATAGGTTAAAGAAGAGTGTTTGTCTCCCCCCCCTGACGACAATCACCGGCTTCTTTCCTCTTTTTACCCGATTTATAAACTTAACACACATTAATGCCATGAAAAAAGGACTAAGCTCCTTGCTTTTAGCAAGTCTGCTGCTGACTTCCTCCGGTTGTCAGCAATCCCCCAAAGAGGTAGTGAACGAATATAATATCGTTCCGATGCCCAATCAAATGACCCCTCAGGAAGGGCGTTTCCAACTGAGCAACAAAGTTTTTGTCGTCACTGCCGGTTGCACTTCGGAAGTGCAAGCCATTGCGGACAGCCTGACAGCCCGCATTCAGTTGATTTCCGGTATTTCTTTGCAAACCAGCGCACAGGAAAATCCGGAATCGTCCAACATTCATTTCGTTACAACAGAAGGAATGCCCAAGGAAGGATATAAATTATCCATCACTCCGAATGAAATCACTCTCTCAGCATCACACCCCAATGGTTTCTTCTATGGTGTGCAGACCATGTATCAGCTATTACCGCCTGCCATTTATGGAAAGGAAACTGTTAAAAACGCCAACTGGTCGCTGCCTGCCGTAGAAATAGAAGATGCACCCCGTTTCCCCTATCGCGGACTGATGCTCGATGTTTGCCGTCACTTCTCTACAACCGATTATATTTATAAATTCATCGACATGCTCGCCATGCACAAGATGAACACCTTCCACTGGCATCTGACAGACGACCAGGGATGGCGGATAGAAATCAAAAAATATCCGAAGTTGCAAGAAGTAGGTTCAAAACGAAAAGAGACCTTGATAGACTATTACTACGTTAACTGGCCTCAAATATTTGATGGTAAAGAACATGGAGGATATTACACACAAGAGGAAATCAAAGACATAGTAGCCTATGCAGCAAGTAAATACATCACAGTCATCCCCGAAATAGAAATGCCGGGACATGCCCTTGCCGCTTTAGCTTCTTATCCCGAATTATCCTGCAACCCTGATAGAACCTATGAAGTGACCGGTACATGGGGAGTATTCGAGGAAGTATTCTGTCCCAAAGAAGAAACTTTCCAATTCCTGGAAAATGTATTGGATGAAGTTATAGAGCTATTCCCCAGTTCATATATTCACATCGGTGGTGATGAATGTCCCAAAGACGCATGGATAAATTGTGCACACTGTCAGGCATTAATCAAGAAATTAGGTCTAAAGACCGATACAGCTCCGAACGCCGTGGATGGTAAGAAACATACGAAAGAGGAAAAACTGCAAAGCTACTTCATAACCCGTATGGAAAAATACCTGAATAGCAAAGGACGGAATATCATTGGTTGGGATGAAATACTGGAAGGTGGACTTGCTCCGAATGCAACCGTCATGTCCTGGCGCGGTGTACAAGGCGGCATAAATGCAGCCAAAGCCGGGCACGATGCCATCATGACACCACAGGGTTATGCTTATCTGGACCAATATCAGGAAGAACCGGAAATAGCGCCAACCACTATCGGCGGGTATCATACATTGAAGAAAACATATAGCTACAATCCTGTTCCCGACGATTCGGAAGAGTTGGTTAAGAAGCATATCATCGGCGTGCAAGGCAATATCTGGAATGAATATATGCAGAATGACGAGCGTCGTGATTATCAGGCATTCCCCCGAGCCATAGCTTTGGCAGAAACAGGCTGGACGCAGAACAACAGAAAGAACTGGGATTGCTTCCGGAGCCGTATGGTGGAAGACTTTGAACGTATGGACGCCATGAATGTGAAAGCTTGCCGCAACTTCTTTGACGTAAACATCAACACTCATGTTTACGATGGCACGTTGAAAGCTGTACTAGAAACATTCTATCCGGGTGCCGAAATCAGATATACAACGGATGGAAGTGCACCAACTGCCAAGTCTGAGCTTTACACCGAACCATTTATCTGGGAAGGGAGCATTGACTTGCAAGCTGCAGCTTTCAAAGATGGCAAGATGCTGGGAAAAGTTAATAGTAAGAAGCTGTATGCAAACCTGATAGCTGGCAAGCAATACACTACGGCTCCACAATGTGGCTGGATGAACGGTGACATACTTGGAGAGAATGATGTGCTGGGTGCAGACACCACCACTTTAGGATTGACGAATGGAAAACGTGGAAATACCGCTTCCTACATACCATGGGTGACATTTAGCTTGAACGAGAAAAACAATAATGAACTTGTATTCTCGGTTGATATGGAAAAACCGGTCACCGTCAGCAAAGTGACTTTCGGAACACTTTATAACCCGGCTTTCCGTGTACTGCCCGCAAGTGCAGCTCGCGTGGAAGTATCGACCGATGGAAAAGAGTTTAAGGAGATAGGACAGGCTTCCTACACCCGTGAATATCCCGAACGTGGCAGGAAAATGTTCACTGACACACTGGAATGTACACCAACCGAAGCCCGCTATATCAAAGTAACCTTAAAGAGTGGCGGAACACTGCGCAATGGCATAGACTGCCGCAAGGATACGCCGGAAGACGTTATCCCTTCGGATTTATATGTAGATGAAATAGAGGTGTATTAATAGAAAAAGTCCCGGATAACAATGTCAATCCGGGACTTCTTTATTAAATTAAATAAGGTATTCTTAAATAAGACATTTGGATGAAAGATACCTCTCCGCCTCAAGCGCCGCTTTACATCCACTGCCTGCTGCCGTAATAGCCTGACGGTAATGCGGGTCTGCAATATCACCTGCAGCAAATACGCCCGGCACCTTTGTACGGGGACTATCACCTTCTGTAATAATATAGCCTGTTTCGTCTGTATCCAGATATTCCTTAAAGATTTCCGAGTTCGGCTGGTGACCAATAGCCAGGAAGAAACCGTCAATAGCCAGGTCGTAACGTTCTTCATCCGGTTCACCCATACGTTTCACCAGATGAACACCTTCTACGCCATTCTCTCCGAACAAGCCTACGGCATTATGCTCAAACAAGACCTCTATTTTCTCATGCTTCATCACACGCTCCTGCATAATTTTAGAAGCACGCAAGAAAGGCTTACGTACAATCAGATAAACCTTACTGGCCAGTCCGGCAAGGTAAACAGCCTCTTCACAAGCCGTATCACCACCACCGACAACAGCCACCACCTTCTTACGATAGAAGAAACCATCGCAAGTGGCACAAGCACTGACGCCCATACCGGCATATTTCTTTTCGTCTTCCAATCCCAGATATTTGGCTGTAGCACCTGTAGCTATTATCAACGTATCAGTTTCAATCACCTTCTCTCCGTCAATGGTCACTTTATAGGGGGCTGCACTCAAATCGGAAGCTGTTGCAATTCCAAAACGCATATCAGCACCAAAACGTTCAGCCTGCTTACGCAAATCATCCATCAATTGCTGACCACCGATACCTTCCGGATAACCGGGGAAGTTTTCCACATCTGTAGTAGTTGTCAACTGACCACCGGGTTGCAATCCTTCATAAAGCACCGGGCAAAGGTTGGCACGTCCCGCATAAATCGCGGCTGTATAGCCGGCAGGACCAGAACCTATAATCAGACATTTTACTTTTTCTGTTTCCATAATCATTCTATTATTTAGTATTTCAACACTTATATCATAAATTTGAATTTCAGCCGACAAGGCTTCTTATCTCAAATCAATCACTTCCGCCGTCGGATATGCCTTCTTATCAAAAACAAAGAAGCTGTCATTATAAGACTGTCCTGTCTTATAGGATGTTATGCGGATAGCCACACTACCTCCACCCTTTTGGGTCATACTGATACACAAAGGCTGGAACCTATCTTTTGAAACATAGAGAATGACACACTGCAAATCCTGCTTTTTGTTGGAAGCCGTCAACACCACCTCATAGGCAGGTTTTCCACTATAAGTAGTGTTTTTACCCAACTTCATGTGATATCCTTGTTTGTATATCGACAATAAGGCATAAGGATTGATACTCTGTAACTCTTCCGGAGTAGGTTCAGAAACATTCACCTCGTCACTACCGGCAAGATAGCTCCACTGCGTACGACCATCAAACCAAGTTTTCACTCCGTCGGCATCCAGCAGGAACTTTTCTCCTTGCAGACGGATAAGCCCGGTGGAGGTACTTTCCAACGTACCTTTTGAATAAGTCTGAACAGTAAAATCCGCCTGTATACCTCCCGACTGGCGGAAAGTATCGGTGGTGCGGTCCAATATCTCTCGCGCATCCAATTGCTGCGCCGAAGCGGACAACAACAGACCGAACAAACAGATACAAACTAAGAGAACATTCTTCATCATTTATTTAACAGCAATTACAGTAAATTGTTCAAGCGCATTTGCAGGTCATTTTCATCTACACAAAGCACTTCACGCGCTTTGCTACCTTGTGTCGGTCCAACAATGCCGGCTTTTTCCAATTGGTCCATGATACGTCCCGCACGGTTATAACCGATGGCAAATTTACGCTGGATAAGCGAAGTGGAACCTTGCTGATGAATGACAATCAAACGGGCTGCATCCTCAAACAAAGGGTCAAGACGCCCCATATCCACATCCCCCAAATCACTTCCACCATCTTCACCTACATATTCAGGCAGATAGAATGCTGTAGGGTATCCTTGCTGCTTGGCAATGAATTTAGTAATATCCGCCACTTCCGGCGTGTCGATAAAAGCACATTGCACACGCACCGGGTCAGCTCCCTGCAAGAACAACATATCACCACGACCAATCAACTGGTTAGCGCCCGGACGGTCGAGAATGGTGCGTGAGTCTATCATGGCAGACACACGGAAAGCAACACGGGCGGGGAAGTTCGCCTTAATCGTACCTGTAATGATATTCGTAGTCGGGCGTTGCGTAGCAATAACCATGTGGATACCTATCGCACGAGCCAACTGGGCAATACGGGCAATAGGCAACTCAACCTCCTTACCTGCTGTCATAATCAAATCACCAAACTCATCAATCACCACCACTATATATGGCATGAATTTATGTCCCTTTTCGGGATTCAACTGACGATTAATGAACTTCTCATTGTATTCCTTAATATTACGTACGTGTGCAGCTTTCAGCAAATCATAACGGGTATCCATTTCCACACAGATGGAGTTCAGCGTCTGCACCACTTTGGTTACATCCGTAATGATGGCATCTTCTCCGTCGGGCAATTTAGCGAGGAAATGGTGTTCGATTACCGAATAAATGCTGAACTCTACTTTCTTCGGGTCTACCAACACAAACTTCAATTCTGCCGGATGCTTCTTATAAAGCAAGGAGGTGATGATAGCATTCAGTCCGACAGATTTACCCTGACCGGTGGCACCGGCAACCAGCATATGCGGCATCTTGCACAAGTCTACCATAAACACCTCGTTGGTAATCGTTTTACCCAAGGCAACCGGCAAATCATAAGTAGACTCCTGGAACTTCTTACTACCGATGATGCTCTGTCCCGAAACAATCTTCGGATTGGAGTTCGGCACTTCGATACCGATGGTTCCTTTTCCGGGAATAGGCGCAATGATACGAATACCCAACGCTGAAAGGCTAAGGGCAATATCATCTTCCAGACCACGAATCTTGGAGATACGTACCCCTTGCTCCGGAGTAATCTCATACAGCGTTACCGTAGGACCTACGGTTGCTTTTATCGTACTGATTTCAATACCGAAACTGCGCAACGTATTTATAATCTTATCCTTATTGGCATTCTGCTCCGCCATATCGATAGTTGGTTCGGCATTTTCATAATGCTTCATCAGGTCGATAGATGGAAAACGATAGTTCTCCAGGTCAAGGCGGGGGTTATACGGTTCCTTCTCCGGACCTTTATATTCCTCCTCTTCCACAGTTTCCACTTCAAAAGTAGGTTCGTCAACCACGGGTTTATCCGAAAGGGAAGACGCAGGCTCCGGGGCAGGAGTCTCTATAATCATGGATACTTCCTCATGCGATGCTTTGGCTGGTTCTTTTTCGGTAATACCACCCAAATCCAACGTTATTTCATTCTCCGGTTCTTCCTCTGGTTCAGGAGTTGTAACAAAAGCATCCTCCTCAGTATCGGGTTCTGCCACCTCAGGGGTAGGTACAGGCTTTTTCTTTCCTTTTGCCGTCCATGAATCCGTAAATTCTTCCGGGGCTTTACCCTCTTCCTCTTCCTCCGCTTTCTGCTTCCGTTTCAGGAAACTGAGGCTGAACAACCGGCGCAACCAGACAACAGTACGTGCACTAAGGTAAATGAGGAAACAGATGGCAGTCACCAACAGAATCATCCAAACACCCGGCACACCGACTTGAGATGTTAACCAGTTGCTGATGTTGTATCCATGCATACCGCCCAAGTACAAGAAAGAATCCTGGTACTGTTCCACAAATGCAAAACCAAAGAAGACGGAGAACCAAATCAGCAGCAGCGAGCAACCGATAAACCACTTCCAAAGGCGAACGATACGAACACGCATCAACTTCAGACCCGCCACAGCAAGGAACACCAGAATAAAGAAAGATGAAATGCCGAAGCAGTCATTTATCAGATAACTTGCCAACTGCGCACCGCGAGAACCGGCATAGTTCTTCACACCATTATTGACGGAAGCCAATTCCTGAGTATTGCCGGAGTCGATAATGCTCTGGTCCGCCGCTCCTGTGAAGAAGAAAGATGAAAAGGCGAGCAACAGGTAGACTGAGAAAATCACCAGTACCAGCCCGACAACAAAGTGAATAGTTTCATTTTTGAAGATTGCCCTCATTTTACCAAACGGGGAAAGGGATTGTTCCGTATCTTTTGTTGAATTTTTCTTTGCCATAAATAAAGTCTCTTACGTAGAATGATAGATTGGTGCAAAAGTAATAAAAATATTGCTCTCCCCCCAACCTTGTCTTCTAATTATTCTTCAAATAAAAAGGAGACGTCAACAACCCTTTCTGCCGAATACTTCTCAGTATCTGTTGATTATCTCTTTTGCCTTGTTTACAGCAGTAGCAGCCGGCACTTCTATCAGATTCCGTTCATCAAACATTTGCAAGGCCTTATCAATATTCTTAACGGCACTCTTATCGCCCTTCTTCCCAAATTCCTCCTTCAGAATACGCACTTTTTCAAAAGCCTGCACTCCCTCAGTCAAACGCTCCATGCGGATGGACGAACGAGCGTCGGGATAAATCAGATAAGTGTCACCTGCCGCCCACGCCGTAAAGCGGCTATCCTGCAACGGGTTCTTCACCCAACTATTCAACGCCCAACGGAGATAACCGTCCAGATTTTCACGCGCACTATGCCATGCTAACCATTCGGCTTCGGCAGGTGGGCTGAAAGTAAAGGTATTGGGACGAGGTTCCGTGCAGCAGGTGTAATAGGTGGTTACTTTTCCGGCTTCCCGGCGTGAGTCGATTGTCTCAGCCGGGAATCTTTCTGCAATCGTAATGCAATAGTCATCCAGCTCTTCCACCAGTTCAGCATGATAAGTTCCTGCTAATGAAACCTTGAAATCCTTATCAGCTTTGCGAATCACTTTCAATGTTTCCTGCATGTCTTTCATGGGACGTTCATCCATAGCGATATGGGTAATCCCAAACCATCCCTTCGTCCGCAGGTGTTGGGCAAACGATTTCAGCATGGTGATCCAGAATTCCTCGTAAGCAGCTTCGCCCGGTTTGGCGTTGAGATACTTGAACGAGTTGCTCGCTTGGTCGAAGTATTGAAAGGAAAGACGCCAAGGCACCATAGAGAAACAACTGATTTGCTTCCTGACGCCTACGCTCATCATAAATTCCACCCACCTGTCGAACACAGTGTAATCAAAATACCAGCTACCGTCAGCTTTCTTCAACCAGGTCACCATACTTTCGAATGCGTCATAAGTCTGCCCGTTCCAAGGCTTGTGCATGATGGAAGCGGTAATCACTTTTCCTCCTGCATCGGCATACAGCTTCATCAGCGGACGCATCAGGTTGAAATGTTCTTCGCTGAACGGCTCTACCTTATAATAACGCGCCACAGCATAAGGATTCTGCCACAAATCAAGATGGAAAGCCCATTCGGAAGGAACAGGAAGAGTGCGGTTCTTCACTGTAACCGTCAGTTTCAGTTCAGACAAAGCAACGTCTCCGTTCTTCACAGTGACTGTTCCTGTATATTTTCCGGCTTTGGCTTGTTGCGGCACACGGATGCTAATCCAACCTCCTTGGGCAGAGTTGGCAGGAATCATCAGGGAGGGGGCAAGATGGTCGAGCACATCCGCTACCAGGGTGGAGTCGAAGTCCGTACTGTTGCGGTAACCGCATGCACCTAAACCGTCTTTATTCAGTTCATCAGTCATGACGTAGCGCACAAAGCTGGTTTGGATATTGTCTTTGCTGATGCTTTCACGTCCGGAGGTCAGGTCACTAATTCCAAAAGTCAAATTGTTCAGCGTTTCGGGAGTCCATACTACCAACTGGGCAGATACTTTTTCTCCTTTCCAAGCCGTAAGATTGATTGTTTTTTGTATTCTGCGAATGGCAGCAGGTTCTTCTTTCTTGTACCGCATATCTGTACTTCCCCAACTGACTTGTGGGGCTTTCACTTCAGACCATAAAGCCGGATTGGTGGCTACCGGATTGGGGGCTTCCTGATAATGCCCGGATGTTTGGGCGTTTAGGGATACTGCTGAAAACAGAAGAATTCCCAAAAGAAAGTGTTTTGTCATAGGTTTCAGTAAATTAGTTTGAGAAACAAAGATAGGTCAAAAGATACTAAACTCCAAACGATACGAATTGAATCCGCAGTTCGATATCGGGGCGAAAGGTGATACTTTTCAGTTTCACCTTGGTACTTTTCCGTTTGGTATCCACCTTCACCGGTCCTGTGCAGACCAGTGTGGGACGGAAGTAGCCGATACCGTCCAGGTGCACTTGGCGCCCTTCACCCAATCCCCGCCCCATGAAGTGCGACAGGGCATCGAGCATGGCCGAAACATCGGTTTCGGTCAGCGAACAATATTCTTGTATGAACCTCCGCAGTTGGGCGGTGCTCGTGGAACCATTCAGTCGGATGCGCAGGTGCAGGGTCAGTTCTTCGCCCTGCTTGTCTTTGGTTTTGGGATTCTCGTACCAATCAAATAATATTGCCATTGTTCTTTTGTTTTTTCGCACTCCTGCCCTTTTCTGTAATGTTCAGGATAGGGAGTGCTTATGTTAATCTCCTATGTTTCTTTTGTTGGCTGCCTATGTTTCTTTTATTGATAAGTAATGTTTTTGCATTGCCTACAGCTGTGAAATATGTGCTTCATTATTGTAGTCTTACTGCTTTACACTTGTAAAACATATACTTCACATCCGTGGACAAACTAAAATAATGAATACAAAAATAAAGGAAAATGGGGTGTAAAAGCAAGGAAAAAGTGATGTTTCGGGAAAGAAAGCGTAAGAAGATGTTTTTATTTCTGTATGCCACTGCATCTCTGCATCTTATTTTACTGAAAAAGATATTTCTCAACCAAGAAGTGTATTGATGAATTCAATCTTTACTTTGCATCCATAAACATTCTGTAGCGTGTAACTGTTGCAGGCGAAACGCGCGATGCGGAAACTAAAATTTGAAATTATGGATAAGAAAGAGATGAATGCAAAGGTGGTATATCTGTCACCTTACATGAAGCAAGTAATGAAGAAGTTGGAAGAAAACAAGAAACGTCCGGCGGTACATACCTACTCCTCCACACTGAAATCTTTTACAAACTTTGCAGGGAGCAGTATAAAGGAGAAGGAGATGTTGGAAGCAAAAGATGAAGCAGTTGATATACCGGTGTCTGAAGTATTCACTCCCGGAAAGCTGAAAGAGTACGAAACATGGCTCCGTGGCAGGAATGCCAAATGGAATACGGTATCAACCTATATGCGTACTCTAAAAGCTGTGTATAACAGACTTGTGAAAGAAGAACTAGCGAAATATGATGCAAAACTATTCGATGACGTATATACCAAAGTGGAATCACAAACCAAACGGGCACTAACGGAGGAACAAATGAGCACGTTGCTCCATACCGATTTCAGCAAGTTATCCGAAGAAGTAAAATGTGCACTTGCCTACTTTCTGCTGATGTTCCTCTTCCGGGGAATGCCGTTCATCGACCTTGCCAATCTGCGCAAGCAGGATGTGAACGGAAACTGCATCACCTATTGCCGGCACAAGACGGGACGGAAGTTAATGGTGCGCATCCCCAAGGAAGCGATGGCACTGTTTGAACAGTACCGGAATAAAGGGACGGACTCCGGCTATCTGTTTCCCATTCTGAATGATACCGTGAAAGAAGAAAAGGAAGTATACGCCCGTTACCAAAAAGCATTGCGGAATTTTAACCGCATATTGGAAAAACTGGCCGTGCTACTCTTGCCCGGTATGAATATAAGTTCTTACACTGCCCGCCATACATGGGCAACACTAGCATTTTATTCCGGTATACCTATCGGCATTATCAGCAAAGCACTTGGACACTCTTCCACCAAGGTGACAGAAACTTACCTGAAACCTTTTGAAAACGAAAAAGTGGACGAAGCCAACGACGAGCTGATAATGTCCGTTGTGAAAAGCAATAAAAATAAAAGGGCGGCATAAAAACTAAATACCAACTTACTTGCAGACGGAAGATTACTTACCAAGTAACGGCTATTTTCGATGACAAAGTTTGGAATTTTCTTTTGTTTCTCCAAATAAAAGCATGATTATCTACTAAAACATACAAAAATATATTTATTCAAGACCTAAAAGCACACAAACCCCATATTACCCCGGTTCTTTTTCAGAAAAACATATAAAACCATTATCCATCTTTGAACTTTCAAATACGGACTACCTTTTTATTCACTTCACTGGTATCAAAATCTATGTTTTCTTTTAACCATTTGTAGAAAAACTCTTTTTTCTACAAGCACTTGCATAATATCAGCCGTTACTTGGTAAGTAACGGCTAAGCAAAGTAAAATACAATGATACTTATACGTATACAAGCAACCATTGCCGTACTGCAAGATCTTTCTTCGGGTAATATCATGCGACCAGCTAATTTTCTTCTTTCAGAAGAAGAATGGAAGAACTTGCTTGACGAACTTGGAAAAGGACAGTTTATTCGCGTTTTACCAAGCAAAGAGCCAGGAACACTTTTCTCATACGAACTATGCTGCCCATTATCGAAAATATCTTTATTGAATGTGCTTGAAGCCATAGATGAATCAATCCATCGCAATGTATCCGCCCTTGAAACACTCTATACCCCGCACGATCAGATGACAAATAAAATAGTCAATCTGAAACGAGTGGCACGTGCTGTGTTGGAAGATATCAAAATATCCGAATTCTTTAAAAAACACATCCAGCCTCATGAATAAACCTAAATATATAAAGGCTATCAAACGGGGAGTTGTGTGCTGCGGACTGCTGTTTGTCCTTCTTCTGCATTGTCATGCCGAACAAAAGGTCATTGAGGAAACGTCCTGCAAACCGATGATGTTCTATTTCCGTTTTGGCAAATCGCCGGTAGATAGCGAATACATGGACAATAGCAGAATGCTTCGTCATTTGGACAGGCTACTCACTGACCGTAATCTGTGTGCGCACATCGATTCTATCAATATTTATTCTTTCGCCTCGCCTGAAGGCAACCACATCTACAATAATGAGAAGAATTTCCCATACAGGGAAGAAGCGTTACAAATAATCGACTGTAACAAAGGCTACGAACAGTATAAGACATTATTAAATAGAGGCACTTTTTACGGCTACATGCATGAGCATATGTTACAATATCCGTGTAGCACAGATACTTGTATGATATGGATAAAGCCAGACAAAATTTCCAAACGTTCCGAAGTAGTCCGTATAAATCCGGACACTCTCAAGACAGGATTACAACAGATACCACAACTGACCAATGAGAAAAACATCACTCCTTCCGAATTGCCGGAAAAGAGGAGACGCCCCCTTTTCGCCCTGAAAACAAACTTATTATTCGATGCCGCCTTGATGACAAACGTAGAAATCGAAATACCGATAGGTAAACGTTGGTCAATTAATGGGGAATACGTGTTTCCGTGGTGGTTGCTAGAGAATAATGAATACTGCCTCGAAATTCTTTCAGGAGGATTGGAAGGACGTTATTGGCTGGGGAGTTCACAAAGCAGGGAACACCGCAAAGTGTTGACAGGACATTTTGCTGGAATTTATGCCGGAGGAGGCAAATATGACCTTCAATGGAAAGAAAACGGCTATCAGGGCGAGTTTTTCATCGCTGCAGGCATCAGCTATGGATGGGCGACAAGCATCGCCCGCAACTTGCATTTGGAATTGAGCATCGGAGTAGGTTTGCTGCGCACTGATTATCGCCATTATCATGCCCGCAACAATTACCATAACCTGGTGTGGCAGGAAAACGGAAACTATACATGGTTTGGCCCTACGAAAGTGAAAATATCGTTGGTATGGCTGCTGAACTATAAGGCGAAGAAAGGAAATGCAAGATGAGTGGCAAACGGTTAATGATAAATATGACTATACAGCCATTTGCCCCAATACGAAGATGGATGCTCCTTTGCCTGTTGCTCTTTTGGGCAGGTTGTGAACGCCGCGACCTTATCTATTATGAAACAGCGGAAATCACCCTGACCGTCGATTGGAGTCAAGCCGATATGAACAACACGGACGAGTCGGCGCACGGTGCCACTGCCGTATTCTACCCTGCCGATGGCGGCGAACCTAAAATTCTCCTGATGGGCAATTACTCGCAGGAAACGATACGGTTGCAACAAGGAGTTTACAATATCATCCTTTTCAATCGTTCCTTTAGCGATTTCAGTAATATCGCTTTTCGGGGCAATGACAGATATGAAATGCTGGAAGCATATAACAAAAAAATAAGAACACAAAGAAACAGAGCGACAGATACACATACCGTCAGCGCTTCTCCCGAAAAGCTGGCAGTCGCAACGGAGACAGGCTTTACAGTGACAGAAAACATGCTGGGTAACTATGCCCGGACAGACCCGGGCAAATCGGCGTACACTGCTACGGCAGGAGATGAACGCTGTACTCTGCATCTCATTCCACAGAAACGGACACATGAAGTGGTAACTGTGATTCATGTGGAAGGGTTGAACAATATCCGTTCCGCCACTTGCCAACTGGACGGCATCGCAGAATCTGTCTTTCTTGCCACAGGCAAAGTATCGGGAGATGTCGTAGTTCAGGAGTTTCCGCTCACCCACCCGGTGTTTGATGAAGGTTCGCCCTTCAATGGAACGCTGACAGGCAGATTTAATGTGTTCGGCATCGACTTCTCCCAAAATCATCGTTTGCATCTGGAAGCGCAACTAGTAGATGGAAAAACTGTTTTCACAGGAGATTATGACAACGTAAAAGTAACAGAAAAAGATAACGGTAAAGGAATCATCACCATCTATGTGGAAGCTACGACCGATAAAATACCCGATGTGAAACCCGAAAACAATAGCGGTTCGGGATTTGATGTGGATGTGGACGGCTGGGGAGATGAGGTGAATACAGATGTACCGATTAGATAATAAATCTGTAACAAGGTAATAGAAAGAACAAGAGATTAATTAACAATTAAACACAATTTGAAAATTTATAAAAATGAAAACAATCAATTTAATGACAGCATCACTTGCCGCCTTGCTGATGGCAGGCTGCTCGCAGAACGAAGTGACGGAAATCAGTCCGGATACACATCCACAAATGATGTTTGGAGCGTACACAGGAACCTCTACACGTGGAGTAGACACAACCAATGACAGTATGAAGAACGACCCATCCGCTGCTGATAAATATGGTGGCTTCGGTATTATGGGGTATTTTACGGGCAGCAAAACGTGGGACGAAGTCAAGACTTCGACCGCTCCCGGTTTTATGTATAACCAGATGGTAAAATGGGACGGAACGTTAAACGAAAACAAAGGCGGATGGACTTACACACCCATCAAGTACTGGCCTAATAACTCGAATGACAAAATTTCTTTCTTCGCCTACGCTCCGTATGAAAACAACGGGACAAGTGGGACGAAAACAGGTGTGAAAGTCTGCGATGCCACCACGAAAGGCATTCCTTATATTGAATTTACGCTTAAAGAAGAAAAAGACCTTCCCAAAATGGTAGACCTCGTAGTAGCCCAAAAACTTGACCAGACATATGCTTCCACTTCCAGTACCAGCAACAAAATAAATTTCAAGTTCGACCATATACTCTCCCGCGTATCTTTCAAAGCAAAACTAGGGGACGGCAATTTTGGCGATATGGATGGCGATAAGAGTTTCGTCTATATCACCGAAATGTGGATTGTGGGAAAAAACCACGGTACATCGAAGGCTGATGGCAACCTCTCACTACTCAACCCTGCGGCAGAAAGCAATACAAACTCCAAGTTTTATACTACTGCCCAATGGAAGAATTTGCGCTGGGATTACACAAATGCAGTTATTCCCGACAAAGATTTCGACCTGAAGTCCATGCTGGATACGAAAACCAGCATCACTGAGTCAAACCCGACAACAGGGCACAGTGCAACCATATCAGGCGTAAAAATAGACAAAAATGCGCAGACAACTCCTGTCTCCTTATTTCCAGAGAATCAATATCTTTACTTGATTCCTATAGGCGAAATGGAAGAAAAACAGGATACAGGTTGTAGCGAAGGAGAAATCAAAATTGGTTTCCATTACGACATTGTTACTAAAAGCGAAACAACTTCCGGTGAATACATTGCCAGCCATGCCGAATCTGTTATCAGTATTCCCATAGGACATCTGAAACGTAAAACAACATACGAATACACGCTCATTATCAACCTGCACGCCATTGAGATAGGAAATGCAGAAGTGACCCCATGGGGCGATGAAGTGGAAACATCTCCAGTGGTATAATCTCATCCCACTTCCTATGAAGTTACGGATATAATAAAAGGCTGGACGGGGTTGAATGTCCCTGTCCGGTCACTAAAACAATGAAAGTTCAGTCATACAACAAAATAAAAATACAAGAAGCATGAATGGAAAAATAGGAAGCATAAAGGTGAAGTGGTTGTATAGTATTATCCTTACATTGCCCTTATCGTTGGGAGCTTGTAGCGGAGAAGAAAATACAAATGAAATTCTACAAGGGAATATTCCTATAAACTTTTCAGGAAATGTTCCAGTAACGAGAGCTACACAAGAGGTTACAACAGACAGTCCCGAGAGAATTGGTGTGTTTGCATATTTCACTGAAGGAGATTTCAATAAAGAAACCGCAAAACCGAATTTCATGTTTAATCAGCTTGTTGAAAAAAAAACAGATGGCACATGGTCTTATTCCCCGATTAAATTCTGGCCGAACAATTCAAAAACAAACAGAATCAGTTTCTTTGCTTATGCTCCTTATGTGGAGAAGACGGGAGATAGTAACCTTTCCTTTCAGGATAAAGAAACAGCAAAAGGACTTCCTATGTTGAATTACACCGTTCCTACGGCTGAAAATAATCAGATAGATCTTCTTACCGCAACTCCGGTAATGAACCGGACCAATGGCAGTGTAAGTTTCAAACTGTACCACACACTGACTAAAGTCAAAATTTATGTAAAAAGCAATGATGACACGCCTAGAAAGTCGATAACTTCTTTCTCCGTTACGGGAATGAAAAGTGGAACACTGACCTACACCTTTGATTCTCCCCAAGGTTGGACATGGATATATCCATCCGACGAAAAAGAAACTTTTACCACAAACATAACAAATTTCCCCATAGCGGATACCACTGAGGAAAAAAAGAAATTACTCGCCACTTTTTTTCTGCTTCCCAATGGAGAGAGGAGTACGTTCAACATCACTTATCAGTATGTGTCAACGGACGAAAAGCCCATTACTCAAATCATTAAAATAGATCAACCTTTACCTTCAACCGACAATTGGACTCCGGGAGCTTCTGTGGGTTATACCATCGGCATCGCAAGAAAGACAATTACCGTAAAGCAGTGGGACACTTCCATGTCATGGGAAGAGGGCGCTGAAACAGAAACGGTAGAAGGAACGAAAGACACTACAGGAAGCTGACCCATCCGACGAGTAAATATAAACCTCGCAAAGAAATATCACCTTATTTAAAACAAGATAATTATAAAAGATATATGAAATCTTTCATTGGCATAATATTCTGCAGTATTCTTTTGTTTTGTAGTTCATGCACTGACGAAAACGAAACAGACAACGGAAGAAGAACAGATCACTATAATAGTATACCACTCACCATTCGGGTTATAACAACCGATTTTGAAAACCTCCCCAGCTCCGGACAGCCTTCTACACGTACCTTTGTAAAGGATGAGCATCTTAAAACGGAGTTTACAGAGGGCGACAAGATTGGCATCTTTGCTGTGAAGAACGGTATAATAGTGGATAATGTGAATAATACTCCCTTAATTTACAATGCATCAAATGGAAGTTGGAATCCGGTTGAGAATGGCAACGTGCTCTACTGGTATGATGGAGCGAGCTACATTGCATACTATCCATACAGGAAAGATATCGAGATAGATGCTTCGAAAAGTACAAGTGAAATTATTACTTCGTTGGTCGGGAACGAAATATTGAAACCATTGAAAGACCAGTCCACACGCGAGAAACATATTGCCAGCGACCTAATGATTGCTACCGGCACACCAACTACCAACACGCCTTCGGTCTTGAATTTGCTGTTTCAACATCAGTTTACGCTGCTGGTGTTGCAGCCGCAAGCATATGTAGGTTGTTTTGCCCCCCAAAATGCGGGATTTGTTTACCACCAAGAATCAAGAATTTTAGGTACAGACTCGGCAAGTACGGAGGTGGCATTGAATAATATTACACCATACCTAATCGACTCTATGAAATACTGCGCCATCGTTCCATCACAAGAATTTACTAAGATTTCTGGAAACTATACGACTACCAATGGCAGAAATGGGGAAGAAACAAAGATAAACTATTCCGGCAGCACCACCACTTTTGCCTCAGGAAAGTGTTACACACTGAAAGTAGTTAGCCCCGTACCCGGCAAAGGGAGTACAGTGAGGGGACTTTATCCCGGAGATTTTGTCTTTCAGAATAATGAAAAAAATAGAATAGAGATACATCCCGGAAATGGATTGTTGGAAAAAAATGGAAAAATATATGATTATGGAAATGCAATCGGAATGGTCATTACTTGCGATCCTAAAAAGATGACAGACGAAGAGTGCAAAAAAAATGGATGGACTCATGCATATGTAATGGGGCTGGATAATTTAGGGAGCGGCTATTGGGGACCGGAAGATCTGATGGAATCAGGAATTCCTACAATGACAGAACTCAAACAAATTCGGGATAACATGAACGGCTATTCTGAAACGGAATGGATACTGAAGAATTATGAAACATCTCTTACCAGCTATCCTGCTTTTAACTTGATAAAGAAGCAAAGAAATAAAGAAGCAACATCTATCGGAAGCAGTCGTAGCCCATGCTTCTTGCCGAGTATCGGTCAATGGTTTGATATGTTAACGAATATTTGCGGATGGTCCGTGTCTAATACAAGCGGATTGAATGATACAAGTAATGGAAATGGTTCAAAGACGCTGGGTAACTTAACAAAACAGTTAGCTAAAGTAGATAATAAGTTACCGAATTTCAACAGTAACTACAGACTTGGTTTCAGTTGCAGTTCCCAACACAATAAAGACAAATGCTGGATGTTACTTTGGCACATGAATGATCCTACTCCTGAGTTCCAGAATTGGGACAGAATCTGTTTGCAAGGATATACTAAACTAGCGGAATGGAATGTACGCCCGTTTTTCGCTTTTTAGTCTACTTGCAGCAAATCATGAAACCGTATCAAATTATATCCTCTATCTGGAAGAAGCAAACCTGTTGCATCG
>CAMTFK010000078.1 GCA_947071285.1 uncultured Bacteroides sp. | reverse complement strand
CTGTGACCTACGTCGGCAAAGGTAAACTGGAAGAAATTAAAGAATATATCCGGAATGAGGAAGAAGCTGAACGGGAAATCGGTATGGTGATTTTCGATGATGAGCTTTCTGCAAAACAGATACGTAATATTGAGGCGGAGTTGAAAATCAAGATATTGGACCGTACTTCGCTTATTCTCGATATTTTTGCCATGCGGGCACAGACTGCTAATGCGAAAACCCAGGTGGAGTTGGCACAATACAAGTATATGCTTCCTCGTCTGCAACGTTTGTGGACCCACTTGGAACGCCAGGGTGGTGGTTCCGGCGCTGGTGGTGGTAAAGGTTCGGTGGGACTTCGCGGTCCGGGTGAAACGCAGTTGGAAATGGACCGCCGTATCATCCTGAACCGTATGTCGTTACTGAAAGAACGTCTGGCAGAAATAGATAAACAGAAATCAACTCAGCGGAAGAATCGCGGACGTATGATTCGTGCAGCATTGGTGGGATATACCAATGTAGGTAAATCTACTTTGATGAATCTGCTTGCCAAGAGCGAAGTATTTGCCGAAAACAAGCTGTTTGCAACGTTGGATACTACTGTGCGCAAGGTAATTATTGATAATCTGCCATTCCTGCTTTCGGATACGGTTGGCTTTATACGTAAGTTGCCGACAGATTTGGTAGACTCCTTTAAATCAACACTGGACGAGGTGCGCGAAGCGGACTTACTGTTGCATATTGTGGACATCTCGCATCCGGATTTTGAGGAACAGATAGAAGTAGTCAATAAAACATTGGCGGATATCGGTGCAGCCGGTAAGCCGATGATACTAGTATTCAATAAAATAGACGCTTATACTTATGTAGAGAAAGCGTCTGACGACCTTACCCCCAGAACAAAGGAAAACTTAACACTCGAGGAACTGATGAAGACGTGGATGGCAAAGATGGAGGATAACTGCCTCTTTATTTCTGCCCGCGAAAAAATCAATTTAGAGGAACTCAAGAGTGTGGTTTACGCACGTGTGAAAGAGTTGCACGTACAGAAGTACCCTTACAACGATTTTCTTTATCAGACCTACGAAGAAGAGGAAGAATAATTTAAGTTATTAGTTATCAGTTATTAGTTATTTGCTAAAAGGTTAACAGTAGCACATAACTAATAACTGATAACTGATAACTAATAACTAAAATTTGTTGGTCATGAATTACAGACGTTTAACTGAAGACGAAGTGCTTCGGTTGAAAAGCCAGTCGTGTCTGGCGGATGATTGGGGGAAAGTAACGGTAGCGGAAAACTTTGCTACCGAATTTGTGCATCACACCCGCTTCTCGGGAAGTGTACGTTTGGGTGTGTTTCAGTCAGAATTCACATTGCCGGGAGGGATTAAGAAACACTCCGGTTTGCGCCATGTAACGCTTCACAATGTCACGGTGGGGGACAATTGCTGCATAGAGAATATCCAGAACTATATTGCTAATTATGAAATCGGGCATGATACATTCATTGAGAATGTAGACATCATTCTGGTGGACGGATTGAGCAAATTCGGTAATGGGGTAGAGGTGTCTGTGCTGAATGAAACCGGTGGGCGTGAAGTGCTTATCAATGATAAGCTTTCTGCACATCAGGCTTATATCTTGGCTCTTTACCGCCACCGTCCGGAATTGATTTGCCGGATGAAAGCCATCACTGATTTTTATTCCAATAAGCATGCTTCTGCGGTGGGCACTATTGGCAATCATGTGATGATACTCAATACCGGTTCTATCAAGAATGTGCGCATCGGAGATTATTGCCGCATTTGCGGAACATGTCGCCTCTTCAATGGTAGTGTCAACAGCAATGAAGAAGCACCGGTGCATATTGGTCACGGAGTTATTTGTGATGACTTTATCATTTCTTCCGGTTCGCATATAGACGATGGCGCCATGTTGAGCCGCTGTTTTGTGGGGCAGGCTTGCCGCCTGGGGCACAATTATTCGGCATCCGAATCACTTTTCTTCAGTAATTGCCAGGGAGAGAATGGTGAAGCCTGTGCTATCTTTGCCGGACCATTCACGGTGACACACCATAAGTCTACTTTGCTGATTGCCGGTATGTTCTCATTCATGAATGCCGGCTCGGGGTCCAACCAGAGTAACCATATGTATAAGTTAGGCCCGATTCATCAGGGAACGCTGGAGCGTGGTGCCAAGACCACTTCCGACTCTTACATCCTGTGGCCCGCCCGTGTAGGTGCTTTCTCACTGGTGATGGGGCGCCACGTTAATCATTCCGATACATCCAACCTGCCTTTCTCTTATCTGATAGAACAGAACAATACCACTTATCTTGTGCCGGGCGTCAACCTGCGAAGTGTGGGAACCATCCGTGATGCACAGAAGTGGCCGAAGCGTGACAAGCGTACAGATACGAATAAACTGGATTTTATCAATTATAACCTGCTCAGTCCCTACACCGTTCAGAAGATGTTCAAGGGGCGGGAAACGTTGCAGAACCTGCGCCATGCTTCAGGGGAACTTTCCGATATTTACTCCTTCCACAGTGCAAAAATACGCAACTCGGCCTTGGTGAAAGGTATTCAGTTCTATGAGATCGCTATTCATAAATTTCTTGGTAACTCCGTCATAAAGCGTCTGGAAGGCATAGACTTTAAGAGTAATGAAGAAATACGTGACCGCTTGAAACCCGAAACTCCGATAGGTAGCGGTGAGTGGGTGGATATTTCCGGCCTGATAGCCCCGAAGAGTGAAATAGATGCTTTGATTAATGATATAGAGTGCGGCAAGGTAGACCGCCTGAAGTATATCAATGCGGAGTTTGAGAAGATGCACCAGAACTACTACACTTACGAGTGGACGTGGGCTTATGAGAAGTTGGAAGAATTCTACGGAATCAAGCCTGAGAATATAACTACAGGAGATATCATTCGTATAGTAGAGAAGTGGAAAGAAGCTGTAGTGGGACTGGACCGCATGGTGTACAACGATGCCAAAAAAGAATTCTCCCTGGCTTCCATGACAGGCTTCGGTGCCGATGGTTCGCGTGCGGAGAAAGAAATGGACTTCGAGCAAGTGCGTGGAGATTTCGAGAGCAATCCGTTTGTTATGGCAGTGCTGAAACATATTGAGGATAAGACGGCGCTGGGGGATGAATTGATAGGGCGTATGCAAAGGGTGGCATCATTTTCACTCTAATTAAAGAAATATTTCAATAATAGTTCTTACCTTTGCTCTACAATTCATTAATTTAATATTCGAGTAATTATGGCAACAACACCTCCGTTCCACTATCAACCTATGTTTGAGCATGGGGAAGACAAGACTGAGTATTATCTGCTTACAAAAGACTATGTGTCCGTAAGCGAGTTTGAAGGAAAACCGATGCTGAAGATTGAAAAAGAAGGTCTTACGGCAATGGCTAACACAGCTTTCCGCGATGTGTCATTTATGTTGCGCCGTTCGCACAATGAGCAAGTTGCTAAGATATTGAGCGACCCCGAAGCAAGTGATAACGATAAATATGTAGCGATTACCTTCCTGCGCAATGCGGAAGTAGCTTCAAAAGGCATACTTCCTTTCTGTCAGGACACCGGTACGGCGATTGTTCACGGCGAAAAGGGACAACAGGTATGGACGGGCTACTGTGATGAAGAAGCCCTCTCACTGGGTGTTTATAAGACATATACCGAAGAAAACCTGCGTTACTCCCAGAATGCTCCGCTCAATATGTACGACGAGGTGAACACGAAGTGTAACCTTCCCGCACAAATTGATATTGAAGCCACCGAAGGCATGGAATACAAATTTCTCTGCGTAACCAAAGGTGGTGGCTCGGCTAATAAAACTTACCTGTATCAAGAAACAAAAGCCATCCTGAACCCCGGAACACTGGTTCCTTTCCTCGTTGAGAAGATGAAAACATTGGGTACGGCTGCTTGCCCCCCCTATCACATCGCTTTCGTTATCGGTGGTACTTCTGCCGAGAAGAACTTGCTGACTGTGAAGCTGGCTTCCACTCACTACTACGATGAATTGCCTACTACGGGTAATGAATACGGTCGAGCATTCCGCGATGTGGAACTTGAAAAGGAAGTATTGGCAGAAGCTCATAAGATTGGTCTCGGTGCACAGTTTGGTGGCAAATACCTCGCTCACGATGTACGCATCATCCGTCTGCCCCGTCACGGTGCTTCTTGCCCGGTAGGTTTGGGCGTTTCTTGCTCTGCCGACCGTAACATTAAGTGTAAGATTAACAAAGAAGGTATCTGGATTGAGAAACTGGACAGCAATCCGGGCGAACTGATTCCGGAAGAAATGCGTCATGCAGGTGAAGGTACTGTTGTGAAGATTAACCTGAACCAGCCGATGGCAGATATCCTGAAAGAGTTGACTAAATATCCGGTAGCTACCCGCTTGTCGCTGAACGGTACGATTATCGTAGGCCGCGACATCGCACATGCCAAACTGAAAGAACGTCTGGACCGTGGTGAAGACCTGCCGCAATACATCAAAGACCATCCTATTTACTATGCCGGTCCTGCCAAAACTCCTACCGGAATGGCTTGCGGCTCTATGGGCCCCACTACTGCGGGACGCATGGACTCGTATGTAGAATTGTTCCAAAGCCATGGCGGCAGCATGGTTATGCTTGCCAAGGGTAACCGTAGCCAACAGGTGACGGATGCCTGCAAGAAATACGGCGGTTTCTATCTTGGTTCTATCGGTGGTCCTGCCGCTATCTTGGCGCAGAACAATATCAAGAGTATCGAATGCGTAGAGTATCCCGAACTCGGTATGGAAGCCATCTGGAAGATTGAAGTGGAAGACTTCCCGGCATTCATTCTGGTAGATGATAAGGGCAACGACTTCTTCAAGCAACTGAAACCGTGGAATTGCAGTAAGTAAGAAACGTTTTTCTATAGATTAATTGAAAGCTGTCCCAAGAGGTTGATAACTTCTTCGGGACAGTTTTCTTTGTTTATTCTCATAACGGTGAGAATCTTTTCTCACTGCGATGAGAACTTTTTCTCACTATGATGAGAATTTATTCTCACCCCTATGAGAATAGACAAGGTGTACTGCCTTGATTAATCGTGCAGGCTTCCCTTTGATTTTAGGTAGGAAGACTGTAGAAAAACAATAAGATGTCATTACATGCCGATACTAATTCCTATCTTTACGACTTCAAAAATCTGATTAATCTTATTTATATTATGGAACTGACTACTCCTCACATCTCCCCGAAAGCGGACTCCCGCGTTGTCTGGCTGGACGTCGTGCGACTGATAGCTATGTTTACCGTTGTTTGTTGCCATTGTACAGACCCTTTCAACTTCTATCCGGGAACGGCTCCCGACATTGTAGATATAAAATTCTGGGGGGCCGTCTATGGAGCGGTGTTGCGTCCGTGTGTGCCCCTTTTTGTGATGATAACAGGAGCGTTGTTGCTTCCGGTGCGTGGCGATGTGTCCGTATTCTATAAGAAACGCATTCCTCGGGTACTTTTTCCATTCCTTATCTGGTCGGTGATTTATAACCTTTTCCCATGGATTACAGGATTGCTGGGAGTGGAGCCGAAGGTGATTCTCGACTTCTTTCCGTATTCAGGTGAGGAGGTGATGCGCCAGTCTCTTGCTGTCAGTATGGGATATATAGCGGAGTTGCCCTTCAATTTCTCCCTTCTCGACGTACACATGTGGTACATCTATCTGCTGATAGGGCTTTATCTCTATTTGCCGATATTCTCTGCCTGGGTGGAGAAGGCGTCGGAACGTGCTAAACTTTGGTTCCTGGTGGCATGGGGAGTGACGTTGCTCATACCTTATTATAGCGAGTTCGTGTCAAAATACTTATGGGGCACTTGCTCATGGAACTCGTTTGGCATGCTTTACTACTTCGCTGGTTTCAATGGTTATCTGCTTTTGGGACACTACCTGAGAAAGCATGACTGGACCGGGCGTCAGTCTGTACTGATAGGTATTCCTATGTTTGCGGTGGGATATGCAGTGACTTTCTTTGGTTTCCGCTACATGACGGCATTGCCGAACTTGACGGATGAGATGTTGGAACTGTTCTTCACCTACTGTTCGCTGAACGTGGTGATGATGACTATTCCGGTGTTTATGTGGGCCAAGAGAGTAAACGTCCGTTCGGAGCGGGTGATAAAAGCATTGTCCAACCTGACGCTTTGCGGTTTTGGAATCTATATGATACACTACTTCTTCACGGGACCGGCAGTAGTGTTGATGCGGGCAGCAGGCGTTCCGTTGTATTTGCAGATACCTGCCGCCGCAGTGTTGGCATTTGGCGTTTCATGGCTTTTGGTGGCAATGGCGTACCGTTGCTTCGGAAAGAAGACGAAATGGGTATTGGGATAGGATAAAAAAATAGGGGCAGTGTATGCTGCCCCGAAACTATCATTTATTGTGTTTCTTTTTCCACTGCTCGTATTTCTTGAATACCTTCAGCCCGTCACTGTTATACCAACTGTACCCGTTGCGGCGTTCATATCCGATTTCAGAAATATCGAACTTCTTCACTCCATCACGGTCACTAACGAACGGACGGTTGTCTTCTAAAGTATAGAAGCGTGCCCACAGGGGAGGGCAATCCGTGCATGGAACCATACGGAAGTCTTTCTTGCCTTCATCATTCGTGAAGAATTCTTTCTTCATCCCTTCAATCTTCGATGCTTTGAACCATTCGATTGCGTTTTCTATACACGCAATAACCTCTTTTGAAGGATTAGGTAGAGACATTAACAGGATGACGATGTTGTCCGATTCGGCGCCACTCAGTGAGGGAAGTTCGTAGGCACGTGCTTTGGCGGGGGCAAGGGTATGTTCATCATGCTGCGCACACCACACGGTGGGCTTGCCGTCTATGATAACCTGTGTTTTGAGGATACATTCCACGCCTTTATCGAAAGCAGTGCGGGCACGGTCGCAAATGCTGTCGGGAACATACGTGTAGGGAGCTTTCTTCTCGTATACCTGACGCAGCAGCTCCATGACGTTTACCATTGCATTGTCGTTGTAAGTGATATGAGTATAATAACCTTTGGGACGGGGCCAGAACTGCGGCCAGCCACCGTTGGGATATTGGGCTTTGAGGATATACCGGATACCATCCAGAGCGGCATTCTTGTACTTTTCGGTATTAGTGGCCAGATACAGGCGGGAGAGGTATTCGATTTCCGTACTGGTTGCATCGTTGTCTATCGTACTTTCGTTTACATCATCTTTGGAGGCGAGTACGTCTTCACGTTCTTGTTCTGTCAGTTCGGCAGGCATGTAGATGTTTTTGGGCCAACCACCGGTAGTCTGTTGGTAGAGTAATACGTTGTCGCCAATGCGGATGGCCTCAGTGGTTTTGAAGAATTCGTCGTCCAACTTAGGCGCCATTTTCACCCAAGTCTTATAAGGCTTCTTCTCTTTGTAGTTTACGGTCTCTTGTGCAAATAGGTTTGTCAGGCACAGTAAAGCCAGACAACATAGGCAAATCTTTTTCATGGTCGTTGTTTTTTATAGTTCTATGGTGACAAAAGTACGGGAAAAACATTCGCCTAATGGGGAATAATTGTTTTATTCCAGGTATTTTGTCACTTTTCCACTGATTTGCAACAAAGAGATTTCGCATAACTTTGTGTTATACTCCGCAGAGAGGATTCTTTCTTCTGCATCCAGGAGGCTCTTTTGTGCTTCGCGCATTTCAATACCGGAGAGATTTCCCAGCATGTAGCGTTCCATGGCAATCTCATGGTTTTCTTTGGCAGCTATAAGATTCTGGCGTTCCAGGTTTAGCATCTGGAGATTATTTTGATAAGCTTGCCATAGATTACTGAGGTCGGCACGTAAGGCTTGTTCCAGTTGTTCGCGTTCCAAGCGGGCATTCTGAATGGCAATTCGGGCGTTGTTGCGTTCACGACGTCGGTTACCGTCGAATAAGTTGAAGCCGATGGTTAAGCCAAAGTTAGCTCCGAGGTTTCCGCGCTGGATATTGGTGGCAACGTCATACTTATTGAAAGTGTAGCCATAACCACCGCTCATCTTCAGATAAGGATAGTCGCGTGAACAAACTTTTTTGTAATCCAGTTGAGCAAGGGTATTGTTTTGGTGGGCTCTCAATAAGGAAGCGTTGGTTTGCAGGGTAGCGTTCCACAGTTCTTCGAAGTTCAGACCACCATCTGCATTAATCAGACTGTCCTGAATGATGATAGGCTGGTCTACGTCTTCGTTCGCCATCAGTTCGTTCAACTGGATGCGGGAGGTGTGTAGAAGTTCCTGTTGCTTCATGTATTGCGCACTGTCGGCATTGAAGTCTACCTTTGCTTGCTGATAGTCCAGGCGGGAAAAGTTACCGATGTGATAACGCTCTTCCACGATGCGCAGGCGTTCCTTTGAAAGGGATACGGCATAACGGAAATTGTTCAAACGGATTTTATGCTGTACGTAGTTATAATACTCCGCTGCAATGTTGGCTATCAGGTCTTCTACGGCGATGCGGGTGTCCGTTTCACCTTGCCGCTCCAGTTCTTTCAGTTTCTGGTAGTTGGCGGTGATGTTGAAACCGTCGAAGATGGTCCAGTTCAGGTTCAACCCCACGTTCATGGTCTGATCGAAGACCCCGTTTTCTTTGAGGTGCTCTCCGGTGGCGCGCACTTTGCTGTCGGTGTTATCTACGGTTCCTTTATAACTTGCCGAAAGGTCGACAGTAGGCAGATAACCTGCATTGCCCAGCGTGGCATTGTTCTTGGTGACCTGCTCTTCATTGCGGGTGATGCGCAGCGAGTAATTATTCTGCAGTCCGTACTCCAGGCACGACTTCAGTGTATAGGATTTGGGTGCCTGTGCCTGTAAAGCAAGCGAGGCGCAACCGGTTATTATGATGGATAGAATGATACGTTTCATGATTTCTTTAACTTACTTCGGTTAGTAGATACGTAACTGTATATAGCAGGTACGATATACATGGTCAGGAATGTGGATACCAACATACCGCCCACTACGGCCGTACCCATGGCAATACGCTGATTGCAACCTTCTCCCGTGGCGAATGCCAACGGTATCAGTCCTAGAATGGTGGACGCACTGGTCATCAGGATGGGGCGCAGACGTTGCAGGGAAGCATCCTTAATGGCTTCCATCTTGTCTTCTCCGGCTTCCTGTTTCTGGTTGGCGAACTCTACGATAAGAATACCGTTCTTCGCCACCAATCCAATCAACATGATGATACCAATCTGGCTGAAAATGTTCATAGTGATGTCGCCAAAGTACATGAATACCAAGGCTCCGGCAATAGCGAGGGGCACGGTAAGCATGATAATCAGCGGGTCTTTGAAACTCTCGAACTGAGCTGCCAGAATCAGATAAATCAATAGGATAGCCAATAAAAAGGCAAACATCAGGCTGGAAGAACTTTCCCGATACTCTTTGGAGTCTCCGGTCAGTGCGGTACGGAAAGTCTCGTCCAGTGTCTCTTTGGCTATCTTATCCATTTCGTCCAGTCCCTGTCCGATAGTCTTTCCGTCGGCAAGTCCGGCAGAAATGGTAGCGGAGACAAAACGGTTGTAACGGTATAACTGCGGCGGTGCAATCCCTCCGGTCAGTTCAATCAGGTTGTCCAACTGAACCATCTCACCTTTATCGCTACGGATATAGATACCTTTCAGGTCGGCAGGCTTGTTGCGCTGCTGACGGTTGATTTCTCCCAATATTTCATATTGCTTTCCGTTCATATAGAAGTAGCCCATGCGCTGGCCGCTCAGTCCGTATTGTAGGGTTTGCGCGATGTTGCGCGTGCTTACTCCCATGATACTTGCTTTATCACGGTTGATATTGATACGGGCTTCCGGTTTACTGAATTTCAGGTTTACGTCCGCCATCTGGAAGACCGGATTCTCATAAACCTTTGCCATGAATATCGGTAGCACCTCTTGCAATTTTTCGATGTTGGTGGCCTGCAATACGTATTGCACTGGCATACCGCCTCGTCGTCCACCGAAAGAAGAAGATTGCTGTACGAAGGAGCGTGCCTTGGTTTTCTTCTGCACTGCTTTCGATATCTGTTCTGCAACTTCCATCTGTGTGTAGTCGCGTTCTTTCATATCTTTCAGCGTGATACGTACGTTACCGCTACCGCTTGATACACGTGCTGTAACAGATTCTGCATCCGGTAGTAAGGAGTCTACCAGGTGGTTAATGTCTTCCGTGTAATCCCGTATGTATTCATATGTTACACCTTCCGCACCACGTGTGTTGATGCTGATTTGCGAGCGGTCTTCCAACGGTGCCATTTCGGCAGGGATGGCATTCCACAGGAATACGATGATAACTAATGTTCCTAATACAAGCGGCATTGCCAACCAGCGCTTACTCAGGAATATTTCCAGTGAACGACTGTAAATGCGGTTCATTCCTTCAAAGAATGGTTCGGTTTTCAGATAGAACCAGTTCTTCTTTTCCTGTTTCACTAATAATTTTGTAGCAAGCATCGGAGTAAAGGTCAGTGCGGCAAATGAGGAGATGATTACCGAACCGGATACCACAATACTGAATTCCCGGAACAAGCGTCCCGTCATACCATCCATAAACACGATGGGGAAGAACACGGCTACCAGCGTGATGGTGGTAGAGATAACGGCGAAGAAAATTTCCTTGGCTCCCTCGATGCCCGCCTCTTTAGGTGGCATACCTCGTTCTATGCGCACATAAATGTTCTCCGTCATTACGATGGCGTCATCCACTACCAGACCTACCGCCAGTACCACCGCCAGCATGGAAAGCACGTTGATGGAGAACCCTGCCAGATACATAACGAAGAAAGCTCCGATAAGCGAAACAGGGATTACGATACAGGGTACCAGTGTTACGCGCCAGTCGCGCAGGAAGAGGAAGATAATAATGATTACGAGAATGAACGCTACATACACCGTCTCCTTTACCTCGTTGATGGAGGCACGGATAAACTTGGTGTTGTCGAAACCGTAGGAGTATTTGACGTCTTCCGGAAGGTCTTTTTTCATCAGTTCCATACGTTCGTAGACGGCATCGGCAATCTTAATGTGGTTAGCACCCGGTTGGGGTACCACTACTATACCGACCATAGGCACGCCATTCATTTTCATATAACTCTTGATGTCTGCCGGACCTAACTCTGCCCGTCCGATATCACTGAAACGGACGATGCGATTGTTGTCTTCCCGCAAAATCAGATTATTGAATTCTTCAGCCGTATGCATCAATCCCAAAGTACGGATAGTAAGCTCCACCGTATTTCCTTCTATACTTCCGGACGGGAGTTCCACGTTTTCTTTATCTACTGCATTTTTAACATCGATAGGGGTAATGCCGTAACCGGACATCTTGACAGGGTCAAGCCACAGGCGCATAGAATAGCGTTTTTCACCCCAGATACTTACACCACTGACGTCTGCAATGGTTTGCAATTGTTCTTTCACCGTGAGATCTGCTATCTCACTCAGTTCCAATAGGGAGCGTTTGTCACTTTGTAATGCCACCATGAGGATTGGCATAGCATCTGCGTCTGCCTTCGATACGGTAGGAGGGTCACAGTCACGGGGCAAATAGCGCTGAGCGCGTGATACCTTATCACGCACGTCATTTGCTGCAGTTTCCAGGTCCACGGAGAGTTCAAACTCTACCGTAATACGGGATGAGCCTTGCTGGCTGACACTGGATAAGGAGCGGATACCCGGAATACCGTTGATATTCTGTTCCAACGGTTCGGTGATTTGGTTTTCAATAACGTCGGCATTTGCTCCCGGATAAGAACAGGAAACCGAAATGATGGGGTTGTCTACAGAGGGGTATTCACGCACGCCGAGGTAGCTGTACCCGATAAGTCCAAAGAGTAGGATGATAAGGGTAAGCACTGTGGAGAGTACAGGACGCCGTATGCTGAGTTCGGATATATTCATAAGGCGTCTGGTTTAATAGATGTTGTCCAAAGTTACAGCTAAACCTGTGCGGAGTTGCAATGTACCTGAAATGATGATGGTGTCTCCGATTTCTAAACCTTGCAATACCTGTGTTTCAGCTTCTGTACGGATGCCGGCCTGTATTTCTATGGGTTGGGCTTTCCCCGACCTATACAGGAAGATTTTGTCTTTACCCATTTCCGGCACGATGGCTTCAGAAGGAACGGCAAGAGCATCATGGATTTCGTTTTTACTTAAACGGATGTCTGCATAGCGTCCCGGCATAACAGTGCCGTTGGCATTGGGATAGAGGGCGCGCAAAGTCAGTGTATGGGTATTCTGGTCCATTCTTGATTCGCGTGCATATACTTTAGCATGGAATGTTTCAAGTTTGCCTTCAAGTCCGAAGTCCACTCCCGCACCGATTTTTACATCATTGGCGTAACGTTCGGGAACAGAGAATTCTACTTTTAGCGGAGATACTTTTGTGAGTTTGGCAACAATGGTAGAAGGAGAAGCATAGGTTCCTACGCTGACTTGTCGCAGACCGATTACTCCATCGAACGGAGCACGCAGTTCAGTTTGTGCGATGTTGGCTTCTATCAGGTCTATATCGGCATTAAGGGTTGCCAATTCCGTTTTTACCTGTTCATAGGCTTCCTTACTGACTGCATCCCTTTCCAATAACGCATTCTGGCGGAATACGCGGTCTTCGGCCAATTTCAGTTGGGCAACGAGGCGTTGCAACTGTGCCTGCAAGGGCCGGTCGTTTACCTTAGCCAGTAATTGTCCTTTCTTTACCTGGCTACCTTCTTCAAAGTTTATTTCTATTATTTTGCCGGAAGTTTCGAAAGAGAGGTCCACTTCTTCATCAGGCAGCAGGCTACCGCTGATTTTGATTTCATCTTTCAGCAGTTGCGGCTTTATGATTTTTGCGTTAACATTTAATGCTCTCTTTGTATTGCGGTTGCTACTCATAACTTTGTCGGCAGCCGCCAGTTCTTTGTTCTCTTTTGGGAACTGAGAATATATGCCCCATCCTATCAGTCCGGCACCAATAAAAATAATGATGCCCCATTTAACTTTCTTATTCATGTATCAGTATTAGTATTACGTCAGATTATGTCAGCGTTAGATTAGACATATTGGGAACAGAAAGGTTTAATAGGCGAAGCGTTAAAAAAAGTGATAGAGTGATATTAAAAAAGAGTGACTTTTTCAATACGCTGCCCTGTATTTACCTTCTTCTTTGTCCTCCAGCATATTGAGGTAAGATGAGTAACGTGATTCGCTGATGTAATGTTCTTCTACGGCTTTTCGTACGGCACAGTCCGGTTCTTGCCGATGAGTGCAATTGCTATAGCGACAATCGGCGGAGAACTTGAATATTTCCGGGAAATAGTGGCCTATTTCTTCCTCTTCCATGTCAAATGTCCCGAACCCTTTGATGCCTGGTGTGTCAATAATATATCCGCTTCCTGCAACGGGAAACATTTCAGAGAATGTAGTGGTATGCATACCTTTATTATGATATACAGAAATTTCGCCTGTTTTTACATCTTGTTCAGGTAATATAGCGTTGATGAGTGTCGACTTACCTACACCGGAATGCCCGGAGAAGAGAGTTACCCTTCCTTTCAATTCTTCCTGAATTTGTGCTACGCCTTCACCTGTTTTGGCAGAAACCTTAAAACAAGGATAGCCGATGGTGGTGTAGAGGTTGATGAGGCTGTCCAGATAATGAAGTTCATCTTCACTGTAGGCGTCAATCTTATTGAAGATGATTTTGACAGGCACACGGTATGCCTCGGCAGAAGCCAGAAAACGGTCGATGAAGATAGTGGATGTTTCCGGATAGTTGACCGTTACAATGAGCATACACTGGTCAAGGTTGGCAGCAAGGATGTGCGATTGCTTGGAAAGATTGGAAGCACGCCGGATGATGTAGTTCTTCCGGTCCTCGATTTCGCTGATGAAAGCAGTGCCTTCCTGATTCAGTATGATTTGTACATAGTCTCCTACAGCCACCGGATTTGTACTGCGGATGCCTTTAAGACGGAAGTTACCTTTGACTTTACACTCTACGCACTTCCCCTCGTCGGTCTTCACTAAGTACCAACTTCCTGTGTTTTTTATTACCAGTCCCCTCAATTCAATTGAAAATTGAAAATTGAGAATTGAGAAATAAATGCCGGGAATCTACTTTGCACATTATACTGCATAGTAATTCTCAATTTTTAATTCTCAATTCTCAATTTAAATTATACGGTCATAATTTCTTTGTCCTTTGCAGCCAGCATGTCATCAATCTGCTTGATGTACTTATCGTGAATCTTCTGCAATTTTTCTTCACCGCCTTTCTGTGCATCTTCTGCCAGACCGTCTTTTACAGACTTCTTCAAGGCATCAATGGCATCGCGGCGGGCGTTGCGTACGCTCACTTTGGCTGTTTCACCTTCACCCTTGCACTGCTTGGCAAGTTGTCTACGGCGTTCTTCTGTCAAGGGAGGAATACCGATGCGGATAATTTCGCCGTTATTCTCCGGCATGATACCGAGGCTGGAGTCAATAATAGCTTTTTCGATGATCCGGAACATACCTTTGTCCCACGGCTTAATGGCTATACTACGGGCATCCGGAGTATTTACGGCAGCTACATTATTGATTGGAACCATACTTCCATAAGAGTCCACACGGATGCCGTCCAGTAAACGGACGTCTGCTTTTCCGGCGCGGATGTGAGCCAATGCTTCTTCCAGATACATGATGGCCATATCCATTTTCTCTTGCGCTTCGTCTAAGATCTCTTTTACTTCTCTCATATTCTTTGGTTTTGGAGTTGTACTTTAATTGAAACTTTGCAAATATAATTATTAAACTTATTAAATAGAAAAATGAGAATTGAAAATTAAAAAATGAATGTCACTTAATTCTCAATTTATCAATTGTGTACCAGTGTTCCGATTTCTTCTCCTTGCATTACTTTCTTTAAATTACCCACTGTATCCATGTCGAACACAATGATTGGCAAATTGTTTTCTTTGCACATACAAGTGGCAGTGAGGTCCATCACTTTCAGACCGCGTTTCAATACTTCATCATAAGTGATGTTGTCGAATTTAGTAGCGGTGGGATCTTTTTCCGGGTCGGCAGTATAGATGCCGTCTACACGTGTGCCTTTCAGCATGACGTCGGCTTCGATTTCAATGCCACGGAGAGAAGAACCCGTGTCGGTTGTAAAGAACGGATTGCCTGTTCCTGCAGACATGATTACCACTTCATCGGCTTCCATGCACTCGATGGCTTTCCATTTATTGTAGAATTCTCCGATAGGTTCCATGCGAACGGCTGTCAATACACGTGCTTTTACACCGGTAGCTACCAAGGCGGAACTCAGTGCCAGACTGTTGATAACCGTGGCAAGCATTCCCATCTGGTCACCTTTCACGCGGTCGAAACCTTTGTTTGCACCGCTCAGTCCGCGGAAGATGTTGCCGCCGCCGATGACAATACCTATCTGGACACCCAGTTCATGGATTTCCTTGATTTGTGCTGCATATTCGGCAAGGCGCTTTTCGTCGATGCCGTATTGTTTTTCACCCATCAGGCTTTCACCGCTGAGCTTTAACAGAACTCTTTTATACTTTGCCATATGATATTACATTTAGTTTTTTTGCAAATATACGCTTTCTGTCTGTAAAGATTAACTTTGGTACAGAATTTTTCTGCTTAAAACAGCCTGCATGATGCCACGGAGGGATAAATAAACGATGAAAGCCAGCCACAGGGCATGATTTCCCATCCATCCGTGTAAAGAGTAATAAACAAAGAAGAAACTGGCTGAGGCTGTCAGCATGGAGTAGAACATCTGCCGCGTGGCGGTGGCTCCGATAAAAATGCCATCCCACAGGAAAGCGGCGAAGCCTGCAAGGGGAATAGCCAGCACCCAATAAAAATAGTTTCCGGCTTCTTGGATTACCGATGCTTCATTGGTGAGCAATCCCAGGAATGCTTTGCCTCCAAGGAAATAGAGCAATGTGAAACCTGTGGAAAGTCCGATGCCCCATACAAAGAGTTGACGAACGGTGCGATGTAGCGCAGGACGGTTTCCTGCACCGATGTATTTGCCAGCCAATGCCTCGCCTGAATATGCAAAGCCATCCATGATATAGGAAAAAAGAGTGAATAACTGCATAAGCAAAGTATTGACCGCCAGCACCACCTCTCCCTGTGCAGCTCCGGCAGAAGTAAAGAACAGGGTGACAATGACCAGGCAGAGCGTTCGCAAAAAAATGTCCCGGTTCACCTGGAAGAAACGAAGCATAGCTTGCTTTTGCAACACTTTCTGCCAAACAATATGCTTTTTCAGTCCGCCATAATAGCGTCCCCATAATGACAATGCCATCAGAAGACCGGCATACTGGGCTATGAGTGTGCCGAAAGCCACCCCCGCCACTTTCATATGGAACAGATAAACGAAACAAAGACTTGCAGCAATATTCACAATGTTTTGCGTGATGGCAATGTACATCGGGAAACGTGAATTCTGCATGCCGATGAACCAGCCTGCGAAACCATAAAGTCCCAACATGGCAGGAGCTCCCCAGATGCAGATTTGGAAATAGAGTGTAGCCAACTGCTCTACTTCTTCCGTAGTATGTATAAAAGTGAAGGCAAGCCGGCGGATAGGATATTGCAATATCAACAGACAAACAGAAATGAGTAACCCTACACCGACAGACCGCAGCAGCAACCGCGTGACTTCTTCCATATCGTGCCTGCCGTATGCTTGTGAGGTCATTCCGCTGGTGCCCATTCTCAGGAAACCGAAAATCCAGTAGATGATATTGAACAACATTCCTCCGACGGCAATTGCGCCGATATAAGCTGCTGCTCCCAGATGTCCGACGATAGTTACATCAACCAGTCCCAGCAGAGGTACTGTGATATTGGAAATAATGGAAGGTACAGCTATCTGGAGTATTCTTTTATTAATAATATTCGTATTTTGGACAATCATTTTAAAGCGTAGATTTGTTCTATTAGTCGACAAAGGTACTCTTTTTGCCGGGAACGATAAAAAGGCATTGGATAATAACAATTTTTATGGTACATAATGTTTTAGAAATGAGTATCTTTGCGGAACAAAAACCGGGTAATATTTAGTAAGAGATGAGAACCTTAACTTTGCTATTTTCATTCATGATGGCTTTCCCCTTCGCGCTCTCTGCGCAATCGGCCGGGGAATTGTTGCAGAAAGTATCTGTAGCCCTTTCTGAGGGGCAGGATGACTATGCTGTGAGTCTGTTTCGCCAGTCGGCAAATGTCGGAGCGGAGCAGACTGAGATGTTTTACTTGACTCAGGTAGAGAAGAACAGTGCTGTGGCTCCCCGCCTGGCAAACGAATTGGCTGCTTATTATAAGCGTAAACGGAATTATGATAAAGCTTATTTATTTTATAGGGAATTTTTGCAGTATCATCCCGAAGATGTTTCTGCTCTCGTGGCGTGTGCCGAAATGGAGATGATGCGGGGAAAGGAAAAGGATGCTTTGAAGACTTATGAAAAAGTATTGAAACTTGATGCCAATAGTCTGCAAGCCAATATTTTCCTGGGAAACTATTTCTACTTACAGGCAGAGCGGGATAAGAAGAAGTTGGAAGATGATTATAAAAAGATAACTTCTCCCACGCGGATGCAATATGCCCGTTATCGGAACGGACTTTCGGATGTTTACTCCAATAGTTACTCCAAGGCAAAGGATTATCTGCAGCGAGTGTTGCAGTTGTTCCCTTCAACAGAGGCGGGGAGGACGTTGGAGAAGATAAAGAAGTTGGAGGCGGAGATTAAATAGTGGACAATCAACATTATTTTGAGATGATTCTTTCCAATAATGTCTTATTCGACAATATAACAGATACATATCCTTTCATGCCTTTTTGCATGAAAGGATTTTCTTTAAGTATGATGATAAATGCGAAGTAGTTTTTCTTATTATTTGTAATTACTTCCGGCGAAACATAGGATATAATACCATGTTGATAGCCATATTCTCTGGCATTGAAGCCTTCTAATTCTATTTCAACACTCATGTCCTTTTTAACTTGTGTGATGGAAGCGTAAGGTAATAATCCTTTGGCATATGTATTCTCATTATCATTTTCTTCTATTATTATTTCTCCTTCAAGTGTTTCAGGATATGGAACAAATGCGGCCACTGCCAGTAGCAATGTTACAATTACTCCGATAAGACTGATTCCACTACGTGTCAATATCGAAGGAATTTGTCCAATGATTTTTTGTACCTGTTCGCTCCTAAGTTCTATGTTATCCATGATTCTATCTTTTATTTAGTTACCCAACTCTAATTGATTTTTTACAAGATCGTAATAAGCTTTTCTATTGGCAATCAGCTCTTGATGTATTCCGGTTTCTATAATTTTTCCTTTATCTATCACTACTATCTGATCCGCATTCTTTACGGTGCTCAGGCGATGGGCTACAACGACAACGGTTTTTCCTTTATAGAATTCCAATAGGTTTTCCACTATAACCCGTTCATTGTTGGCGTCCAATGCGTTGGTGGCTTCATCCAGAAAGATGTACTGGGGATTTTTATAGACGGCACGTGCTATTAGTATCCGTTGTTTTTGTCCTTGGCTCAGCCCTACACC
>CAMTFK010000077.1 GCA_947071285.1 uncultured Bacteroides sp. | reverse complement strand
GTCCGATGGTATGAAGTCCTTTGATAATCTGTTCGTTTCCTCCCACTTCAATACCCAGTATGAAGAGGAGTAACCAGATGAGCACTGTAATGACTTTGTGGATTCCGCTCAGATTCCGTTTTCGTAAGAGGTAGCCCAGCAGCATTCCTGTGAGCATTAGTCCGATGATTGTAAACATATCTATGTCGTTTTGGGGGCAAAGATAGGGTTTTTAAAGGTAAACAAGGATGCATCAAAATCACTTTGTGCAGCACTTCTGACACATCCTTGTTTGGTTATGTTTGAGAAAATCACTCATTTATCTCATTGTTAGTCTGGATTTCCATCAAAGGGATGGGCAGGAATGAGTGCGTGGAAGAGTTGAAGTTTGTTCTTCCGTCCGCTTTCATAGCTTCGTCCAGTTTGCCCCAGCGGCGGAGGTCGTAGAAGCGGGAGTTCTCCAATGCAAACTCTACCAGACGTTCGTGTTCGATTTGGGCTTTAACCGCTTCATAGTCGCTTCCCGTCATGGCCGGCAGTTTACCGTGAATACGGCGGACATCGTTAATCAGGGGAATAGCCTTCTCCGGATGCTTTTGTTCGTTGTAAACTTCTGCCTGCATCAACAGCACGTTGGCATAGCGCATTAGAGGCATGTTGGTGCCCACAGCGCTTTGTTTCTGCTCATCCCAAGTTGCGGGCATGTATTTGCGGAAATTGTACTGCGTAACGGAAGTTTCATAATAAACATCATCGTAATTGTATCCCAAGATATGTTCGCCTTCATGGTAGTAAGGGTCATCAAAAAACATGGAACCATAGGCGCGGGCGTCGTACAGGTTATTTTCGGCAATGCGTCCTTCTTTTAGGAACTCATTGTACATCTTCTCGCTGACGCGGATTTCATCCCATCCTCTCATGCTTCCTGGAGCAACCCAGAAGTGAAGCACGTGCTTATGGTAGGTTCCATCTACTGTACTGTTGGTGAATTGCAACTCAAAGATGGACTCTTTGCAGTTCTTGTTTGTTCCGTCGAACATACTTCCGTAATTCGGTTCCAGTTCGTAGCCGGTCACCTTCTTGAAGGCTTCTTCTGCCAGTCCCAGATATTCGTCTTTCTTGGCGGTTTCTTCGTAGGCACGTGTCAGGTAGGCCCATCCCAAGTAAGAGTAAGCTGCGGCTTTGGTCACACGTCCGGTTTCGGAAGAAGGGCGGTCTTGCGGGAGTAAGCCACCGGCATTATTCAGTTCGGAACAGATGAAGTCCCATACATCTGTTCTGGAAGAAAGGGCTTTGTGGGTTTGTGCCTCTCCCGTCAGGTATTTATCGCGGATGATGGCCTTTTCCCAGCTCATTATCAGTTTGAAGTGAAAATAAGCGCGCAGGAACAGGGCTTCACCGGTAAGGTGGTTTTCATCTTCAGTACTCATCTTCTCACCGGTATCCTGCACTTTCTTGATACCGAAAAGAACGTTGTTGGCATAGTTGATGCCGTTATAATTGTTCATCCAGTACTCTTTGATGCAGGAGTTCTCATTATTATAGCTGTAACTGGCCATGGCTGCCCATTCAGGATAGTTGTAAACATCTTGTCCCACAGTCATTTCGTCACTCCGGAAAGTTTCGAGAACATACTTTACCTCTGCAATGGTATATGCGTTGGTACGGCAATCCAACTGTCCGTAAACGGAAGATAATCCGGCTTCCACGTCAGCTTTGTCTCTCCAATACTTGTCTGTGGAGAAGTCAGGCGATTCTGTCGTTAAGAAATCATCGCATCCTGCCAGCAAGGCGGCGCATAAAAAAGATGCTATATATATTATTTTTTTCATTGTTTTCTTATATTAATTAGTGATTAGAATATAACTTGTAAACCTACTACGAAAGAGCGGGTAAACGGATATACAAAGGAGTCGACACCGGTATTCAGGATACTGGAAGAGAATTCTGGGTCGATGCCGGAGTATTTGGTAATCGTGAACAAGTTTTCTCCACTGACGTAGAGGCGGCATTTCTCAAGATACATCTTCTTTGCCACTGCTTTGGATAAAGTATATCCTAACTGCAATTGGCGCAGGCGGACAAAGTTTCCATTTTCGAGGAAACGGTCGGACTCGCGGGTATTCTCGTTCGGGTCACCCAGCACGGCTCTTGGGATGTCTGTTCCCGTATTTCCGGGAGTCCATGCGTCCAGCGTGCTTGTGAAGTAGTTTCTACCGGCATCCATTCCTTCGTAGTACAGGCGGTTTACGTTGTAAAGCTTGTGCCCCCATGCGCTGCCGAACTGGAAGGAGAGGTCGAAGTTCTTGTAAGAACCGCTGAATGACAAGTTAGCCTCTACTTTAGGAATACCGGAACCGGAATATACCTTATCGCCTGAGTCGATGCTGCCGTTGTTGTCCACATCCTTAAAGCGGATATCACCGGCTTTTGCATCCGGTTGGAGGCGTTCGCCCTTGCTGTTTACATAAGCGGCAGCTTCTGCATCGCTTTGGAAGATACCGTCTGTCTGGTATAACCAGAAGCTGGCTACCGGGTAACCTTTCAGAGTTTGAGTTACGAAATGGCCGTTTCCTTTCCATGCCGAACCGTAGAGTACCTGGTTCGGGTCTGCTTCGAGCATTTCATTGTGGATAGTGGAGAGGTTGAGCCCGATGTTATAGTCAAAATCGCTTATGCTGTTTCCGTAATTCAGTTCGAGTTCAAAACCTTTGTTCACCATCTTTCCTACATTGACTGTGGGATTGTAGATACCGGCGGAAGGTGCCATGACTTTTTCGATAAGCAGGTCTTCTGTGGTGTTGTAATAGTAGTTGACGCTACCGCTCAGTTTGTTGTTGAACAGTCCGAAGTCGAAGCCGATGTTTTTGGTATCGGTGGTTTCCCAACGCAAATCGTCGTTTACCAAATAGAGGTTGGACATACCTGCCCAGGCATTGCCGCCCTGAATGTAACTCATCCATTGGGTATTGCTGTTGGTCATGGTCGGGGCATAGTAGTTGCCAAGTGCACTTTCGCTACCCAAGCGTCCCCAGCTGGCACGGAACTTTAGGTTGCTGATAGGTGTGTTCTTCGGGAAGAAGTCTTCTTCGCTGAGTCTCCAACCCACAGCTACAGAAGGGAATGTACCCCAACGGTTGTTCTTACCGAACTTGGAAGAACCATCCGAGCGTAATGTCACTTGTAGCAGGTAGCGGCTGGCGTATGAATAGTTGAAACGTCCGAAGAAAGAGGCACGGTTGTAATCGTAGAAAGTACCTGAACCCGTAAATGTGCCGCCTATACCGGCATCGATAGTGGGGGAGGTGGGGTCGAAGAAACCGCCTGGAACTTCGCTTGAGGTCAAGCCACCGTTCACTACATCATATTCGGTCTTCTTTCCTTCCACGCTCACGGAACTTTTGTCCTGATGGGCGGAAATGATGGAGTTACCCACCATGGCGGTAATAGAATGTTTACCGAAGTCTTTCATGAAAGTTAGTACATTCTCGAAAGTTTGGTTACGATAGTAAGAGTTGTATTCGTAATTATACGGATAAAGACTCGGTTCCTGTGCATTTGCTTCGTATTTGGCACGGTGGTAACGGTCGTTATAGTAGTAACCGTTGTATGTATAGCTTGTCTTGAAAGTAAGCCATGGGGCAAACTTCACGGTTAGGCCGATGTTACCGGTGATGTCGTAGCCGGTATATTTCCTGTCTTTATAGTGGTCGTCCGCCATCACGTTACGGTTGGTGGGGAATTCCATTTTTACACCATCTACGGACATGTCTGTCAGACCGTATCCATAAGTTTGGTTTTCATCATAAACAGGTATCAGCGGAGAGATGGAGTACATTTCTTTCAAGGTATACTGCGGTTGCTTGCTTTGCGTAACTTTGAAGTTCAGGCCTGCGTCAAAGTCAAAGATGTATTTATGTGCATTCAGCTTCAGGCGTGCGTTGTCTTGAATGTAAGAGTTACCTCTGAAGATACCTTTTTCATCAGCATGGCCATAAGACAGGGAGTATTTGGCAACTTCCGAACCGCCGATAAGGTTTACGTAGTAGTTTTGTGCAATACCGGTGCGCAGCATCTCGTCCTGCCAGTCCGTGTCGGCACCTGTAGGATTCTGTCCATTTTTGTAAGTCAGGTAGCCCGGCTTGCCTTTTTCTGCATTTTCGTACATCATATTGTGTACTTTCAAATATCCGTCCGCATTAAGCATATCGAATTTTTTTGCTACGGAGTTGACCGTCATGTATGTATTGAATGAGATTTTCAGTTCTCCTTCTTTGCCATTCTTTGTGCTGACAATCACAACGCCGTTGGCTGCTACCGAACCATAGATTGCAGCGGCTGCACCGTCTTTCAAGATTTCCATGGATTCGATATCCTGCGGGTTGATGGTGTTGATGTCGCCGGGATAACCGTCGATGATATAAAGTGGTTCGTTATCTCCCATCGTTTTGATACCACGGATTTTTACGGAGATGCTTGCACCTGCATTACCACCGGATTTAAGTACGCTTACACCGGCAATTTTACCTTGCAGTGCTTCGGTGGCGCTGGTAGTGGCACGTTTCATCAAATCTTCCGATTTCACCGAAGAAATGGCTCCGGTCATATCGCTTTTCTTCATTGTACCATAGCCTACGACTACTACTTCATCCAGCATCTCAGTATCATCTTTCAGAGTTACTGTTAATGTTTTCTGTCCTTTCAGAGGAATTTCCTGCGGCACATAGCCCACATAAGAGATTACCATTGTCGCATTAGGAGCAACAGTCAGTGCAAAGTTACCGTCGATGTCGGTAATGCAACCATTGGTTGTACCTTTTTCCAAAACACTGGCGCCAATGAGAGTTTCTCCTTTGGTGTCGGTTACTGTACCGGTTAATTGGATGGTTTGTGCTAAAGAGCTTAGCGGTACCAAACATACAAAGAGCAAGGCCAACAAAGCGGCTCTTTGTATTAAGGAATACTTTTTAATTTTACCCATGTGTGATAGTTTTTAAGGTTAATAACATTTGTTTCTCACATGGCAAAGAAAGAGATATAATTTGGAGTATTCCTATGAATAATGGTCTGTAAAATGTCTACAAAGAGTGTGAAATCTATGGTTTTTTAATCTACAATAAATATTGTAAGTGATTGAAATACAGTAATGAATCTTGTGCTGCTATATCTACAAACATAGCATCTGCTGTAATGGTAACTTTAGTAGTTTTGCAAGTATTCCACCAGGTCTTTTTCTGTTGGTAAGTTCAAAGCCTTACGTAATCTGTAGCGATTCATATTAATTGTTTTAGGACTATTCCCGCTAATCATGGAAATTTCTTTCGTTGAAAGATTGACGCGCAGCATGGTTGCCAGATATTTTTCTCCTTGTGTCAAGTTGGGATGTTCCTTTGTGAGCCTTTCAATGAATTCTTTACTTTTGTCTTCGATATTCAGCAGTAACGCATTATTGGTTTTGTCTCCGCTTTGGTATTGACTGATATAGGCATTCACTTTTTTCAGATGGGGGATAAGTGTTTGATTATCCATTTTGTACCCTTCCTTAATCATTTCGCGTATTTTGTCCAGCAATTCGTTGCGGCTTCTCAGGAAGACGGCAAAGCTGGTTACTTCTTGCTGGCTACTGTCCAGTGCATTCTGTATATTCTGTAATTCCAACTCTTGCTGGTGCAGTTTCAGCTCGGATAACTCGCGTTGCGACAACTCCAGTTGGTAACGGGCCTCTATCAGTTGAAGGCCTTTTCTGCGCTTATACCATTTATATAAGAAGATGCTGAAAGCTAATCCAAGCACGAGCACGCTACCCAAAAACCATAAATTACGTTTCAGTAGTTCAATCTTATAGGTTTGCTCCTGCATCTCAGTGGCATATTTCTGGTCTTGATATCTTTTATAAGAGATTTCCTGCTCAATGTTGCGTAGCTTGTTGCTGCTTTGCAGCTCTTTACTCAAAGCATACATTTGGCTGAGGCGGGTGTAAGCCTGTTTATAGTCACCTATGGCGGCATATACCCACGATGAATATTCATAATTATCGCAGATCAGCTCTTTGGCACCAATGTTACGGGCATATTCATAGGCTTTCTGCAAGGCTTCCAGGGCTTGGGGGTATTGCTCGCCGAAATAATACTGTTTGCCCATATTGTTATAGTTTTCACCCAACGACCATTGTGCATCCAGATTTTTGTTGATAGCTATCGCCTCTTGGATAAGGGAGAGTTTTTTTTCCGTATCTCCCTGATATAAGCATAGATTATTCAGATTGGTAGCTATTTCCTTTAAGTTTCGTTGGGCACGGTTGATGTCTAACGCCCGTTGAAGGAATCTTTCGGCTACACGGAATTCATCAAGCAGATAGTGCATCACCCCGCGTTCATTATAGCACCCGGCCACCGATGCCGAATCTCCTAAAGATTTGAAGATAGAAGTTGCCTTGTCATTCAGTTCGATGCCTTTGTTATAATCGCCCAACTTGCTGTATACACGGCCCATGAGGGAATAGAGTTGAGCGGTCTGCCGTTTGTTGGACGGGTTGATGTATTTCTGTGTATCATATAAGTTCTTGATGCTTAAGTCAAAGTTACCCAGCAATTGTTCTGCTTGGCTATGCAGAATCATGGCTTTTGCACGAATCTCATTGGGTATATCTTCGGGGAACAGGGCAGCGGCCTGAGCCGCATAATAAGAGGCTTGCTTAGGATTACTGAACAAAGCATTCTGAGCCTGTTCAAGTAGGGTCATGGCTTGTTTTATATCTTGGGCTTGTAAAGGTGACACAGTTAGCGAGAGAACTGCAAGTATTAGATACAGAGCTTTCTTCATGATATAGTCTTATTTCTGCAAATGTAATTATTTTCCTTTAAAACTTCGGTTTGCCTTTAAAAAAAGATTCCTTTCCCCTTCTTTATTGAACGTATTCGGAAAGCTTTCGGAACACGTTCGGTAAGCTTTCCGAATGCGTTCCGAAAGCTTAGGGAATAAACGGCTCATATATAAACGATTACAGTTGAAGGCTATGAAGCTGGTGAAAGGGTACTTTTTCCGATACTTCTTCACCCGCCGTTTCCCATGAACAGGGAGATACGGAAAACAGTTGAAACGATGAACCCGGAAGTGAAAACATTCAGTGCTGATTGAATAAAATCAGTTAGTTTTGGTTATCTTTGTGTCTCTAAATTAATTGTACGATGCTGTTACCTTATTTAAATAAAGACCTCATAGAAGCCGGTTGTGATGAGGCCGGACGTGGTTGTCTGGCAGGAGCTGTGTATGCCGCCGCCGTTGTCCTTCCCAAGGATTTCAAGAACGAACTGCTGAACGACTCCAAGCAATTGACGGAGCACCAGCGTTATGCCTTGCGTGAAGTGATAGAGAAAGAAGCCCTGGCCTGGGCTGTCGGCATCGTATCCCCTGAAGAGATTGATAAAATAAATATCCTGAACGCCTCTTTCCTTGCCATGCATCGCGCAGTAGAGCAGTTGAAGATGCGTCCGGAACATCTTCTGATTGATGGTAACCGCTTCAAGAAATATCAGGACCTGCCGCATACAACGGTAGTCAAGGGGGATGGTAAATACCTTTCTATCGCTGCCGCCTCTGTTCTTGCCAAAACCTACCGTGACGACTACATGAACCGCCTGCACGAAGAATTTCCTTATTACGACTGGAATCATAACAAAGGCTATCCCACCAAGAAACACCGTGCCGCCATTGTCGAACACGGAACTACGCCCTATCACCGCATGACATTCAATCTGCTGGGTGACGGGCAGTTGGCGCTGGATTTCAAATAGTTATTCTATCGCTTCATCCAAATCAATAAACAGGAATTGGTTCTTGTCGTTTAGTAACAGAAGTTTGTTGTCGATTACCCGCCCCTTTTTGAAATCCGTCTCCAGATGGGCCACAGGCATTCCCATTTCGTGGATAAACCAGTAGTCTCCACGATTGCCGATGCACAAATAGTCTTTCAGCCGGATACTGGGACTATAGATATATTCCCGTTCGTAGGTGTTTCTGATATTTAAATCCTTGTCCACCTCGTAGATAATTCCCTGGTCATTATATACCAGGCAGTGTTCTCCGTCGAAAGCAAGCGACTGAAAAGCTGTCGTATCTTTGTTTGCCACATAGAGCGTAGTGGGTAGTATGGCTTCCAGTTTTCCGTATTGTTTGGTATCCCAGGGTACAATATTTACGACCGAATCCGTCAGTTCCTGATAAGCCAGTCCATCGTCAAACAACATAAATAATGCATTATCAGTGCGCAGGGCATCTTCAATCATATCTTTCTTCACGCTGAGTTGGTTGAAGAAGATTTCTTCTCCGTTTTGCAGGTTGTAGCAGGCAATGAACGGGCGACCGTATTTCCTACGGCTTGCACCTTCGCGCAGACCGTAACCGTAATTAAGCATGAACAACTTTCCATCTTGTACGAAAAGTTGGGAACGTGAGGCCTTTACATCAGGGAACTCCTTCTGCCATACAACGTTGAAAGCTGTGTCCATGCAGGAAATCTGTTGACGGTCCGCCCAATAATAAAGTGAGTCCTGAGACAAGATGTTGGAAGTTAATCCCGTGATGGTATTGCTGGCTACGGGGACGTAGCTGTAATAATATCCTCCACCGCTTGCTGCCGCACCGACTGCTGCTCCGGCCACGGCTACCAGTCCTTGCAGCAGCGCCGCTTTGGTGTCGTGAGCTCCCGGCTTTCCCGGATAAGTCAATAGTTCTCCGGTCATGAAGTCCAGTTTATGCAGTGCATCCGCCACAATCAGCCGCTTGTTCTGTCCGAGCTCAAGAACCTCATTCCAACCGTATTGGTGTGGTATCTTGTTTTCCCATAGGTCGTTACCGAACTTTAGATTGATGGCGCGGAGTTTGTTGGAGGCGGAAAAGTTATATCCCAGTACCAAGCCCAACGAATCGTCTGTATATACAGGAAATAAGTCTGCCTCCCATCTCTTTTCTCCTGTTTCTTTGCTGAGCAATGAAATCTTACTACCGATTTCAGTTATTAATACCCCTTCGGAGAGGCAGGTGATGCTTGCTCTGCCAAAGTTAATCGGCTGTTTCCATAGCAACTGGCTGCTCTTGGTATCATAGAATCCGATTTCTCCTTTGTTCTTCAGATATTTGCCGCTTTTGGTTGTTTCCCGGAAGCTGACACAGAGATAATCTCCCTTACTACTCATGGAGAAGGTTTCTACCCGTTGCGGGAAGGTATAACATTGCGCTTTCAGGTCTGTTCCGTCTGTTTTCTTTCCTACGACGATGGTTTCAGATTGCGCATAAGATACTGATGCCGTGAGAGTCAGGCATACAAGCGTTAGAATCCTGTGTATTTTCATGTTCATTGACTTATTTGGAGCAAAAATATATATTATTTGCGAAATCTGGCCAAAATATGATGAAAATACTAAGAGACTATTTAAAAATGAAGAATGAAGCACAGAGACACGGAGACACAAAGTTCTTTTTCTCTGTGCCTCCGTGTCTCTGTATTTTGAAATATTAAATTCAAATCAGCCTCTCGGACTATACTGTTAGAACCATTTGATTTTCCTGAACCAGATAAATGTTCCGGCCGACAGAACTACAGAAATCAGAATGATGAATATGAAAGCATACGGAAAGCCTTCCAGATGAATATCCACGTTCATGCCATAGAAACTGGCTATCAGTGTCGGTATCATGAGCGTGATGGAAAGACTCGTCATGCGTTTCATGATGGCGTTGACATTATTGGAAATAATGGAAGCAAAGGCGTCCATTGTCCCCGTAAGAATATCGCTGTAGATATTCACTGTGTTGTATGCCTGTTTCAGTTCGATGATAACATCTTCCAGTAGCTCCATATCCAGATAGTTGGTATCCTGGAAGATATTCTTCAAACGGCCGATCATCACTTCGTTTCCACGGATGGAAGTGTTGAAATAAACGAGGGTCTTTTGCAACTTCATCAGGCGGAGTAAGTCCTCGTTTCGGATGCTCTTCTCCAATTCCTTTTCCGCATTGGCAACATCATTGTTGATTTGCTTCAGGTATTTCAGGAACCAGACGGCGGAGGAGTAAATCATCCGCAGGATTAAGTCCAGCTTGTTGTTCACTACGATGCCTTTGCGGCGCGTATGCTGGATGAAATCCGAGATAAGTTCCGTCTTATGGTAACACACCGATACGATTATCTCATTATTAGTGATAATGCCGATAGGCACGGTGATAAAAGGGATGCCATGCTGACTGCTCTGCATAGGGATACGCAGAATAGTAAGCAACCAGTTGCCTTCTGTTTCCGTGCGCGGGCGTTCGTCCGCATCGGCGATGTCTTCCAGAAATGATTCGGGAACTTTCAGTTCTTGGGTAAGGAAATCGAAATCATTGTCATCAGGGCATTCAACATTTACCCAGCTATTGGGCATCCATTGCGGCTTTTCCACAAAGCCGGCCTCACAATAAAGATACGTTCTCATCTTATTGCCTCCTTTCTTTAGTACGAACAGAGGCATTGCGAGCAACGTCTCAGTTCGCTTTAATTGTAAATACTATTGCACGTTCGTGGGTTTGAATCGTCCATATTTCTTCTTTTTTGTTTTTTAAAGCGGGACAAAAGTACATAAATCATTTGAAAGAGTACGCATTAACCATGCTTTTTCGTACCTTTGCAGCCGGAAAAATCGTTCTTTATAGAAAGAACGTTTTGACTAAGGTCAAAGATTGTACATTTAAAATCAATTAATATTATGAGTAAGAAAGCCCTTTTAATGATTCTTGATGGCTGGGGTGTCGGCGATCAGGGTAAAGACGACGTGATTTTCAATACACCTACTCCGTACTGGGACAGTCTGCTGGCAACATATCCTCACTCACAGCTTCAGGCAAGCGGTGAAAATGTAGGTTTGCCCGACGGACAGATGGGTAACTCGGAAGTGGGACATCTCAATATCGGTGCCGGACGTATCGTATATCAGGACCTGGTAAAAATCAACCGCGCATGTGCCGACAATAGCATTCTGAAGAACCCGGGAATTGTTTCCGCCTTCACTTATGCCAAAGAAAACGGTAAGAACGTTCACTTCATGGGACTGACTTCCAACGGTGGTGTACACAGCTCATTCGACCACTTATTCAAGCTTTGCGACATTGCCAAAGAATATGGTGTGGATAATACTTTTGTTCATTGCTTCATGGATGGCCGTGATACCGACCCGAAGAGCGGTAAGGGCTTTATTGAACAACTGACTGCACATTGTGAAAAGTCAGCAGGTAAGATTGCTTCTATCGTAGGTCGTTTCTATGCAATGGATCGTGACAAACGCTGGGAACGCGTGAAAGTGGCTTATGACTTGCTGGTAAACGGCGAAGGTAAAGTAGCTACCGATATGGTTCAGGCTATGCAGGAATCTTATGACGAAGGTGTGACGGACGAATTCATCAAGCCGATTGTAAATGGTAACTTCGACGGAACCATTAAGGAAGGTGATGTAGTTATCTTCTTCAACTATCGCAACGACCGTGCGAAAGAGTTGACCGTAGTGCTGACTCAACAAGATATGCCGGAACAGGGCATGCACATTATTCCGGGCTTGCAATACTATTGCATGACTCCGTATGATGCATCTTTCAAAGGCGTGCATATTCTTTTCGATAAGGAAAATGTTCAGAATACATTGGGAGAATATCTGGCAGCTCAAGGCAAGACTCAATTGCACATTGCTGAAACAGAAAAGTATGCTCACGTAACTTTCTTCTTTAACGGTGGTCGTGAAACTCCATATGATGCTGAAGAACGCATCCTGGTTCCGTCTCCGAAAGTAGCCACTTACGACCTGAAGCCGGAGATGAGTGCTTACGAAGTGAAAGATAAATTGGTGGAAGCTATCAGCACTCAGAAGTTCGATTTCATTGTTGTGAACTACGCTAATGGTGATATGGTAGGACATACCGGTATTTATAGCGCTATCGAGAAAGCAGTAAAAGCTATCGACGAATGTGTGAAAGATACGGTAGAAGCTGCCAAAGCCAACGATTATGAAGTAATCATCATCGCTGACCACGGTAATGCCGACCATGCACTGAACGAAGACGGCACTCCGAACACTGCTCACTCTCTGAATCCGGTTCCTTTTGTTTATGTAACCGAGAACAAGAACGCTAAGGTTGAGAACGGTGTTTTGGCAGATGTTGCTCCTTCTATCCTTCACATTCTGGGTATGGCGCAGCCGGCTGATATGACAGGAAAAGACCTGATTAAGTAAACTGCAATTTACAATATTCTATAAAAAGAGATGTCTCGGGAGTATTTATACTCTTGAGGCATCTCTTTTTTAAGTTCCGATGACCATCCTTTTCCCTAAAAGACTATCTTTGCAGATAATACACACAATTAGTGAAATGAAACTACTTTTTTTATTTATCGTACTTGCTTTGTCCGGACTGCCGTCATCTCTTTGTGCAGAAGAGGTAATAGTAGATAGCTTACATTGGCAAAATGCCGAACAGAAAATGGGAGAAAAGGAGTACAAGGATGCCGCCCGAATTTATAGTGAAATGATAGTGATTGGCGATTCTCTATATCGTGTATATGTCGGAGAGCGGGTGGAAGATATGCGCAAAGATTATACCATCGATGAACTGGAATTGCAAAACAGTGCACAGCAAAAGCGTTTGCTACAACTTTCTTTTATCATTATCTTATTCCTTGCCGTTTTTTTATTGGGCGGTTTTTTCTATCTGAAAAAGGTAGGGAAGCGGTTACTTCGTTCTAAAAATGAACTTCAGAAAGCTAAGCTCATGGCCGAAGAATCCATCCGTAACAAGAGTTTGTTCCTCTCCAATATGAGCCATGAAATCAAAACTCCCCTGAATGCATTGGCGGGTTTCTCCGAAGTGTTGACTACTCCGGGAATTGATGAGGTTACCCGTGCACAGTGTAACGATGTGATTCAGTTGAACTCCGAATTGCTGCTTAAACTGATTAATGATGTCGTGGATATTTCATGTCTGGATGTAGCGAATATGAAGTTCAGCATCACTGCGCATGAAGTGGTGACCCTCTGCCGCAATGTGGTGAAGATGCTGGATAACATCAAGCAGACATCAGCAGATATCCGTTTTGAAACAGAATTGACTTCATTGGAGATAGAGACAGACCAGGGACGTTTGCAACAAATGCTGGTGAATCTACTGGTAAATGCTACTAAATTTACGAAAGAGGGAAGCATCACGCTTGCATTAAGATTGGATGAAAAGGGTTTTGCGGAGTTCTCGGTGACGGATACCGGTTGCGGTATTCCTCTTGAAAGGCAAAGCTCTATTTTCGGTCGGTTTGAGAAACTGAATGAGGGAGTCCAAGGCACAGGTTTGGGGTTGTCCATCTGTAAGTTGATTATCAAGCGGCTCGGTGGAGAGATCTGGGTGGATTCGGGTTATACTGCCGGTGCACGGTTTATATTTACTCATCCTTTAAAGCAGGAGGTAGTGCGATGAAAAAACTGATTATTTTGTTGCTTTGTACAGTCAGCTCAGTTTCTTTTGCTGCTACTCCAAATACGAATGACAGACACTTACGTGACAGTATCTTTCGGATTTATCAGTCAATGCCTGTAGATACTGCCCGGACTCAGTTCCTGAAGGATATCTTTGTGCGCAATATTGATAAAGACTGGTCGGCTGAATTGCTTGATTCGGCATTAGCCTCTGCAATAAGCATGAAAGATGTGGAAAGTGAATTGGCGCTTCGTTACGAATATTTCCGCTATTACACTTTCAGGCTGGATGGTGAGAATATGGATAAAACATTAGCCTTACTGAAGGAAGTTTGTTATCGCTCTAAGACATATGAGAATTATTTCCTTGCATTGCATTATATCCTTCAACTCAAAGGGACAAAGGGGGATACGGAATCGGCTATTCTGGAATCACGAAAGATGCGTGAAGAAGCTATTCGCCTGAAAGACAACCGTGGAATATTCCTGTCTTATGTAACGGAAGGTAAGTCGTATGCTTTTGCCAGAAATCTTGAAAAAGCGATTGAACTTTATAAGAAGGCAGCGGAACTAACTCCGCTTTCGGAGGAGGATGAGTTAATGATTTATCAATATTTAGCGAGTGCTTATTATCTGCTGGGCAAACTTCCTGAAACGATAACTCAACTGGAGGAACAGCGAAAAGTGGTTGACGGCATTATAAGCGAAAATACTGAATTGCTGGCATCCTATCAGAATACTCTTATGGAAATAGAACTGATGTATTGTAAGATATATCTGGCCATTGAAGATGTCCCTAATCTGAAAAAACATTTGGATGAAGCGGCGAAGTTTTATAATGATGACTATTTCTCTTCTATTAAAATAGCTTATAACTTTTCCTGGGCAGGTTACTATTATCTGACGAAAGACTGGAATAAATGTTTTCCGCAATTTGAGTTGACGTTGTCTCTCTTTAGAGGCACTCAGCCTATGTATGAAGTGGATATGCGTAGAATAATGGGCGATGCTTATGTCGATGCAGGCCGCTATAAGGAAGCTGCTGAAGCGTATAGGACTGCTGTCTTGAAGTGTGACTCTGTCAATAAGGCTACGCTGCGGATGAATGAAGAGACTGTTCAGGCTAATTATAGGATACAGAAAGCTCTGCTTGAAAAGGAAATTGGTGCAAAGCGTTTCTGGCAGATAGCAGTAGGCGGTGCATCTCTGTTTGTCATTTTGCTTGTTGGGGGCGTGTTGCGTGTCTCCCGGATTTATCGGGAACTGGCGAAGTCGGAGCGTGAAATGCGTGAATCGTATGCCGTGGTTCAGGCAGCAGATAAGATGAAAGAAGTCTTTCTTCACAATATCACGAACGAAATCAGTGTCCCTCTTCATTCTGTTGTGACTCTTTCTGATTCTCTTTGCCAGAGAAAAGATCTGAGTATGGAGGAGCAACAGGAATACTCGGTGGTTATCCGGCGAAATGCTGAGAAGCTGATTGATCTGATATTCAATATCCTTGATCTTTCGCGCCTGGAGTCGGGCATGATGAAATTTAATGTGCTGGAGTATGACATGGTGCAGTTGTGCATAGACGCCAGGATGCAGGCAGAGTTGCAGGAGGGAATTTCTGTTCGGGTTGATTTCCTTACTCATTTGCATACACAGCTTGTTCAGGTGGATACCGTCCGCTTCATGAAGTTGCTTTCTTCCGTTTTGATGTCACCAAAAGGGAGATGTGAACCGTATGAAGTGCAGTATATGTTGGATTATAAAAGTATAAATGAATTGAGGATAGTGGTTACAAACAGTCCGCTGCTCATGGATGCGGAAAACGAAAGAGAACGTGAAATTCAGCATGCCATAAACCGCCTGTATCTGGAAGCCTTCCAAGGCAGCTATCAGTTGTGTGAGAAAGATGGTAAACGGTTGATTGTAATAACATATCCCATAAAGTCCTTTTCGTAAATGTCGTTTTTCGATATCCTGGCATTCAATAAATAGGTAATCTGTGTTTATTAATTGCGGAACAAAGTGTTATCTTTGCATCCGCAATTAATTTTTTATAGGAAATGATACAAATAGGTGACGTGGTGGTCAGCTTTGATGTGCTGCGTGAAAAGTTTATATGCAATCTGGATGCCTGCAAGGGCGCTTGTTGTATTGAGGGAGATGCCGGGGCTCCGGTGGAACTGGATGAAGTAGAAAAGCTGGAAGAAGTGCTGCCTGTGATTTGGGACGAACTTGCTCCCGAGGCGCGCGCCATTATAGAGAAACAAGGTGTGGTATATACCGATTGTGAAGGTGATCTGGTGACTTCTATTGTCAACAACAAGGATTGTGTTTTTACTTGTTATGATGAGAAAGGCTGTTGCTATTGCGCCATAGAGAAGGCTTACCGGGATGGAAAGACAGATTTCTACAAACCTGTTTCCTGTCATTTGTATCCCATCAGGGTAGGGAACTATGGAGTTTATAAGGCGGTGAACTATAATCGTTGGGATGTATGTAAAGCTGCCGTATTGTTGGGACAGAAAGAGAATCTGCCGGTATACAGATTCCTGAAAGAACCGCTGATACGCAAATTCGGTGAGGACTGGTATGCCGAGCTGGAATTGGTGGCGGAAGAAATGAAGAAGCAAAATATACTGTGAGCTGAAAATATCTATCTCACGGGGCGGATTTTTCTGTCTCGTAAGGTGAAAAAGAAAAGCGCCGGTCAACAGGATTCTCCTGTCCGTCCGGCGCTTCTTCGTTGTAAGATGTGAGGTTGGTTAATAAAAACGTGTTATTCAGTGACTAATCACTAATTGTTAATCATTAGTCACTGTTTTTTCTTACGCATCTATATTTGCATACGTTGCATTCTTCTCAATGAATTCGCGGCGTGGTCCTACATCTTCGCCCATAAGCATAGAGAAGACGTAATCTACTTCGGCAGCATTTTCAATGCTTATCTGTTTCAGCATACGGTTTTCCGGATTCATGGTTGTGCTCCACAACTGTTCCGGGTTCATTTCACCCAAACCTTTGTAACGTTGTGTATGTACGGCATTTTCCGAACCACCGCCATAGGTGTCGATAAACTTCTGGCGTTGTTGGTCTGTCCAGCAATATTCCTCCACTTTACCTTTCTTGCAGAGGTAGAGGGGCGGAGTTGCAATATACAGATAGCCGTTACGGATAACCTGCGGGAAGTAGCGGAAGAAAAGTGTCATAATCAGCGTGTCGATGTGAGAACCATCGACGTCGGCATCGGTCATGATAATCACCTTCTTGTAACGCAACTTATCTATGTTCGCTTCTTTGCTGTCTTCTCCGTCCACACCGAAACGTATGCCCAGTGCTTGGATGATGTTGTTTACTTCATCGCTTTCGAATGCCTTGTGCCACATGGCTTTTTCCACATTCAAAATCTTACCGCGAAGTGGCAGGATGGCCTGGAATCTACGGTCACGGCCTTGTTTTGCCGAACCACCTGCTGAGTCACCCTCGACGAGGAACAATTCACATTCTTCCGGGTCCTTGCTTGAACAGTCGGCCAGCTTACCCGGCATACCACCACCGGACATCGGCGATTTACGTTGTACGGATTCACGCGCTTTGCGTGCGGCAACACGCGCCTGTGCAGCCAGAATCACTTTATCCACCACCATTTTAGCTTCCTTCGGATGTTCCTCCAGGTAGTAGTTCAGTGCTTCACCTACGGCTTGGTCTACGGCTCCCATAACTTCGCTGTTTCCGAGCTTCGTCTTGGTCTGTCCTTCAAATTGTGGTTCGGCCACCTTGATAGAAATTACGGCAGTCAGACCTTCGCGGAAGTCATCACCTGCAATCTCTACTTTGGCTTTTTCCAACATCTTGTTGTCCTCGGCATATTTCTTCAGCGTACGGGTCAGTGCGCGGCGGAAACCTGCAAGGTGAGTACCACCTTCGATGGTATTGATGTTGTTTACGTATGAGTGGATATTTTCGTTATAAGACGTATTGTACATGATGGCTACTTCCACCGGCGTACCCTGCTTTTCTGTGTTGATGTAGATTACATCATTCACCAGATGTTCACGGGAAGAGTCGATGTAGCGGACGAATTCCTTCAAGCCTTCTTCCGAATAGAACATTTCCATCTTGGCATTTCCTTCTTCGTCTTTCACGCGAAGATCGGTCAATGTAATCTTGATGCCTGCATTCAGATAGGCCAACTCGCGCATACGGGAAGCGAGGATTTCGTAATTGTAAACGGTTTCCGTGAAGATGGTACTGTCGGGCCAGAACTGTTGGCGTGTACCAGTGATTTCACTTGTACCGATTTCCTTCACCGGATATTGCGGGTGACCGCATTCATATTCCTGCTGATAGATTTTTCCGTTACGGAAAACCTGCGTAGTCATATGGGTGGACAGAGCGTTCACACAAGATACACCTACGCCGTGAAGACCACCGGATACTTTGTAAGAACCTTTATCGAACTTACCACCGGCATGCAATACGGTCATAACAACTTCCAGTGCCGACTTTTGTTCCTTTTCGTGAAAGTCAACCGGAATACCACGACCATTATCTTGTACAGTGATGGAGTTATCTTCGTTAATAGTTACTTCAATGTGGTCGCAATAGCCGGCGAGCGCTTCGTCGATAGAGTTATCCACAACTTCATAAACCAAGTGGTGAAGTCCTTTTGTACTAATGTCACCAATATACATCGCGGGACGCTTTCTAACGGCTTCCAAACCTTCCAGAACCTGGATGTTTTCGGCAGAATAGTTCCCGTTATTGGAGTTAATCTGTTCTTCAGTCATAATATAATTTCCTTATTCAAATAACAGAGCAAATATAGTGAAAAATCGTGAGATACGAAACTAAAGCAAGTCATAAATTTCATTCGTTTACAGCTTTTTAGCTTCTCTCAAAGGGCGTTGGGATTGGGATGAAGCGGAGGGGTAGAAATGCAGAAAGGCTGGACTGAAAAGTCCAACCTTCCGGTATATCTTTTGTGTAATATTAATTAGCTTATCCCAGCTTATTAATGTAGAGAGCCAACTTAGACTTCAAGTTGTTAGCCTTGTTCTTGTGGATTACATTGGTTTTAGCCAATTTATCCAACATTTTAGTTACGCCCGGATACATTGCAGTAGCTTCTGCTTTGTCGGTTGTAGAACGAAGCTTTCTAACAGCGTTTCTCATGGTTTTGCCATAATATCTGTTGTGAAGTCTTCTTGTCTCTTCTTGTC
>CAMTFK010000076.1 GCA_947071285.1 uncultured Bacteroides sp. | reverse complement strand
TGCCTTTCGGAACATAGCGCAGCTACTTGTAGCTTGTAGCCTGTAGCTCGTAACTGATTCATATCCGTAGGATTACTTATTCGGAGTATCCCATTTCTTCGTATCCGTGCAAGTAATATTCAATGTCTGATTACCCGTCTGGATGCGGAAATCACCCTTCTCCAGTATCCACTTGCCGTCATAACCGACAAAAGCAAGGTCGGAGGCTTTCACTTTCAGAGTAACGGTCTTGGTTTCACCCGGTCTCAGTTCCACCTTCTCGAAGGCACGCAGACGGCGAACGTCGGGGGTAAGGGAAGCTATCAGGTCGCTGCTGAACAACAGGACGCTTTCTTTGCCGATACGGTTACCCGTATTCTTCACGTCAACGGTGAAGGTAAGCACATCGGCGGCGGTGAAGTCCGGCTTGTCCACTTTGAGGTTACTGTATGCATAAGTGGTGTAGCTCAGCCCGTATCCAAATGCCCACTGCACGGACATCACTGCATCATAATCATAAGCGCCTTGCATCTTCTCGAGATCTTCGCAAGGTTTATAGTCGTAAGTGAACAGCGAGTTGATGTCTCTCGGATAGGTATACGGCATTTTTCCGCTGAAGTTAGCATCACCGGACAAAAGGTTTGCGAGGGCATCACCACCATAGTTGCCCGGAAGCATGGCGTTCACAACAGCTTTTGCCAATGGTTCTATCTCGTTGATGATGCGCGGACGGCCTTCGTTCAGGACAAGGACAATCGGTTTTCCGGTAGTGGCCAATGCCTTCACCAGGTCAAGCTGATTCTTGGAGAGAAAGAGGTTTGTCAGGTTGCCCGGAGTTTCGCAGTAGGAATTCTCACCGATACAAGCGATGATGTAATCCGCATTAGCGGCGGCAGCTACGGCCTTGTCTATTTCAGGAGCATTTTCTTCCCACCAGGCACCGCCTTGCTTGTAACTCACACCCGGCTCATAGATGATGTTGGAAGCACCGAACTTGTTGGTGAACGATTCGAGAATAGTATTATAATCAGCAGCACATTCGTCGGCTCTATCACCTTGCCAGGAATAGGACCAGCCACCATTAAGCGTACGCATGGAGTTGGCATTAGGGCCGGTAATCAATAACTTCTTGCCGGAAGCCAGAGGCAGGATGCCGTCTGTGTTTTTCAGCAATACCAAAGATTCTTCGGCAGCCTGCAAAGCGGCGGCAGCATGTTCCTTGCCACCAAACAAGGGGAAATCATTATGATTATAAGCAGGTGTATCAAATAAACCCAAACGATACTTCATGCGCAATACACGGCGTACGGCATCGTCGATACGGTTCATAGGCACTTCACCTTCATCCACCAACTCTTTCAGGTAGGTGCAGAAACTCCACTCGTAGGGAACCATTGACATGTCGATGCCTGCATTGATGGCAATTTTGATGGCTTCCTTTTTGCTGGAGGCAATCTTATCACGGGTATAAAGATTATTGATATCCGCCCAGTCTGTCACAATCAGTCCGTCCCAGTTCAGGTCTTCTTTCAGCCATTGCGTCAGCAGTTCATAGTTGGCGTGGAAAGGCAGTCCGTTGTTCATGGCAGAGTTCACCATGACAGATAGAGCACCCGCCTTGATACCTTCGAGGAAGGGAGCGAAATGCTTCTCGCGCATGTCCTGCACGGTGATAGAGGAAGGTGTGCGGTCTTTGCCCGAAACCGGAACGCCATAACCCATGTAATGCTTGATGCAGGCGGCTACATGCTGCTTACCTATATTATTAGGGTCTCCACCTTGAAAGCCGAGAACGGACTCGCGTCCCATTTCAGCATTCACAAAACAATCTTCACCATAGTTCTCCCAATGGCGGGGCCAGCGGGCATCACGGGCCAGGTCGAGCACCGGGGCATAGGTCCAGGGGATGCTTCCGGCTTTGGTTTCATAGGCGGAAATACGGGAACCTTCACGCACCAGTTCGCGATTGAAGGTAGCTGCCATGTTGATGCCTTGCGGGAAGAAAGTTCCGCCCAGCGTATAGGTGGTTCCATGTATCTGGTCTACCCCGTAGATGCAGGGAATGCCCATCACTTTCATGGATTTATTTTGTATCTTCTTGATGATTTCTTCCCATTTCTCTTTGGACTGGGCAACGCCTTGGGGAACGTTCAGGATGGAACCTACCTTATACTTGCCAATGACGGTGTCCAGCAGGGCGTCATCTATCTGAAACTCTTTAGAAGGATTATCACGCTTCGTAATAACATCGATGGTAAGCTCCGTCATCTGACCAATTTTCTCCTCAAGGGTCATCTTCTTGAGCAAGTCTTCCACTTTCTGTTCTATTTTCTCGTCTCTGGGGATGGCAGGCGCTACAGAAGTCTGCGCCGTGGTGGTTAACACAAGCCCGGACAGGGCAAAAGATAAGATTAATTTTTTATTCATGGTTTTGATATTGGTTTTATGCAGATAAAAACATTGCATGATTATCTGCGGTGTTATTTTTGGGGGTATTATTTGATTAAGGTACTACACACATCAGCAAAGCGGCGCTAAAATTGTAAATCTTTTCATAATAGCATATATTATAAGGTATTAGCCATGTTATTTCTTCACCGCTTTATCCGGGTAATGTTCACGGATATAATTTATTATCAGGAAACAGGCAGGTTCGAGCACCGTGCCATGATTGAAGCCTTGTAATTCATATAAAACAACTTGCTTATTTCCGATATTCTTCAATACGGAAGCAAGCAGGGCATTCTCTTCCCAACGGTCCGCCATTTCCAGATTGCGGTCACCGGTAATCAGTATAATAGGAGACGTATCCTTACGTACACGGTTCACAGGGGCGTATTCATCTATGATAGGGATACCATTCGGCAATCCGCGTTCCTTACGAATGGTGAAATGAGTAACTGTTTGTCCGCTTATTGGGAGGTAAGCTGCCACTTTATCAGCATCTGCACCGTAAACTTCCATGTATTTCTTGTCCATAGCCAGCATCAGTGAAAGATAACCTCCGGCAGAATGACCGGAAACGAATATCTTGTCTTTACTGCCACCATATTCTTCTATATAATTAAACACCCACGCCACAGCAGCAGCGGCATCTTCAATATAAGCAGGATTCTTAGCTTTAGGGCTCAGGCGATAGTTCACTGCTACAACAGCAAATCCTCTGTTCGCGAGCTCCTGGGGAATATGTTTATTACCTCCTTCCAATCCACCGCCATGAAACCAAACGATAGTTGGAAAATCTTTCTTGTCAGCCGGATAGTAAACATCCAGTTTACAGCGCTCTTTCCGGTAAGCATCCGTCTCCGAGCCGGAAATGTAGGGCAGGTCTTTTTCTGTTTTATACAAATCCTGTGCATGCAAGGCAATCATGCAGAATAATAATAACAGAAAGATGGCTTTTCTTTTCATGGTATTTTTCATCTAAAGTTTTTCTGTTGCAATATTAGGCAAATAATCCCAAAGGGCCGCTTCTTAGTTGTTGAAAAATCTATTGGTATGTTTTATTTTAATCGTCACATATCTGAGCAGTCTTAATTACCTACAGGTTGTTGACCGACTACTACGCAGTAATTGACAAACTACTTATAAGTAATTGAGCAACTACTTACTGATAGTTTTATCACTTAACCATACAATTTATTATAAGCCTAATTCTTTATACTCCATTACCCTTTTTAACGGTGCTAACAAACGTTCCAACAAATTCCTATCAGCGAGAATAATATCTACCGTACCCTTAAGCTCCTGCGAAACGGGAAGTTGCCTACCATAATTAGTCTTTAATCCATCTATTCTGATTACGACTCCACACTTTCATAAAACTAACTTTACCACTAACAGGACTCTTCAAAAACTTTCTTTTTCCCAAAACCAAAGAGTGCAACCTGGAGAAACAAGCTTCATTAGAGAGATGACATCAAAGTAAGGACATATTTCATCGGATAAAGTTTTTTCCCGTTTCTCAGGCATTAAGTCACAGAAAGTATTGCCCGATATAGCATTTATTCGTTACATTTGTACCATTCTTAAAACTTCAACCTTTATGGCACACCATCTGAATACCAACAAACAGTTTATGATAGGCAATGGCATCCTGGCTTTTGCAGTTATCTTCATAGTCGTTATCTTCATCTATATGAGCTTGCGCCTGCAAAAGCAAAAGGATGAAGACCGCAACTTTATCGAGACATACACCATCACCCTGACGAAAGGCTTTGCAGGAGACTCCTTGTCACTACTGATTAACGACAGTGTGCTGGTGAACAAGAAAATAACAGAAGAACCTTTCAGTATCGATGTGAAACGTTTTGCAGAACAGAGCGCACTATTCATTGTAGACAATGAAACGGAACAACTATCCCTGTTCGAACTCAGCGAAAAAGGTGGCAATTACCGGTTTGAGAAAGAAAACGGAGAAGTGAAACAGTTGTCACAGAAATAATTCCAGAGTTATATAACTCATCATACTAAAAAAGATAATCATACCCGTTGACAGAATTGATTCGTTACGAACTAATTCCGTCAACGGGTATAATTATATAAAACAGCGACTAACTTTCTTCTGCCCCGTACCATATTTTCAAATAATTCTCATCTACTCCCCACCTTCTCCTTTGTCTATAGGAAGGAGAAGGTAAGGAGTAGGTAGGGAGTAAGTAAGGAGTAGGTAAGGAGAAGGTGCAATGCAAACCCATTGCCTGACATCAGAATTCCGTGCGATACTGCCTCAGTTCGTTCCGTAAGATTTGTGCTTTTCCTTCGGTCAGTTCATCAAGGAGCGCCCAGAAGCGTTCCCCATGATTCATTTCGCGGGTATGGGTCAGTTCGTGCAACAGCACATAGTCTATCAGATGTTTCGGGAGCAATATCAGATAATAAGACAGGTTTATGCTGCGGCGTGCCGAGCAACTACCCCAACGGCCGTTACTGGAATTGATTTTTACGCTCTGGTAAGGCAGGTTATGTTTCTGCGAAAGCATATAGAGACGTGGTGGAAGAATGATTTTTGCATTACGCCGCAAGGCTTCTTCAATGACTTTACGCAGCCACTTCTGTAGTCCTTCATCGGCAAAGTCTGCATCCGGCGGACAGACTATCTGCATCTCCCCCAACTCGGAACGCGACAAGAAGCGTTCGCGCTCTCCACTAACAAGACTCAGTTTGAAGAACTCCGTGTCAATCCGATAGTTCAAATCTATCAAAGGCCGGATATGTTTCTGCCGGGCTGCCCTCAAACGGGGACGCAACTGCTCTATGGCATTCCTTACCTCGGTAAGCGTTGTTCCGGGGGGGGCAGTCACGTAAATGGCATCTTCCCGCGTGCGGAAAGTCAGACGACGCGCACGGGTATTTGCCCGAATCAACAAGCGCCCAAGTTCCTTATCTTCCAATATCTTTTCCAAAGCAATAAAACCTCCTGATGAATAAACGGACAAATGAACAAAATATCGCCCGAATACACAAATGATTGGACAACCAAAAACGGACAAGTGTCCGATAATGAACACATGTCGAAAAACAACAACGCTTAGTTATCAGCATCTTACGAATTTGGCACGGATGTTGACTTACAATACACGACCGGATGTTACTGAAAAAGTTTCTAAAAAAAAGCGGCAGCAGCGTGCAACCTTTTTTAAGTAACACACGTCTAATAGATAAACAGGAATAATATTAATAAATAATCATAAAATGAAAGAAGTCATGAAAAAGTTAGCAACTCTCCTCACATGCATCTGTTTAATCGTCAGTACAACAGCGTGTTCACAAAGCAAGAACTACAGTTCGGGCAATTGGAGCAGCAAAAAAGTGGTAGCCAGCAATAATTATGTAACGAAAGACATCAAGGTAGACAACTTCAAAAAAATCAGTGTTGCCGGAAGTCCTGACGTTATATTCACCCAGAAATCGGGACGTCCCGATGTAGAAGTCTACACTTCGGATAACATTGTGGACCTACTGGACATCAAGGTAAAGGATAACACATTATATATAGGTTTCAAGAAGGACGTCAATGTATCTTATAAGAAACTTGAAGTACGCGTTTCCGCCGAAACTCTGAACGGTATTTCCGTTGCAGGCTCGGGAGATATCTTCCTGAAGAACGGTCTTCAAACTGATGATAACCTGACAATCAACGTTGCAGGTTCTGGAGACATCAAGGGCAGTGGCATCAAATGTAACGACATGAAGGTATCCGTAGCCGGTTCGGGTGACATCAACTCTGACAATATCAGTTGCAACAACCTGAAAGTATCCGTTGCAGGTTCGGGCGATATGGTATTGAAGAATGTGACTGCTACAAGTACGGAAGCAAGCGTTGCAGGCTCAGGCTCAGCAACCATTACCGGAACTACTCAAACTGCTTCTTACAGCGTAGCAGGTTCGGGCGATCTCTTTACGGAAGGTTATGAAGCCCAACGCGTAAATGCCAGTGTAGCAGGTTCGGGCAGCATCAAATGCTTCGCCACCGAGTTCCTGAAAGTACGCACCAGTGGTAGCGGCAAAGTAGGCTATAAAGGTAATCCGGAACTGGATTATCCGAAGAAGAGCCTGTATAAACTTTAAAATTCTCTCTTAGATAATTATAGGAAGGATAGTTTAACACACTATGAAGCGAAAGGGTTTCCGTGAGGAAGCCCTTCGTTGTTTTTATACTTATAGCAACAGCTTAAAGAAGAAAAATAGGGAAACCTCACGGCCTCCCTATTCGCATTGTTAACTTTAATATTAAATGCAGAGTATATCTCCATTTAATGCCTTTATGCCTTAGCGGACGACTTTCAAGCCTTTCATTTCCGCTTTATCAGCTTCTTTTATGCTGATGGCAACACCACCACTTGCAGCCAATTTCTGTTTCAGGACACTTTTGGGGGTCACTACTACTTTACGAATCTGATAACTCTGAGGATTGATATCCCAGTCAGCATTCTTGCCGTCTTCGTAGATGGTGGCGATATATTGTTTTCCTTCGGGAAGCCAGGAGAACGGAATGATTGCCGTACGGCTATTCTCATCGGTGATGCCACCAATGAACCATTCATTTTTATTTTTTGCCTTGCGGGCTACGGTGATGTAGTCTCCCGGTTCAGCTTCCAGATACCAACTGTTATCCCAGTCTACAGCCACATCTTCGATGAAGCGGAAAGCGTCCGGGAAGCGGGCATAGTTGGAAGGCAGGTCGGCTACCATCTGGATGGGAGAAGGCATAGTAACGTAAAGGGCCATCTGCTTTACCAAAGTGGTATGTACCCGTTCATTGGGTTTCTCACCATTATAGTAGGATAATCTTGTCTCAAAGATGCCGGGAGTATAGTCCATCGGACCACCTTTCAGGCGGGTGAAGGGAAGGATACAAGTATGGTCGGGGTCATTTCCACCCATTGTTTCAAACTCTCCGCCCCTTGCCGACTCTTGAGCCAACCAGTTGGGATATGTACGCCCCAGCCCGGTGGGACGCACTGCTTCATGACTGTTAATCATTACTTTATAATCGGCAGCACGGCGGGCTACATGAATATAATGGTTATTCATCCATTGAGAAGAGTGGTATTCATTGCGGGGAATGATATAACCCACATAACCTGTTTTCACAGCATGATAGCCATTATCTACCATAAACTGGAAAGCTTCATCCAACTGGCGTTCATAATCGGCAGCATTGGCAGCAGTTTCATGGTGCATAACCATTTGCACACCTTTCTCTTTGGCATATCGTTGCAATTCTTTGACGTCAAAATCAGGATAGGGTTTAGTGAAAAGGAATTGGCGGTCTTTCCGGTAAGACGCCCAGTCTTCCCAGCCTTCGTTCCAACCTTCTACGAGTACGCCGTCGATGCCATGGGCGGAAGCAAAGTCGATGTATTCCTTCACGTGGGCGGTATTGGCGGGATGATGGCCGTTCGGTTTTAGTTTCTCATAATCGGTGATGCCGGGCTTGGCCTGGTAGAAGTCACTGTAAGCCCAGGTTTTTCCTTCGCCTGTGAACATCTCCCACCATACGCCAACGAACTTCATCGGACGAATCCAGGAGGTATCTTCGTAGCGGCAAGGCTCATTCAGGTTGTAAATCAACTGGGATGCAAGAATATCACGGGCATCATCACTGACGATGACTGTACGCCAAGGCGACAGCACAGGCAGTTGAAGATAACCTTTCTTGCCAAGTTTATCGGGAGTCAGATGAGCGCTCAGCTTATACTGCTTGTCGTCTACATTCAGCAGCATACCGGCATAGTCCACCAAGGCGGCTTCATGAATATTCAGATAGATACCGTCTTCGCTTTTCAGCATCAACGGAGTTTGTACTGTCAGACCGCCTTCCGCTTTCGACTCGTAAGATTTCTTGGCGATTCTTCTCTCCATATCCGCAGCAATTTCTGATAAGGGGGCTGTGGTGTAGGCAAACTCGTTAGTATCATAATCACCGGGAATACAGAAGGCTTTATGATTTCCTGTCAGGTTGAACTCCGTTCCTTCATCCTTCACGGTGAGGTAGTTCATGTGGCGTTGCAAAGGCAGTTCGTAGCGAAAGCCCAGTCCATCATTGAATAAGCGAAAGCGAATGTTCATGATGCGTCCCGTCTCCGGTTGTTCCAGGCTGACGGTCATTTCATTATAATGATTCCGCACACGGTTATATTCACCCCAGACAGGAGTCCAATAATCATCAACGGCATCACGTTCCACATTGGTTTGCTTAAGACCACGGGTAAGGTCGGCTTCTTCTGTGAGCAGGCCTAAACGACCGGATTTCAGTACAGGATTACCTTTATAATCCAAGCGATATGCCGGGATGCCATCTGCCTGTTCCATAAACTCCAAGGACAGGTTTCCGTCAGGGGAAGTCAACTTCTGGGCAGAGGCTGACAAAGCGGTACAAAAGAAAAAAGTAGCAAATAATAAATGTTTCATGGTTTATCTGTTTTTAGGGCCCGAAAAATTATCATTCATCCGTGCCATTAATCATTAGAATTTAAAGATTCGATACTGATAAGCCGGCAGATTCAGTTCTGTTTCCAGCTTCTGCTCGCTTCCGCTGTATAAATCCTTGCTTACGTGCCCGCTCCACTCTTGCGGCAGTGTCACAGTGGCTTCACGATTGCGCACGTTTACAGCAACCAGCACACGGTCCTTGTCATCCTGTTTCTCAAACAACAGCACATCTGCATTCGGGAAGGGCTTCATTTCCCCCTTCCGGATAGCCGGATATTCATTGTAAAGAGCCATCAGACGCTGATACTCCTGATACAAATCACCGTTAGCCGTCCAGTCTACCGGAACATAGGTAAAGAAATTGATAGCTTCGGGATAGCCCACCTCCTGAGAGCCATAAATAAGCGCTCCACCATGCAGATAAGCAGTCAACACAAAGGCTGCCATAGAGCCACGCGCATCTTCGAACTCTTTGACGGGAGACATCTTTGCCGCCTCATCGTGATTGGTCGTGAAGCGCAGTTTCACTTTTCCCGCAGGAATAGTGTCGTATTCGGCTTTGTCCGTATCGAATAGTGCTGTAGCCGGAGCTTCTTTCACCAATACATCGCGAAGGGTTTCCAGGAAGTCCCAAGAGTAATTCATATCGAAACCGGCATCGAAATGGTCGCGTCTTTTCCCTTCCGCCAGCATCAGTAACGGATGTTCGGGGATGGCACGCAGGGAGTCGAGCGCCTGTTTCCAGAAATCGAAAGGAACGAAATCCGCCGCATCACAACGGAAACCATCCACACCGATTTCGGTCACCCAAAACTTCATAGCATCAATCATGGCGAGGCGCATCTCCTGATTATCAAAATCCAGGTCGGCTACATCATTCCAGCCTGTTCCGGCAGGGGAGATGATATTCCCGTCCGCATTCTGCGTGTACCATGCTTTATTGGCAATCCAGGCATTGTCCCAGGAAGTGTGATTGGCCACCCAGTCGATAATGACGCTCATCCCTTTTTGATGGCAGGCACCGACCAATCTTTTAAATTCATCCAATGTACCGAATTCCGGATTCACAGACTTGTAATCTTTCACACAATAGGGAGAATTTACCGACTTCTCCCGTCCCACTTCATTGAGTGGCATAAACCACACAACGTTTATTCCCAATGCCTGAATGGAGTCCAAACGACTTTCCAATGCCCGGAACGACTTCTCGGGTGCAAACACACGCGGGTTGACTTGGTACATCACGACATCTTCCACAGCAGGCAATGCTGCCGGCTTCTGCGCCGTTCCATTCTGTTTGTTGCCCGCACAGGCCACCAACAGGCACAACAGGCTTATGATACATACATATTTCTTCATATTATCCTTCTATTTTCCAGATGTAATATTGATAAGGTTCCAATGTAAATGTTCTCGGCAATACACTGTTTTCACCGGTCCAGAGGTTCTTCACACTATCCCCTACCCGTTCCATAGGCAGATTCATCTGTTCCTGGCTGCCGCTGGTATTTATCAGTACCAGTATCTTTTCAGAAGCAGAAGTACGATAGGAACATACAGCCTTACCCGTCTGATAAAGTTTGACTTCTCCCTGCTGCAAGGCCGGAGAATTACGGTACAATTGCATCAGTTTTACATAGTTTGCCTGATAATCAGCATTTGCATTCCAGTCCATCGGTTGATGGCCAAAGAAAGAAAGGGCTTTATCATAAGCAATCTCCTGCGAACTGTATATCATGGGGCAACCACCCATCGAGATGGAAGCTACAAAAGCAGAGAAAGCGCCTTCCTTGGTCTGATAGGCCTGTACGGGTGATTTCTCAGAAGCCATATCGTGGTTGGTGGAGTAGCGCATGCGCAACCGGGTATCCGTTACTGAAGCGAATTCACTGCGATGTGTCTCGTACAGATTGGCAACAGAAGCACTTCCGGCATACACATCCTGTAGTTTATAGGCAAAGCTCCAGGCATACAACATATCAAAGCCTGCGTCATAAAGTGCTGTTTGTGAACCTTCGGCAAGCATCAGCAAGGTACTTTTTGCTGCGCGGAGTTTCGTAATGGTTTCTTTCCAGAAATCATTGGGGACACCTTCGGCATGGTCGCAACGGAATCCGTCGATGTCAGCCTCCGCCAGCCAATAAAGCATGGCTTCCTGCATGGCGGTGCGCATCTGGGGGTTGTCGTAGTTCAAATCGGCTACATCATCCCAGCCCATTCCGGGAGGGGAGATGATATTTCCGTTGGCATCTTGTGTGTACCAGTCTTTATGTTCTGTAGTCCAGGCATGGTCCCAGGCAGTATGATTGGCTACCCAGTCCAGAATAACCAACATACCTTCGCTGTGGGCTTTGCTTACCAGAGCTTTCAGGTCTGCCAGTGTTCCGTAAGCGGGGTTGACGGCACGGTAATCTTTTACGCAATAAGGTAATCCTACTGAATTCTTTTCACCTTGCAGAAAAATGGGCATCAGCCAGAGGACATTTGTCTCCAACTTCTTAATACGGGATAGCTGGGACGTCAAAGCATTCAACGCCTGCGTTTCACCGAACAATGCCGGATTGGCTTCATAGATTACCATACCGTCCGTAGTCTCGTCGCCTCCGGGAGGCGGAATATCAGGCTCATTGTCTGAGCTACTGCATCCTGCAAGACACAGTAGCAACAGACCGGAGCACAAAATCTTTAGCATATTTTTCATTCTCATACTTATTCTTTTTGTTATTATATTATTACAAATACTCTTTTATAATTGATTTATAAAACTTTTAGCAATACAGAGTAACTTAATTCCCCTCCTCCAGTCGGAGGAGGGGTGCCCAAAGGGCGGGGTGGTAGGTGAGAAAAAAACTCCTTATTTTTATGATTAATAGGTATTCTGTTGTTTTACCTACCACCTCCCCCTACGGGTACTCCTCCTCCTTGGGAGGAGGAGAGCCAAGTTACTTTTGTTTTTTGAAACCAAACCATTAAGGCTTAGGCAGCACTTCACAAGAAGTACCGGTAATGGAGAGATACAAATCACCTATCAAAGATACATACGGTCCATCGAACTGAGCGCCTCCATCGTTATTATTAAAAATCAAGTTCACATTCTTACCAAAGCTTGCCGAAAGGTCAAAGTACTTGTAAGTTATACCACCGATTTCTTTGGTACTTGTGGGTTGCATGCCCGGCCAGCCACCACATGCTTCAACATCGCCCCAAGAGTAGACAGCCAAGCCATCCCAGCCGGAATAATCCTGCACATAAATCGTACAGCCGTTGATTTCCTCACAACTACCATCCACAATGCGGAAATAAAAATCGCGGTTGACAGATTCGATGTATGGACCGTCAAACTGCTTATTATCATCACTGTTGTTATTGTTGAATATCAGATTGACAGATTTATTCGTAGCAGCCGGAGACAACCGGAAGCACTTGTATGCCGTACCGTTGATTTCTTTCGTTTCATACTCCTTGATGCCGGGCCAGCCGCCACCTAATTCCACTCCGCCATAACCATACAGCGCCAGTCCACTCCAACCCGTGTTGTCCTCCACATAAATGGAGTAACTCGTGCCGTGTGTTTCAGGGTCTACCTCTTTGCATTCATCAGGTGTAATGCTGAAATAGAAGTCGCGGCTGAAAGCAATGGACTTAACATAGAATTGCTTGATACCCGGATCATCACCTTGCATATTATTGTTGAATACCAGATTGATGCTTTGGTTCATCAACTCTATATCTGTTTCAAAGTACTTATAGGTAACACCGTTGATTTCCTTTGTTCCGGCAGGTTGAAGTCCCGGCCAGTCTTCATTATTATCACCTGCCCCGGAAATATAAAGTGCCAGATCGCCCCAACCCGACTGGTCGTCCACATAGATGCAGTAACTTGCCTCCGGGTCAATCTCTTCAAAACCCTTATCAGTAATCCGGAAATAAAAGTCCCTGTTGAGCGTCACTACCGGACCATTGAACTGCACTCCGTCATTGTTATTGAAAATCAGATTCAGTCCTTCGAAACCATCCAAAGATTTACCCATATCAAAATACTTATAAGTAACGCCATTGATTACTTCCGTACCCTTCACCGGGAATCCGGGCCAGGCATCCGTAACGGGCGACTCTCCGGCCCAACCGTAGAGATACAATCCATCCCAACCGGATTTATCCTGCACATAAACCACGAAACCATCATGCCCTTCTTCTTCCGTATCAAAGTAAGCCTTCCAACGGTCCACCCAGACATTCGTGCGGGTTCCCACTGAAACATCCAGCGTATGCACCACAGTTTCATTCTTCACAGAACGCTCTTCTCCCTTGGCAGCCGATACAAAATAAAAACCGTCGGCCAGTGTCTTTCCGTTCTTGAAAGTGGAAGGTATCAGGTAGATGCCCCACTTGGAATCGCTGTCGGTTGCTTTCTCCAATTGCCATTCCAGATTGCCAACAGCCGCTTCGGCTCCTCCGTTAAAGTCGCCCACAATGTAATATTCATCATCGGCGGCACTACCTTTTGGCATGATGACTTCCAGCAATATGGCATTCTCCTTGATTTCGAACTGAGGCAGTTCGTCGTCGAACGTAATCATGTCATTATCGTCACATCCGTTGAGCAATGCAAACAACGGCAGCATAAATAACCAATATATTATCTTTTTCATGAATTTTCTGTATTAGAGTTATTTATAATTCGGATTTTGTATCAGTCCCTGGTTTACGAGTAACGCAGAAGATGGCAACGGATACCATTCATATTTACGGTCGCGTTTAGCCGGATAAACTCCTCCATCGTCCGAGGCACGCCCGAAGAACCACCACTGACCTTGTGTGAATTTGTCGAAGCGGCGTAAGTCTGTGCGGCGACGGCGCCCCTCGTTCAGGAATTCAACACCCCACTGGCTCAGCATCCAGTCCATATCGAATGCTGTGAAGCCACGGCCCGGACGGTCTTTTACATCTGCCCAGTCACCGGCACTGAAATAGCGTTGGCGCACTGCATTCACCAATTCTTTGGCTTTGTCAGCCTGCCCGGCACGCATTTCACATTCAGCCAGCATATAATACACTTCACTCAAGCGGAATTCTACTTCGTCGATATTCTGAAAGTCGATACCTGCGGAAGCGGGATATACCGGATACTTCACAAGGCGGAGTCCGGAGTTCGTTTCGCCCCAACGTGGTGACATGACAGTTTCCAGATTACGGCCCAGGTTCATAAACGTGCCCACCTGGTCTACGTAAGCCAAGTCTTGTCCGTCACGGTCGGCATCTGCTTTCAGGGCTTCACCTTTACCATAATTAGCTTTTACGGTACCTTTCAGGAAAATACCACTGTAGCCATTCTTCTTGTCATAAGTATAATTCTTTTTGCGGACATCACGGTCGTCGAAGCGTTCGTACACTGCGCCCAGCTTATCATTGTAAGGTGCATCGAGGAAACAAGTGGCACCCTGAGTACCTCCCAATTCATTCACCATACCCTGATTGTCATACGAAGGTACCAGACAAGTACAGTTCCAACCGCTTTGACTGTAAGTACCCCCGAAATAATCCCAGATGTTATAAGGATAGAAAGTCATGCGCATCCAGCCCATGTTCAGCTTGCCGTCTTCGCAGGCAAAGGCCATGATGACTTCGGGACATTCGGTATTATTGATAGAGTAAATGTCACGGTAGTCCTTTGCCAACTCATACTTTCCATATTCGCCACTGATAATCTTGCGGCACAATTCTGCACATTCACTATAATGGTTTTCTTTGATAAAGACTTCCGCATTCAGTAGCAGGCGGGCCTTAATCATACGGTTCACCGCTTTGTTCATACGGTTCACCTGGTTCTCTGCCATTCCCTCGTAACAGGCATCCAGTTCGGTAGCAATGAAGTCGTATATCTTCTTGCTGCTGGCGTCGAAGTCCGGGTCGGCAGTAGGCGGCAGATCACCGTCCACGGTAGCCGGTTCGATGTTCAACGGGAGGGCACCGCCCCAGATCTCGAAGATGTTGTAATAGGCCCATGCACGAAGTGTACGTACTTCACCTTCATATGCCTTCAAACCTTCTTCGGTCATTTTCAGGTCGGCAGGATTCAATTCTCCGAAATCGGTCAACAACGTATTGCAAAGCCCGATAGTCGTCCATGCCTTTTCCCAGGCGGAACGGATAATTTTGGCATCGGGCGTCCAGTTCTGGATGGAGAAGACAAACTTCTCACCTTCATCATATCCCCACTGCCCACCATTCCACACACGCCAACTCACCTGATCGGCAGGAAATTCCTGCAAGTACCAGAAATATTCGGCATAGCTGGTAGCTCCTGTAGAATAAACAGTCGCTATCGCACTCTTTACACTATTCTCGTCCTGATAGTAGACGCCGGAGTCTACCCGGTCGAACACCTCTTCCGTAAGGTCGAAGCAACCGCTTAATGAACAACCCAGAATGATTGCCAACAGACATTTATATTTCAGATATTTCATAATTCTTTTCTGTATTAATGATTAAACGATAGCCTTTATTTGAAGCGGATATTTACACCTACGCTCAACTGTGTAGCCGAAGGATAGGCGCTGTTTGTATCTATGCCCGGAGTCAGCCCGTTGATGGCAACAGCCGAAGGGTCGTTGCCGGAATAACCGGTCAGTGTAAACAGGTTCTTGGCCGTCAGATAAACGCGCATCCCCTTGATGAACTTATTCTCTTTCGGGGTGATGGTATACCCCAGAGTCAGGTTATCCAGTTTGAAGTAATCGCCCTTTTCGAGGAAGAAAGAGGAGATGACACCACCACCGGTAGTGATGTCCGCATCTTTCATATAGGCATCACGCAGCACATTGTCCGTACCGCAACCTTTCAAGCCCATGCCGTAGCGACGCATATTGAAGATTTCGAAACCGAAAGCGCCGTTGAACATCAGGCTCAGGTCGAAGTTCTTGTAACGAACGGTATTGCTCCAGGAAAGATAAGAGGTCGGAGTACCATTACCGAGGTAGCGTTTGTATTTCACATCAGCTTTAGAAACAGGGACTTTCTCGCCCGTATCCGTATAAATCATCATATCACCATTCTCCACACCTGCATACTCGTAGCCATAGAATTGACCAATCTTGCTACCTTCTTCAACCCGGAAGAAGTATTCACTGGTACCTACACCCGGCTTCTGATAAAGTTCTACGTAAGAAGCCTTATACAAGTTGTTGGAGAGTTTATCCAGTTTGGTGGTTCCGTATGAGTAGTTGACACCGGAAGTCCATTCCACCGGAGTTCCCTTGAAGATGTCACCTTCCAGAGAGAGTTCGACACCACGATTAATGGTGGTTCCTACGTTCACCAGGATGGTGGAGTAAATGTAAGGAGGCTGCGGGGCAGTATAGTTATAGAGCAGGTCGCGGGATTCACGATGGAACCACTCGGCAGAACCGCGCAGTCTGTTCCACAAGGCAAAGTCAACGCCGATGTTCATACTGATGCTCTTTTCCCAGCCCAGTTTGGAGTTGGCGTTCACCGAAGGGGCGAAGCCTGTTACCCAGGTACCATCCATCAGATAAGTATCCGTTACGTTCAACTGGGCATTTTTATGCGAACCGTAAGTGGCGAGTGATTGGTAGCAATCGAAGTCCGAACGTCCGGTTACACCATAAGAGATACGAGGTTTCAGGCTCTGAACCACTTTTTGATGGTCTTTCAGGAAGCCCATGTTAGCCATCTCCCAGGCAAGGGAAAGGGAAGGGAAAGCGCCCCATTTATGGTCTGCACCGAATTTCGTGGAACCTTCGTAACGGATGGAGGCGGAAGCAATCAACAGGTTCTTCCAGTTGTAGTTGATACGACCGAAGACACCGATTAGCTTGGCAAGAGATTTTCCCGTACCCATGCTTGCTTTACCTTTTGCCAGATAAGCGCCGCTACCAAGGTCATTCCAGAGGATGTCATCGAAGTTGAAGTCACTGTTTCCGGCTTGTAGGCGCTCCCAAGTGGTTTGCTCGTAATTGTAGCCTGCCACTGCCTTGATGCTGTGGTCGCCCAGATCCAGTGAATAATTCCCCAGCCATTCCAGACGGGAAGTGTACCATTTCTGATAGGTCACATCGGCACGTCCGGCATAACCGTTCCAATAAGATTCGCCGGCTGTAGAGGGGGTATAATAATGTTGTTTCAGGTCATTGTAGTGCAAAGAGTAGCTCAATGAAGTATTCAGCATTTGCTTTTCCGAACGGATAAGGTTTAGTTTTACCTCAGCCGTACCCATCAGGTAGACGCGCTGGCCGTTGTTATCTATTTCTTTCAGTTCCTGCACCGGGTTACGGGCTCCGGTGGGAGAAGTGGGTTGGAAGTAAGTTCCGTCTTCATTGTAGAGGGGCATGGTAGGGTTCATGCTCAGAGCAGTATCAAACATACCGTCGTCACCCCATACCTCGTTGACACGGCGGGCGTTGAGAGAACCGTTCAGTTCCACCAGTCCGTCCATCATCCGTTGGTTCAGAACGAAGCGTCCGCCAAATTCTTCGCGGCTGCTGTTCAGGTCAAGACCGGTTGCTTTCTTATAGTTGAATGAAGCACCATAATATCCGTTTTTAGTACTACCATCGATAGAGAGATATTGGTTGTTATCGAAAGAGAAATCACGCAACAGCAAGTCGTACCAATCAGTAGAATAACCATAGTCCGTAGCACGACGTGAACGGCGGAATTCGTCGGCGCTCAATATGTCCGGGCCACTTTTTGCCAGATTCACACCAAACCAGCTATCATAAGTTACTTGGGCACGACCAGCCTCTCCGGCTCCCTTACGGGTGGTAATCAGGATAACACCATTGGCTCCACGTGTTCCGTAGATGGCAGCCGAAGCGGCATCTTTCAGCACAGTCATAGATTCGATGTCCTGTGCCGCCAGATTACGGATATCGCCGCCTGCCACACCGTCAATCACCACCAATGGGTCATTGGAAGCGGAAATGGAAGTTGCACCACGAATCTGGAGGGAAGAACTTGCATTCGGATTGGCTGCCGCTGTGTTATTTACGGTCAGACCGGCTACTTTACCTGTCAGCATCTCCATGGGGTTATTCATGGAACCTTGCAGAAACTTAGACCTGTCCACCTGCACGATGGAACTGGAAAGTTCTTTCTTGCTCAATGAGCCATAGCCCACTACTACCACTTCGTCCAGTGCCTGGGCATCTTCTGCCAGCACTACGTTGATTTCAGTACGTCCGTTGCAGGGAATTTCTTGTGTCTTATAGCCTATAAAGGAGAAGACGAGGACGGAAGAGGACTTCACACCCGACAAAGTATAGTTACCGTCAATATCGGTAATAATACCATTACTTGTACCTTTCACGGTTACGTTAGCCCCAATTACAGTTTCACCCGTGGTGTCCGTTACTCTTCCTTTCACGGTTAAATCTTGGGCAAAGGATGCCACTGCAAAAAGCAATCCGGCCATGAGAAGGAGAGACCGGCACAAACATAACTTTGTTCTTTTTACATTCATACTATTAGTTTTTAGATTAACAATCGTTCTGTACGCCCACACTGTTTGAGGCGACATTGCAAATGTCTGTAAAAAGAAGAGTGGTGGAAAGCGAAACTAAAGAAAATCTAAATGGATAGAATAGTCAAAACATTATATATCAACAAGATAAAGCAAGCAAAAAGCATTAAAAAACTAAATAGAAACAAAGAGAATAGGAGGAGAAAACAGATGGTTTTGAAGGGAAGAGAATGATAATTTAGGGGCGTGATATGTGGAGCAACTTCATTCCCCTCCTCCAGTCGGAGGAGGGGTGCCCAAAGGGCGGGGTGGTAG
>CAMTFK010000075.1 GCA_947071285.1 uncultured Bacteroides sp. | reverse complement strand
TAAGCGGTGGGGTTGTTTTTCGGAACAAGGTGTTTCTTGCCGCACTGTTTCGGGGTACAAATGTAGGCACTTTTTAGCAACAAAGCACTCACTCTTTTTAGGTATTTTCTTTAAAAAGCCTAAAATTTGCTCTGATGTAGGGTTTCTGCTTTAGTATTGGGGCGATTGCTAAGCTTGTTGCTAATTTAAATCGGTGCAGAAATGAAGCAAATGATAATCAGTACTATCTCAATTCTCCTCCTCCATCGGAGGAGGAGTACCCGTAGGGGGAGGTGGTAGGTGAGAAAATAATTCCTTATTTATATGACTCATAGGTATTTCTTGCTTTACCTACCACCCCGCCCTCTGGGCACCCCTCCTCCGATGGATGAGGGGAATTGAGATACTCTATTTACTCAATATTGAAACACTCATTTACCTCAAAACCGCTCAGGAGTGAATTAAGCATTATACTATGTGGCTTACTGCCATAACTCCGTCAACTTACTACCTTTATTTTTTATGATGCCTACCAAGGCTGTACGAGTTGTACAACTCGTACAGCTCCAGTTGTACAACTCATGCTGCTCCAGTTGTACAACTCGTACAGTCTTGGTAGGGACTTCAGAAAAGAAGAGTAGTAAGGTTACAGCAACGTAGTAGTACACCAGATAAATACATCTTATAATGAACTCTGATTAAATAGTATGGTTTACTTAATTTATTCCACAAAGAAAGTCGTAGAAACCGTATTCCCTGCGTCATCTACGGCAGTCAACGAATGTTTCCCCGGTTTAGGTTGCAAGGAAATTTTATGAAAGTCCTGCGTTTGAGTCAGATAACTGTTGTCGAGATGCCAATAGATGGTAGTGCCGGGATTACTGTGTGCCAGTTCAACGGTGATGAAACCTTTGCTTCCATCCATTTGCCGGGGCAGTACGATGCGGGCATTCATCGGTGGATAGATGAACTGCATTTGCTGTAGGGCGTCTTCTCCGCAACCCGGTTTGAAGGGAGGAAGGGCTTTGTACTCCGGATGATGCTGTTTATAATACCATTCCCATACGGGCGGCAAGGTGAACCATGATTTCTGGATGGTAGGTTCCGCATTGGCGCAATTCTCATAAATGCGCTGGGTCTCGTCAGCCGACAAGGTGATGAGATGGTGATAAGGGCAGGCTTCTGTTTTGAGCCCGGCAGGAAGAATATACAGGGTGTCCGTCTCCTCACAGAACCTGCTTTTCAGATGCCCTGATTTCCGGCATATTTCTGCTTTGACAAAGACGCTTCTCGGTCGTTTGAACCATTGTGATGCAGGAAGCATATTGAATATGTCGAACAACACCGGACCTGCTGTCCGTGCTCCTACAAGACCGGGTTTTCCTTCTCCCGTTGCGTTTCCCACCCATACGCCTACCGCATACCCGGGGGTAACTCCGACGGCCCAGGCATCGCGGAAACCATAACTCGTCCCGGTTTTCCAGGCAATGGGGTGCATGGAGGGGATGGATTTCCAGTCTATTTCTTCGGGGCGATTGACTTCGGTCAGGGCATCAAAGGTTTGCCATACGGCACCGGACTGAAAAAGATCTGTTTTTCCCGTCATTTGTTGCTCATTTTCCGTCATCCTGAGCTTGTCGAAGGAACTCTTCTCCTCCTTTTCCAGAGAAGAGGCAAGCAGTAGGCTGCATTTTTCTTGCGGAAGTTGCAGCAAACTCCGTCCCATATTGGCGTATGCACTCGTCACGTCCCACAGTGTAGCTTCTGCACCGCCCAGAATAAGCGATAATCCGTAATGGGAGGCAGGACGGTTAATCGTCTTAAATCCTGCTTGTCGCAAGAAACTATGAAACTTCGGAACCCCATATCTTTGCAGCATCGTGACAGCCGGAATGTTCAGCGACCGTGCAAGCGCTTCCGATGCGGGAACGGCCCCTTCAAACTGCAAATTGAAGTTCTGGGGAGTGAAGCCATTGATATTAATCGGTATATCGGGCAATAACATATCCGGTAGCAGAGTACCTTCCTGCAACATCGCATAGTAGAGGAATGGTTTCAGAATACTTCCCGTACTTCTGGGAGCCTGAATGACATCTACCTGGTTTCCCGCCTGTTTGCGCTCAAAATTGACATTTCCGCAATAGGCTACTACTTGATTGCTTCGGATGTCAATCACCAGGATTGCCAGATTGCGTATATCGCTTCGGTTGAATTCGTTGCTCCATCGTTCGGCCAGACTTTCAATCTGGGTCTGGATGCCCCTGTCAATGGTCGATACGGAATACTTTCCGTTGCGTTCCTGATAGAAGCGGCTGACGAGATGAGGAGCTACTTGTGGCAACGGATGCGGTTCTTCGGGAAGTGGTTCGCTGATAGCTAACTCATAAGCCGATTCATCTATCACTTCTTTCTTATATAACTGTTTCAGGAGTCTGTTACGCTTTTCAAGTAATGCCTGGCGTGCCTTTGAAAGATGAATCATAGAAGGTGCATTGGGAAGCACAGCCAGCATGGCAGCTTCTGCCCACGACAAATCTTCTGCAGAATGTCCGAAGTACCTCCATGCAGCGGCATCCAGCCCTACAACATTTCCGCCGAACGGGGCGTGTGAGACGTACATCGACAGGATTTCCTCTTTCGAAGCACGGAATTCGAGGCGGGTAGCCAGAACCATTTCAATGAATTTCTCCCCGAAGGTGCGCGATTCATTTCTTGCCAGCCGGATGGTTTGCATTGTGAGGGTACTTCCTCCGCTGACGACGCGTTTGTTTTTCAGATTTTGCCAGGCGGCCCTTCCGGTAGCGAAAGGGTTGACGCCCCAATGGTGATAGAAATGCCTGTCTTCAAACATAATCAGGCATTGCTTTATCTTTTCCGGTGTAGTGCTTCGGGGTGGGAAACGCCATTGACCGTCGGAGGCAATGCGTGCACCTAATAATTCTCCGCTACGGTCGGTCACAACGGTCGAGTAGGGGACATGAAACAGTTGCCGGGGGAGACAAAAGATATAGGCTATCACCAGAATTGTAATAATGCTAAGTATTACTTTTCCGGTGATAGACAGATGTTTGAAGAAATTGATAATCCGGGCTCCCATGAAACTACTTTAACGGCTTACCGTTGTCCTTCCCGCCTTTGTCCGTGCCTGTGCCGAAGCGTCATACATCGCTTCGCACTGGATAGCAGGCAGAACAAAATTACCGGCATACGTGGCTTGCAGTCTTACGGTAAACTTTTTCAGTTCGCTGCGTTGCAGGTCAAAGTAAGTCAGTACACGGTCGTCGCGAATATCCTGGTAGGTATAATTGCGCGTCGGAGTGGCTTCCGGAGTTATGAAGCGTTCGTTGTAAATTTCCCAACCTGACGGAATGATATGCGTTAACGCCAGATTACTGTACCCGGTAGTTCCGCTGATATTACCTACGGTGATGACAGCCATAAAGTCCGTACCTTGTCTGATGTCATCTATGGCTATAGTCGCTCCGTTCATATCCGTATATTTCACGTCCAGACGGAGATTATTGGAAATTGCAGGTAGCGTATCGTTGACTAACTGGGTACGCGTAATGAAATCCACATTCAACGCACCCTTTCCTTGATTTTTCACTGTTATATCTCCCGATGCCGGAGTAGTCACCAGTTCCTTTTCAAATACAGCCTTAGCCGATTTCACGGCAGGTTGTTGCTTCCCGTTCCAGCTCCAGATGAAATCCAGTGTACCTGAAAGTTTCTCCGCCAAGCGTCCCATTGCCATCAGTGAGAATGCTGTGGACTGTGTGCTGAACCAGTTCTCATCTGCCAGATTCTGCGAAACTTTCTTGGCTTGTTGCAGGGCGGCTTGGTCTTTGTGCAGCAAAAGCAGTGTTTCCAGTATCATCGCCTCGTCACGGTCATACGAACCATAGATGAAGTTTTGTGAAGAGTAGGGCTTCACGGTCGTTTCCGCATTGAATATCAATTCCTCTGCCGGCTTCGTCTTCCCTGTCAGTGCATATGCTGCCGCCAGTCTCCATTTGGCTTGCAACGACAGGTTGGCTTGTTCCTTCATTCTGTTCATAGCTCCCTGTTCCGGAGCGCCTGCCAATGCTAATGTATATAGCCTGTAAGCCTGTTGCAATCCAGATTGCCAGTACATCCAACTGTCATTCTGTTCCGGCATCCGCCAGTTCTGGGCGGCGGCACGCTGGAATCGCTTCCACTTATTCAGCACATTCGGATGAACGGCATAGCCTTTCTCTTGTGCCAGTACGAGGAACATACCTGTATAAGAAGTTATCCACTCGTCAGCCACCGCATTTCCCGGCCAGTAGACAAACCCACCGTTGGGAAGTTGCCGGGAGTAAATCTGCCGGATACCTTCCTGTATATTGGCTTTTATCTTTTCAGCTTCTTCACTGTCTATAGCCTTGAACTGGCTGACAAACAGCAACGGCAATACTTTCGACGTCAGTTGTTCCGTGCAATGGTGCTGATAGTTGTATAGGAAGTCGAACCGTCGACTGATGTCTACCGAAGGTATGCGCGAAACTTCCAACAACAGGCGGCTGCTTGCCGGAGATGCGTTATTCAAACTATACGGAATGGTTATGCTCTCTCCATCTTCCACCCATTTGCTGGTGCGCAGGGTGACTGCCGGATTCGGATTCCGCACTTCTATTTCAATCGTTTCTTTAGTCTGTTTTCCGTCACCACTGGCAGTCAGATGGATGGTTGCTTTTCCGGTTTGGCTACCTGTCTTGATTTTAAAGAAGGTAAGCTGGTCGCCCGGTTGGGCAAAAGTGATGGACTGCTGTTTATTCCCTACAACCTGCACACCGCCGCCGGTTACCTGAATAGATACCGTTACATTCTTCACCTCTTTTTCCATTGCAAAGACATTCACCGGAACCATGATTTCCTCCTGCGTGCTGAGTACACGGGGAAGTGTAGATAGTAGCATTAACGGTGTCCGTACAAACGATGTCTTTTCAGCCTTTCCGTAAGCCCCGTCCTGTCCGGCAACTACCATCGTGCGGACGGAACCTACATACATGGGCAGTTTCAGCGTATGCGTTTTTTGTTTACCTTTATCCAGATAGAACGGACCGATGAACTTGACTACCGGTTTGAAACGGTTTGCTTTTGCATCGGCAGGTTTCAAAGTTTCGTCACCGCCTGTGCTGAATAGAGAACTGTAACGTCCTGCCGAAGCCCCGAGCACATCGTCATACATATCCCAGGTGCGGATGCCCAGTGCCTCGCGGGCATAGAAATCATTCCACGGGTCGGGTGTCTTAAAGTTCGTCAGGTCGAGCAAACCGTCATCTACGATAGCCAGTGTATATGTCATCGGTTTGCCGCTCTTTTCACTGACGGTTACATTGAAGTCTGTTTCCGGACGCAGCACTTCCGGCATTTTAATCTGAGGTTGCAGTATGGTTTGCTTATTGGTCACCAATACCGGAACAACACCGTACATACGTATCGGCAAATCGTTCACCGTCTGTGCATGCGGCTGCAACAGGCTGATGTGCAGGTAAACATTCGGAGCCATTTCCGGAGTTACTTTGAAAGTATATTTGGTATCTCCGTTGCTGGAAACATCCATCCATTCGCGTTGCAATACAGTTGAACCGTTTTCCAGGGAAACGAGCGCGCGTCCTCCTGCGGCGGCAGGGATGATGGCGGTTGCTGTTTCACCGATTTCATAAGATTCCTTATCCAGTGAGAAAGCCAGCATCTTGATGCCGCTGGGGTCGGTCTTGCTTGAACGTCCGCGCCAGTCGGGCCAGTCAATATAAACGGTTCCGCCGGTGGCGTGTCCACTCTCTTTGTCTTTTACATACACCAGATAACGTCCCCAATCCGGATAGTTAACCCGGAATTTGAAAGTTGCTTTTCCGCCGGTGGTTTGTATATTTCCACTGGCCACGGGAGTGATGGAACTGCTGTTTATGTATGTGCCGAATGATTCTTCCCGATTCTCCCACCACCAACTCCAGGAGACGCGGTAGATTCTGTATTCCAGATTGGAACGGTTCATCAATTGACCTTCCGCATTCACCGTGACAATGTCGAACACATGGTCTTGGTCCGTTTCTATGTATTTTCCCTTCGGCTGGTTCAGGTTGATGCCTACATAAGAAGAAAAGGGAGAGAACGGAATAGTCTGACTATATATACTGGCATCTCCTCCCGGCTCGAATACACGGCTTGTCAGGGTTGCATTCAGCATACCCGGTGCATTTGTAGCAGATGGCAGTTTCAAAGTGAAAGCAGTTTTTCCTTCTGCATCCAGTGTGCCGTCGAATACATCATTCTTCACGGTGGTAAATTCTGTTGCCGGGTTATTGAAGATGTATTGACCGTAATTCTTGAATTGCGTGTTTACCCTCGACAGGGACATTTCTACTTTGGTCTTCAATCTGGATGCCGTGGCTCCCGTCAACCACGTGGAAGAAAGGACTACCGGCATTTCTTTCACTGAGGCCTGAATGACTTTATCGGGTAATTTCAGGTTAATCTTCAGCCGGTTCGGTTTAACGGTTTCTATGCGGAGACTCTTGTGGAAAGCGGTTCCACCTACTTTGACATAAGCATTCCATAGTCCGGTCGGGTCTTCTGCCCGTGTCGGAATATCGAAAGTGTAGAAGCCGTTCATGCCTTGCGTAGAAATCATTTTTGTGTAGAACTGGCCTCTTGGATTATAAAGTTCCAGTGCTACGGGATGTTTATCCGGAATTCGCTTTTCCCGGTCTTCCAAGATAAAGGCCACATGAAGCGTATCTCCCGGTCTCCATACTCCTCTTTCTCCATATACAAAGCCCTTCAAGCCTTTCTGGATATCTTTTCCGCCTACGTCAAACCGGCTGACGGATTGTTCTTCCCCATCTGCCACGCGGACATATGCTTTCTGTTTATCTACTTCGGCTACCAGGATGAAAGGTACGCCTTTGGGGGTGATTTCCACAAAACCTTCACTGTTGGTTTCGCCTGTTCCGATGGCTTGCAGTTGGAAGTTATAAGCGGTTACTTTCGCTTTTTCCATCGGCTGGGTGTCCAGAATGTTGCTTACGGCAATCCAGAGTTTATTCAGAGAGTTCCGTTTTACAATCATTCCTATATTCGAAGCAAATACATTGCAGGACGCTGCCCGGTCAGAGTCCATATAATAGGAAGGATGACAGGGATTGTTGCGTTGCCTCCAGTCATACTGGCTCCAGTCCATTTTAACTCCACCATTATAATAAAAGTAAGCTTCGGGTGTGTCCCATTCCGCCTCGTTCTCTTCAAAAAGAGTGCTTCCACTGACTTTTGTCAACCCTTCTGACGCAGTGTTATCTGCAAAACTCATCTCCTGACTCTCAGTTCCGCTACAAGGATATGCCGAATATTCCTGTCGGAAAGAAAGAATGACGCGGTAGATGGCTCCCGGTTCCTGCCGGATAAGTCCGGCAAGGTCTATTGAATAATCTTCCCATCGGTGCACATCTTTCGTGCTGTCTTTACTCAGCCAAAGTGTGTTCTGGTAGACCAATCGTCCGGAACGGCGCAGTTCGCTGGCAGACGAAAGGGTGTTTGTCTGCATAAACATCAGCACATTGTTCTCAAAAATGCGGATGACACTTAAATCCACTGCATAAAGATTGACTGCCCGGAACGGGATAATCAGACTTTTGGAGTCGGGCAGGATAGCGGCCGAAGTAGACATTTCTACTTGCGGTTTCAGATTCAGTTCGCTGAACGAGATGGAGTGGGAGGTGCCGAGTGCTTTATCTTTGCTGTTTTTTACTCCTTCGTGTATCTTTAATGTCAGTTTAGCCAGTTGATTAGCTTCAAAGTAGATATATACTTTGTTGTCTTCTACTTGGAAGATGGAAGTGGACACTTCCGGGATTTCAATCAATCCTTTTAAATCCTGTGTAGTGGAAACCGGGTCGGAGAATACAATTTCTATTCCGTTTTCCGGTTCTTCGATACGTTTGGCAGAAAGAAAACGAAAACTGTTCTTTGAAGGAATCAGTACGCTTTCAGTCAATTTGCGGTCGATGCCTGCGGGGGTGCCATCTACTTTTATTTCCAGTTCGTAATCTTCTTCTTCACGGAGAATGCCGATAATCTCGAACTGATAGCGTGTCGGATTATCCGTAGGGGTGATGTTTACCGGATAGGTTTGTCCTTTTCCGTTTCCGGCAACCAGCATCTTTTCTACCGCTTCTTTCTTTGCGGCGTCACTGAAGCGTATTTCTCCCTTGATACGCACCTGTTCGGAATGGCTGTTTATGTCGGCTGTTGTCAGTGGTTCGATATTGAGAGAGAAATTGGGTTCCTGCACGCGGAAAGAGAACTTAAATTCCTTCAGGCGGCCGTCCACTTCTACAAATTTGCCCAGTTGGAAGGTACCTTCATAGAACTGCCCCGGTTTCAGGATACCCGCTTCGGGAACGAATTCAATCGTATTGTTGCTGACCCAATATGCTTTACCCTTCAGGGAGGGGGAGAAACTGAACGGGTTTTCTTTCAGTTCATTATTTAAATCCACCATAGGCTGGTCTTGCGTCAGCTCTATGCGGATGTTCGAAGTCTGCGAGATAACTCCTCCGGTATATGCGTTCACGTAAGGAGCGTATTCGGCGGAGGGAACAATGTCTTTCTTGCTGCTTGTGCAGGAAGCAAGGACAACAATACTCAGTAACAGAAAGAATAACGGATTGGCTATACAGCGTTCAGCTCTCATTCGTCCCATGAACTTTAATTATTAATTATTAATTTGGAAACATTCCGCATCTTTCCATGCGGGAAATCTTTGTCTGAATTCTCTCAATGCAGAGAGGTCGAGAGGAGCGGTGGCGGTACCTTCTTCGTTGTCGGGCACACTGGCGAGGAGTTCGCCTTTGGGGGAGTAAATCACACTGCCACCACTATGGGACATTTGATTGTTATCCGTGCCGACACGATTCACGCCACATACGTAGCAAATGTTTTCGAGTGCGCGGGCTTGTAGTAGTACGTCCCATACCCGGCGGCGGGGCACAGGCCAGTTGGCAACATATATCAGAAGGTCATATTCATTGTTCACATTGCGACTCCAGACCGGAAAGCGCAGGTCGTAGCAGACAAGTAAAAGGATGTTCCATTCCCGGTAAGAAATAATGGGCCGCCGGTTTCCTGCAGTGAAATGCTCCGTTTCCTTTCCCATGCGAAAAAGGTGGCGTTTATCGTAGTAATAAGCTTCTCCTTCGGGAGTAAGGAAAAAGGCACGATTGTAGTAGGGGTGGTTTTCTGTAGAAGTTGCATCCTCGTTACAGGCAATGTAGCTGCCTGCGATGGCAAATTGGAACTCTGTCGCCCATTGGCGCAGGGTAGTGATGGTGTCTCCGGTCACAGGCTCAGCCAATTGCCGGCTGTTCATGCTGAATCCGGTAGAGAAGGTTTCGGGTAAGACAACAATCTCCGCTTCTCCGCGAAGCATTTCCAGCTTCTTGCGGAGTAGGCGGAGATTGTCTTGTTTATCTTCCCAAACAATATCTGTTTGTAATAGAGTTACACGCATAATATTTAGCTAAGAAGTAAATGATTATTCGCTTTGTACGTTCAGCCCTTAGTCGGAACCGTATCCGGTCCGTGTCTGCTCCGTACCAACTCCGTAGTATCTCCGTATCTATAGAGTACGGAGCTGGTACGGAGATACTACGGAGCAGATACGGAGTTGGTACGGAGCTGGTATGGACAAACTATAGGGAAGATATGGAGTCGATACCTTTATATATTCCCCAAAGCAAAGTTTTCCGGATTCTTTCCTTGGAAATCTTTATAATAGAGCTTTACCTCACGCATATCCTTTTCGATATCTCCTGACGGCATTATTGCCTTTGTAGCAGAAATCGTCTTGGTTCTATAATCAATTCCTATCATTACAATAGGAACCTGCGCTTTTGAAGCAATAAAATAAAATCCTTTCTTCCAATTAGGATTAGCCTTACGGGTTCCTTCAGGTGTAATCGCAAGTTGAAACTTCTTACTTTTTGCAAATCTTTCCGTCATTTGGTCTACCAATGATGTTTTGCGTCCTCGGTCCACTGGTATGCCGCCCACTGCTTTGAATATCAGTCCAAGCGGAAAGAAGAACCATTCTTTCTTCATCATGAAACTGGTTTTCCGACCGATGGCACCATAAAATAATTTGCCGATAAATAAATCCCAATTTGATGTATGAGGTGCTGCGGTTATCACACATTTATCATAATCCGGCACCGTCACGTTCGTCTTCCATCCCAAAATGCGATAGTAGATAAAGCCGTATATTGCTTTTTTCATTCCGGATACTTACTTCAGTTTACCGATACCGTCAATAATTGCGTCCACTTGTTTGTTAAAGTCTTCGCGGAATTTCTTGTAGAAACCTTTTACATTTCCCGGTTCAGTGTGGCTGATGCGACTAATGAATTCATCTTGCATTTCCAGAATTTCCCCCATCAGTTTATCAGCTTTTGCCCTATCGGTTCCGGGTACATATAAGCTGTTTACCAAACACTCCATGAACAGTTCACCTGCGATATAGTTGACGTTTTTCTTGAGTTCTCTTCTACTTGCCATAATCTTTACTTTTTTAATGAATAAATTGAAATTTCTTCGGTAAAGATAAGTACTTTCCACGGTATAAACCAACATTTCATATTTTTTTTGATGTGCGCATCCTTTCATAATTCAGAAAAAAACACGAAATTTGCGACGCTTTTGAACGAAACTTTACTAACACCTTTAAATAATTAGATAAAATGACAAAAAGTGCATTGCAAATTGCAAGGGCTGCTTATCAGCCCAAACTTCCGAAAGCGTTGAAGGGTGCCGTTAAGGCGGTGGCTGGCGCAGCTACTCAATCTGTAGCCGATCAGGAGGCTATCCAGAAATTGTTCCCTAACACCTACGGAATGCCTTTGATTAAGTTTGAGGCTACTGACGAAGTGGTTAACTTCCCTGCTATGAATGTGGGCGTTATTCTTTCAGGTGGTCAGGCTCCTGGCGGTCACAATGTGATTTCCGGTATTTTCGACGGTATTAAGAATCTGAATAAGGACAGCAAACTCTATGGTTTCATCCTTGGTCCCGGCGGTTTGGTAGACCATAATTATATGGAACTGACTGCTGACATCATCGACGAATACCGCAACACGGGTGGTTTCGATATCATCGGTTCAGGTCGTACGAAGTTGGAAAAAGAAGACCAGTTTGAGAAAGGTCTGGAAATCCTGAAACAACTTGATATCAAAGCATTGGTTATCATCGGTGGTGACGACTCTAACACGAATGCTTGCGTATTGGCTGAATACTATGCTGCTAAGAAGTGCGGCGTACAGGTAATCGGTTGTCCGAAGACTATCGACGGTGACCTGAAGAACGAGATGATTGAAACTTCTTTCGGTTTCGACACAGCTTGCAAGGTTTACTCTGAAGTTATCGGTAACATCCAACGTGACTGTAATTCAGCTCGTAAATACTGGCACTTCATCAAACTGATGGGACGTTCTGCTTCTCACATTGCATTGGAGTGTGCTTTGCAGGTACAGCCTAACGTATGTATCGTATCAGAAGAAGTAGAGGCTAATGACATGTCTCTGGACGATGTGGTAACATCTATCGCTCAGGTGGTAGCTAACCGCGCTGCACAAGGCAACAACTTCGGTACGGTACTTATTCCCGAAGGTCTGATTGAGTTCATCCCTGCTATGAAGCGTCTGATTGCTGAGTTGAACGACTTCCTTGCTGCAAATGCAGAAGAATTCTCTCAAATCAAGAAGTCACACCAACGTGATTATATCATCCGTAAACTTTCTCCGGAAAATGCAGCTATCTATGCCAGCTTGCCCGAAGGCGTTGCACGTCAGTTGACACTGGATCGTGACCCGCACGGAAACGTACAGGTATCTCTTATCGAAACAGAGAAACTGTTGTCCGAAATGGTAGCTACCAAGCTTGCTGCATGGAAAGAAGAAGGTAAGTTCGTAGGTAAGTTCGCTTCTCAGCACCACTTCTTCGGTTATGAAGGCCGTTGTGCTGCTCCGTCTAATTACGATGCTGACTATTGCTACTCACTGGGTTATACGGCAGCTTCTTTGATTGCTAACGGTAAGACCGGTTATATGTCTTCTGTACGCAATACTACTGCTCCGGCTGACCAATGGATTGCAGGTGGTGTGCCCATCACAATGATGATGAACATGGAACGTCGTCACGGCGAAATGAAGCCGGTTATCCAGAAAGCTCTGGTGAAACTGGACGGTGCTCCGTTCAAGGCATTTGCCGCTCAGCGCGATCAGTGGGCTATCACTACGGACTATGTATATCCGGGACCTATCCAGTACTTCGGACCTACGGAAGTTTGTGACCAGCCGACGAAGACTTTGCAGTTAGAACAAGCAAAATAATCTTCTAAATAAAAAGGAAGGGCGGGCTTGGTTCCGCCCTTTCTTTTCCTATTATTGTCATTTATGGCAGACAAGAAAACTAGTACAACCACAACCCGCCGGAAATCTGCTTCCCGCCCAACTGCACCCGTTGCACGTCGGGGTAAGAAGAAAAGTAAAGAGCGCATCATGCCTGCATGGTTACGCACTATACTTGCTGTTTGCATTATTGCTGTATTTTCCGCAGGTTTCTACTGGTTCTTCATTCGTCCGTATGCTTATCGCTGGAAACCCTGTGCGGGTCAGAAAGGATACGGTGTCTGTATGCCCTGCGACTATGAAGTGCATGGTATTGACATTTCTCATTATCAGGGAAGCATAGACTGGGTGCAACTGACTTCCAATAAAGCATCCAAATTTCCCCTTCATTTTGTCTTTATGAAAGCTACCGAAGGTGGCGATCATGGTGACGATACTTTTCCGTTCAACTTTGACCAAGCACGCCGTTATGGCTTTATTCGTGGTGCTTACCATTTCTTTTCTCCCAAAACTGATCCCAACAAGCAGGCTGATTTCTTTATCCGCACCGTTCAGCTTACTGCCGGAGATTTGCCCCCCGTGCTTGATGTGGAAACCATCGGCAAAAGTACCCCCCGTGATTTAAAGATTGCCGTCAAGATCTGGCTCGATCGTGTAGAGGCGCATTATGGGGTAAAGCCCATCCTTTATACTTCTTATAAATTTAAGAGCCGCTTTCTCAATGATTCTGTATTCAATACCTATCCTTATTGGATTGCGCACTATTACGTGGACTCTGTGAAATACGAAGGTCCGTGGCACTTCTGGCAACATACGGATGTAGGGAATGTTCCCGGCATCAAGGAGGAGGTGGACCTGAATGTATTTAATGGTACATTAGAAGATTTGCGGGCGCTCACTCTGCAAAAGTGAGGCTCTTCCCTATTGTCCGCCATATACTTTCTGCAATAATTGTGCCCCAAGTATAGGCCTGTAATGCCCCTTCTCATAATAGTTATGGATATCATTCGTATATTCATTGACACCACTGAAATCAAATACATTCTTTTCTCCGAAGATGTTTTTCAGTATTTCTATATCTGCCGGATTGATGTTGATTTGATTATAGTTAGGACTGATTATCACTTTTACCGAAGTCTTGTGTAGCTGACAAATACATTCTATTTTTTGTAATAATGCGGTTTGCGCTTCCCAAAGTACTTGCGCATCTTCCCGATATTTTCCGTTTCTGTAATTGCTGTCGCTTGTTTTCTGGAATTCCTTCTTATGAGTTTCCCAATACTGTTCTCCTTCATCCTGAATCATTTTCTCTCTGGGATTTATAGCATCATTCGTTACCGGGTCCTTGATGGCATCATAAGGATTTATCACTCCTTTCATATAAGGGCGATATTGATGAAACATCTTATAATCGAGATAAGGAAACAGAAAACCGGGAAAGAAAAAAGCCTGGCAGAATTTCTCCTGGAAGCTGAAATTACTCATTCCCGATACGGCAGGTGGAAGCACGTAGTTATAACTGTTCTGAATCTGGTCTTTACTCAGTGATTCCTTATCCAGAATCAGAAGCAGATTCTTTATTTCCGCACCATTTTCATCTAAGGCTTGTAACTTCCGGCAGATGGCTGCCAGACTTTCATCGTTTCCGAACAGGCGGACTGCTCTGCCGCCATCCAGATATTTTTCCCACTCATGGCACTGATAAGCCATCGTACAGGAGTTTCCCATTATAAAGGAATCAAAAGTAATGGAATCCCGGTTATTCATGTACATTTGCCAACCGGCGTATCCTTCGTTCAGTAACACAGGAGACTGATCGTAACGTTCATAATGTTTCAGGACCATGAAAGGATCATTCAGGAAGTACACCGCCAATAAGGCGATGAATGGTATCAGGAGTATGAATAATTTCATAGCGAAGCGCAGGGCTGCACTCTGCTCGCTGCTTTTTTTCATTGTTCTGTCTTTTGTTGATGGTTAGAATTGTAAATAGATAAAGCTGTCGGAATTGAACTGTCCCAAGGTGAAGAACAGGATGGCTAACAGATAGTAGATACCCCATCTGACAAGCATTGACTGCTTTTCCAAAGCTTTTAATATATCCCGTTTGGACATGAAGTACTCGTAGACTAAAATCAGAACGAGGGCGCTACCTGCTACAATGCAGTTATGGTCCGGCATTCCGAGGTTCATTTCTCTCCAACTGATATGGGTGCTGAACGAAATGTTTCTGATGTAATAAAGTGCATCGGAAACAGATTCCAACCGGAAGAAAATCAGGGAAAGAGCAAAAAGAAGGTAGGTGCGGATAATGGATAAAGTGCTGAACAAAGGAGAACCCAGCCAACTCTTTATCTTGTTATGGAAAGTGACTGTCTTCATTTCATAGAAAATGATGAGTCCCTGTATTAGTCCGTAAATGATGAAATTCCACCCTGCGCCATGCCAGGCTCCTAATCCTGCAAATGTCAGGCATAAACTTAGAAATACACCCCATTGCCCCCAACTGCGCATTCCGGAGGATAAGGGAAGATACAGATAATCCCTCACCCAGAAAGAGAGGGACATATGCCATCTTCTCCAGAATTCGGCGGTGGTTTGTGCTATGAACGGGCGGTTGAAGTTGGGGCTGAGTTTAAATCCTAACATGCAAGCCCCTCCGAGTGCAATGTCAGTGTAACCGGAGAAGTCGCCATATAGTTCTATGGGATATAAAAGGCATGCCATCAGCAATTGGACGCCGGAGGCTGCGTGTACGGAGTTGAAAACACCGTCCACGTATGGGGAGATATAGTCGGCAAGTATCAGCTTCTTTACTAATCCCACTACAATCAGTTTCATGCCGTAGACGATGGATGAGTAGTCTGTCGGTTTACCTGCTTTCAATTGGGGAAGCATGTCTCTTGCCCGCTCTATGGGACCTGAGAGGAACTTCATGAAAAAAAGCATGTATATCATGAAGTCGATAATATTCTCTTCCGGTTCTTCTTCTTTCCAGTAAACTTCCGTCAGATATGAAATGGCTTGGAAGGTATAAAAAGAGATGCCCAGGGGAAATAATAAATGCAAGCCGGGCAGGTGGTTGGCATATCGGAATGTAAGCCAGCTTATGATAAGAAAGCATAGGCCTGAGACATAGACTTTCTTTGCATCCTGCTCACGTTGCGCCCGCCCCACCCATTTGCCAAGAAAGAAGGTTGTCAGTGAAATAAGAAGCGCTATCATCAGAAAGGCTATGTGGTAGAAGCCTATGAAAATGCAGCTCGACAACAGTAATATGATTTTCTTGTATTTGGGTGGGATTGTGTAGTATAAGAGGAACGTACACACAAACAATGTGACAAAATTCAAGGATATGAATGACATTTTCTATTTTGTTTTGGTTAAAATAACGCTACAAATGTCTCCTACATTCTTGAAACGTACGATGTCTCTGAAAGTGAAATGTACATTGAACTCTTTTTCTATTCTGCTTATCAGGAGCATATTGGTCAAGGAATTCCATCCTTCTACATCCTGGGCTGTGGTTTCACTCATGAGAGCGATGTTGTCTCTCTTTAAAATCTCCTGAAAAATCAGGCTCAGTTGGTCTAAAATAGTCTGCGTATCCATGTTAGTTTAGTTTATATTAATTCTAGTATTCTTTTACGATCAGTTTTGCTGCTGGTGTTCAGTGGGAAGTGTTCCATGCAATGAATGTACTTGGGAATCATATAGAAAGGCAACCGGCTGTTCATGTGCTCTTCTATCTGCTGTTTGTCGAGATGAACTTTCTCAACGACCAGATGCAGTTCGCATTGATTGTTTTCTCCATACTTGGGTAGGACGACAGCTTTGCATTCATTGTTGAAGTAATTCTTCACCACATGCTCTATCTCACTGAGTTCGATGCGGAATCCTTGCAGCTTTATCTGGGAGTCTTTTCGTCCGCAATAAATAATATCACCGTCCACATCTATTTGGCAGAGGTCTCCGGTTTTGTAGTAGGTTTTCCCATCCGGTCCTTCGGTGAGACATTCCTGTGTCTTTTCCGGAGAATTCCAATAGCCGTTCATAACTTGCATGCCGCTGATCCAGAGTTCTCCGGTTTCTCCTTTAGAGACGGGAGTGGCATTGCTGTCCATAATCAGCATGTCCATTCCGGCAAAGGGTTTTCCGATGGCAATCATACCGTTGTGGTGTTTGCACAGAGTGTTTGGTATTGGATAAGCCGTGCAATAGATGGTACATTCTGTAGGACCGTAAAGGTTTACGAAGGAGGCATTGGGGGCACAGGCCCTGAAAGCTGACAGTAATTCCACATCGGATGCTTCGGCGGTCACTACCAGGTATTTTAAATCGGGAAGTTGAATTTCCGGGAAATAGGGTAGTAGCAATTGGAGGAGGGAAGGGGCTACTGCGGCAAATGTGAGATTATATTTTTCCAAGGTTTCAATGACATTGATATACTTCACACCTTCCGGTGAAACAGTATATACACATGCGCCTATGGTCAGTGGGTATAAGAAAGATACGATAGAAACATCGAAGGTGAGTTCGAACATTTGCAGCATCCGGTCATTCTCACCCAATTGCCAGCCCAGCTGATTGTATGCGGCATAAAAGGCATTCAGGTTTTGGCGGGAGATGGGGACTCCTTTAGGCTCTCCCGTGCTGCCGGAAGTGAAGATGATGTAGGCATTTTCACTTTTATCCGTATGAGTGACAGGCAGTAGTGGGATGATTTCTTGCAGGTCCGAAGTGCATATGAAGTCTACGTTCTGGGTATCCAGATTTAATACGCGAATATCTTTGGTATATAGGATTAAATGGATGTCGGCTAACTCGGTTATCTTTTTATTTCTATGTTTGGGATAGGCTGGGTGCAGGATTACATAAGTCTTTCCACTGATTAAGACTGCCAGTATAGAGGCATATGTTTCTAACTTATCTTCTGCTACAATGCCGATAGTGTTTTCTGCCCTTTCATTGATTAAAGCAGATATTCTATATACGGTTTCAGATAGTTCCCGATAGGTATAGGTGATATCATTGATTACAAATGCAGGATTCTCTGCATACTTCCTGAAAGCGTCCATGATATCATCGATCATGTCTTTTTGATGTTTTCCCATTCTGTCTGTAAGTTGATAGTTTATAGTAAATGTCCAGTTTCGTTCTCTGTGTAGTAAAGACAGGGGGAGATTGTTTTCTCCCTATGGGTAAAACGTTAAAGATTGTTTCTTCCGGCGCTCGACATCAGCCGGATTTCTCCGGTAGATGCCGTGCGGGATGAATAGTTTTATAGTTCGAATTTCACCGCTGCCCAACGGTTTTTTTCTTTGTGATGGACAAAGTGTAGTCCGTTGCGTTCGGCTTCTGCCTGAATCAGAGGGATGTCATCTACATAGAATCCACTCATGTAGAGTTCCGAACCCGGATGCATGCAGCGTACATATTGCTTCATATCATTCAGCAGGATATTTCGGTTGATATTGGCAATAATCACATCGAACGGACCTTTACCTTCCAGAGAAGAAGCGTCTCCCTGGAATACGGAAATATTATCCACATGATTCAATTCGATATTTTCCAGAGAGTTGCGTACACACCATTCGTCAATGTCAATGGCTGTGCAAGGCTCTGCACCACGCATGCGGGCAAGGATGGCGAGGATGGAAGTACCGCAACCCATATCGAGCAGGGACTTGCCTTTCAAGTCGCTGTCCAACAGTTCGGCTATAATGAGGCTGGTAGTTTCGTGATGTCCTGTGCCAAAAGCCATTTGTGGATTGATTACGATATCATATTCCGATTTGGGGACATCATAGTGGAAGGTGCTGTGAATAACGCAACGGTCGCCAATGATGATTGGCTGGAAGAAGTTCTTTTCCCACTCCTCATTCCAGTCTTTATCTTCAGCTTCCACAAAAGTATACTCAATTTTTGTGTCCGGCAGAGGAAATTCTTTGATTGCTGTTTTGACGACTGTTTCGTCATACAAATCTTTCTGTATGTAAGCGGCGATGCCATCTTCCTGTTCTACAAAACTCTCAAAGCCTGCATCACCCAGAACAGCAGCAAGCACATCATTCACAGTCTCAGTGCAGGGAGAGGTGCGGAAGGTAAATTCTAAATATTTCATTGGAATACAATTTATTGTTAAATACAAAGAGCTTTTCTATATGGCGAACCTGTTTCTTTGTATATTTGTTTATCATGTGCAAAGATAATGCAAATCGAATGCAGAACTTTCATGCTTGCATGAAAAAGTTATGCTGAGGTGCAGCTTATCTTATTTAAAGATAAAGCATTTAGGGAAATCCCTATAATCATTTGGGGAAATTCTTCTCCATACGGTAAATCCCATCGCTATCTTTGTGACGTGATAGAATGGATTATTGTAAAACCTATAAACCACACCCATATGAAAAAGATTGTTTTTTTATCGCTTTTTGCCTTGTGCCTCCCTTGGATGGTTTCGGCGCAGAGCATAGATGACGACCTTTACTACATCCCTTCTAAGGATAAGAAGGAAAAGAAGCA
>CAMTFK010000074.1 GCA_947071285.1 uncultured Bacteroides sp. | reverse complement strand
ACTTATCACTAATCACTAAACGCTAATCACTTTTACTCCTTTCTTTCCAAAGATGAATCCGAATTTAGGTGTGGTTATCCTGAACCTGATGATTTATAATATACTGTTATATAGGCGTATATAGCAGTAGTGTAACGTACATTAATGTATTTGTTACATTTATAAAAAAAATGCGACCTCCTTAGAGATACATGCGACATGGATATGAATGTATAAAAAATCGAATCAATACATTTGCGGCGGGAGTATGATTGGTATGCTATATGCCACATGGAAATGAATTTCCCTTCCCTTATATTAATCTTAAATAATTGAAAAACTATGGAATGTATGTATGATGACAGTTAAGGAGCTATTCGTGGTAATAGCTAATGATGGAAGAAAAAATACTATTAATTAATTCTTAAACTAATTATAATGAAAAATGTAACTAAGAAAATTCAGAAGATTCCTTTTCTGTTTATGCTTGTGCTTTTTACGTGTATATCAGCATCGGCACAAATTCAAGTCAAGGGTACTGTTGTCTCGGCTAATGATTCTGAGCCAATGATTGGTGTTGCTATTCTTGAAGAAGGAACCAATAACGGTCGTATTACCGATCTCGATGGTAATTACTCTATTCAGGTGAATAACAGTAATGCTACTCTTACCGTTTCTTTTATAGGCTACAAAACACAGACTGTTAAAGTCGATGGTCGTAGCATAATCAACTTTCGTTTGGAAGAAGATACAAAAATGCTTGATGAAGTTGTGGTTGTAGGTTATGGTGTTCAGCGCAAAAGTGACTTGACAGGCGCTGTTGCCTCTGTAAACTCTAAAGACCTTAAAGGTTTGGCAACAACCGATGCTGCCGCTGCTCTTCAAGGTAAAGCCGCAGGTATTCAAATATTGAACTCATCAGGCGCTCCGGGTAGCGGTGCTGAAATCCGTGTACGTGGCTATTCTTCTAATTCTGGAAATATTGGTCCTCTCTTGATTGTAGATGGTTTGAAAGTTTCAAGCATCCAGTATCTTGATCCGAGCTTGATTGAGTCTATGGAAGTATTGAAAGATGCTGCTTCCGCAGCAATCTATGGTTCTGAAGCAGGTAATGGTGTAGTACTTATCACAACCAAAAATGGAGGGGACAAAGGTACCGGCAAGATTACATATAATGCACGTTATACTATGAACCAACTTGGACATGTACCACAATTGCTGAATGCAGAAGAATTCAAGGACTGGATGGGCATGCAAGGATATAACGTCGAGGCTGCTATGTCGGATGCTATTCGCGACTATAATTGGGATCCAAATACAGATACGAATTGGTTCGACGAATTTATGGGAACTTCTTGGAGCAAGCAGCACTCTTTTTCATTTCAGGGTAGTAATGACAAGGGACAGTATTTTGCAAACCTCACATACGTTAATCAGGACGGTATCGTAAAAGGCAAAAACGACTACTACGAACGTTTAACTGCTCAGATCAATGCTGATTATAAAATAAAACCCTGGTTGCAAGTAGGTACCAATACTTCTATAGAGAAATGGCGTAAAGGCAGTGTATCAGAATATGGTTATGGTTCTGCTTTTGAAATGCTTCTTGTCATGGATCCTCTTACTCCTACACACTGGACAGACCGCAGCCAGTATCTTGCTGCCACAGGTTCTGTCTATGATGCAGTTCAGAATGGCACTTCTGATACAAACTATCGTTTCTATGGCGATGATAAGGGTATGTACGCTACTTCATACTTCAATACAGAACTTGCCGGTGGTACTCCATTTGCACAGCGCGATAAGAATGCTAATAATAAAAATGGCGGCATCAATGTACATAGTACATTCTTCGCAAACTTGACCCCATTCAAGGGCTTTACATTTACTTCTCGTTTTGGTACTCGCATTACTCAGGGTAATACTTACAGCTATGCAGAACCTTACTATGTAACTGGTCGTGTAAGTGATACCAAGTACTCTATCAGCCAGACTACAAGCACCGGTCTATACTATCAGTGGGAGAACTTTGCTAACTACATGACTTCAATCGGCAAGCACAGCATTTCGGCAATGGCAGGTATGTCGTATATCCAGAGCGAAAGCAACGGTACGACAGCAGGTGCATCAGGTGAAGAATTGCTTTCTTCATACGAAGAAAATTTCCGTTACTTGGATTGTGTACTTGTATCAGATAAGGTTTCTCGCACATTCAGCGGAATACCAAGCAAGTCTTCAAGCATCTCATACTTTGGTCGTTTAGGATATACTTATGACGATCGCTATAGCTTACAAGCCAATTTCCGTGCTGATGCATTCGATACTTCAAAACTTCCGGCAGATAAACGTTGGGGGTACTTCCCGTCATTATCAGCAGGTTGGACACTCAGCAACGAAAAATTCTTTAAAGATTTAGTTTCCGATAACATTGTTTCATTTGCCAAGATGCGCGCATCTTGGGGGCGTAACGGTAATATCAACGTACTTAACGGTTATAAGTATTCTTCTTCTATTGCAACCGGCGGTCAGTGGTATCAATATGGTAATGGTACAACTGTTACAAATGGTTCTATGCCAAGTGGTTTGGCTAATCCTAACCTTACTTGGGAAACTTCCGACCAGTTGGACTTCGGTCTTGATTTACGTTTGTTCAATGATGCTTTGACAATCAGCATGGACTACTATAAGAAAACTACCAAAGACCTTCTTGTAGATGCTCCATGTTTGCCTGAGACAGGTGTATCTTCACAGATGATTAATGCAGGTGAGGTACAGAACAAAGGTTTTGAATTTGAAGCATCTTATAAAGGTAACATAGGTAAACTGAATTACTCAGTATCAGGTAACTTCGCAACATTGAAGAATGAAGTAACTTACCTTGATGATCGTATCACACGTATCTCGGGTGGAAGTATCTCAGGTGCAAACTCTACTATATACACTAACTTCGAACAAGGTATGCCGGTATGGTATATGCGTGGTTACAAATATGTAGGTAAGAATTCTGAAGGGCAGCCTCTTTATCTTGACAAAGAAGGTAATGAGACATTAACTCCGGGTGATGAAGATCAATTCAATATCGGTAAAGGTATTCCTGATTTTACATATGGTATTACAATCAACCTTGAGTACAAGGGTTTCGATTTCTCGGTATTCGGTACAGGTACAGTAGGAAATGATGTCTACTACGGTATGTATCGTACAGGCTACAATAATATCTCCAAGCATTTCTATGATGAAGCCAAGAAGGGGAATATGCCTAATCTTAACACAATTGCAGGTGATAAAATTTACTGGTCATCTTCTGCTCTTGTATTTGATGGATCATACTTCAAGATTAAGCAATTGCAGTTAGGATACACATTGCCAAAGTCTATCACAAAAAAGGTATTTATAGAGAATCTTCGTGCTTATGTGTCACTTGACGACTTCTTCACATTTACATCTTATCCAGGTCTTGACCCTGAAATTGCTTCAAGAAGTGGTAATAATGTAGGTCTTGATGCCGGTGCATATCCTACAATGCGCAAGATGACATTTGGTCTTAACGTAACATTCTAAACCAACCATTAATACTGATAAAAATGAAAAAATATATATATTCATTTGCGGTATGTGCCGCACTGTTCTGCACATCTTGCGATGAAAGTCGTTTGAATATTGAGCAAAAGGCTGTTAGCTCTACTGACAACTTCTATAAAACCGACCAAGATGCTGTTGATGCTATGACTGCTGCTTATGCACAATTCCTTGACAATGTATGTGCATCTGTCGGAATCTATCAGCCGCAGTTCACTTTACTCAATTATTCGGCAGATGATGTTTTCTCTGCTGGTACAAATTATACTGACCACATGGATATGCGTGTATTCGATGAGTTCCGCTATGATACAGGCAACGCTGCTCTAAAAGAATTGTATCAGCGTTACTATAAATCTATTTATGCAAGTAACCTTGTAATAACATATGTAGACCCGGATGTAAGTACAGTTATGGCTCGTTGTGTTGCAGAGGCTCGCGTATTACGTGCTTATTGTCACATGATGGCTGCTCTCACATTCCAATGTCCTCCAAAAGTAGACAAACTGCTTGGTGCCGATGACAAGCCAACAAATGTCGAAAGCCAGAAATCTCTGCTTGAATGGTGTGCTACTGAGTGTGAAGAAGCTGTTAAGGATTTGGATGACCGTAAAGGTCCTAATGATGTAGAAGGCGCATTTAAAGTTACAAAGGGCTTTGCATATTTCGTAGCAGGTAAGTCTGCTGTATTCGCCGGCGATATGGCTCGTGCAGAGAAAAATCTTAAGCCTTTGGTTGAATCTCCTAACTATGCACTTGTTCCGGGAAATCGTTTCCGTGACCTGTTCCATGTTGAAGGAAATGGTTGTGAGGAGAAAATCTTCGAAGCTAATTGTTTCGGCAATATCGATAAAGGTTTCTGGAATAATATTTACCGTGGAGGTTGGATGGTCAACAATGTATTGAACTGGCGTTATGACCGTTTGGGTTCTCGTGCTACTATCTGCGGTGCAAACGATGGTTGGGGTGGTGGAGCCATCAACTGGAAGTTTGCCGAGAAGATGTACAAAAACGATGGTGACGGTCCACGTCGTAAGGCTACCTTCCTGACCCCTGATGAGTTCTTGTATGATTCTAAGCTCTGCGGTTGGGAAAGTGATTTCGATGCCAACGGAAATGAGATATCTCTTGACGAGAAGAAGAAAGATCCGAAACGTGGTATTAAGAGTACAGATGGTTTGTTTTCACATGGCATATATATGGAAGTCAAGAATATAGAATCTCCTAATGACCGTAATATGTCTATCAGTGATACTCACAACTCCACATCATTCCGTATAGCTCGTTTGGCTGAAGCATATCTTCTTTATGCAGAGGCTTGTCTTGAAACAGGTAATGTGGCTGAAGGTAAAAAATATCTTAATGCTATTCAGAAACGTGCAGAAGCTCCTGAAACAGAACTCACAATTCAGACTCTTCGCGATGAAAAGCAGTACGAACTTTGGTTTGAGACTTGCCGTTTCCATGATATAGTTCGTTGGGGCATTGCTAAAGAGTGTCAGGATGCTGTTGTTGACCAGGTTCCGCAACTGTATGACGACTTCTTTATCCAAGGTACATCGTACTATGGAAAAGAGCATCATCTACGTGCTGAGTTGACTCATCCTTTATCAGTAGACCAAAACTTACCTGCAAGTTCTTATGGCTTTGTAAAGGGTAAACATGAATACTTCCCATTCCCTAAAGATGTTATAGACTTAAACAAAGAACTTCATCAACTTAACGGATGGGCAACGAAGTAATTAAATATTGATTGTTTGACAACACACATAAGTCTCAAGAAACAGCACTGCAATCAGAATGGGCTTATGAAGGTTAGGTGGTTGTGTTGTTCCAATAGGTATGTTGGTGAGATTTTCGTCGTGAGACGAGAATCTTACTTTTCACTATATAGTTTCTTTTATTGTTTCAATAGTAAAAGAATAAAAAAGTACATTCTAAATTGTATGAATTAGATTAAATTATTATGTTTATTGGAAATATAGAATCAGCATGAAAAATAAAAAACTTATGTGTGAATGAAGTTTACCGAATTTATTTAAGAAATTATTTCTACTTTATATGAAGAAACAAATTTTATTTTGGAGTATGATGGTATGGACGGTAAGTGTAGGCTTACCGTCTTTTGCACAGACGGTAGAGGATTTCAAACCTTCGGAGGTGAACCAGCCGGGAAGGATTTATCCTCAAGTCAATTCGGAACGTAGAGTTCGTGTGCAGATTTCAGCACCCGAGGCAAAGAAAGTACAGCTTGATCTGGGTGGCGTGAAGTATGATCTTGTTGAGGATGAAAAAGGTGTATGGACAGGAGAATCCGCTCCGCAACAGGAGGGTTTTCATTATTATCAATTGAATGTGGATGGGGCATCTGTTCCCGATCCGGGTACGATTTATTTCTATGGAGCGGGTCGTTGGGGCAGTGGTATAGAAATCCCGGCTCATGATGCAGATTTCTATGCTTTGAAAAATGTTCCTCATGGCTTGTTGAGTGAAATGAATTATTATTCTGACCTGACCAAAGCATGGAGACGTTGTTTTGTTTATACCCCGGCAGGATATAGCGATAATAAAGAAAAACGTTATCCGGTACTTTATCTGCAACATGGCAGTTTTGAGGACGAAACGGGATGGGGAAGACAAGGAAAGGCCAATTTGATTTTGGATAATCTGATTGCTGCCGGGAAGGCAGTTCCTATGTTGGTGGTAATGGATAATGGATATGCCACAAAGCCTGATGAAAAATCGCCTTTTGGTGCTTCTATTTTTGAAGAGGTGCTGATGAATGAAGTTATCCCGATGATTGATATGAAATTCCGTACCTTATCCAATTGTGAGAATCGGGCTATTGCGGGATTATCGATGGGAGCTAACCAGACCATGCGTATTGCCATGAATCATCCTGGTGATTTTGCCTATTATGGTGGTTTCAGTGGTACGTCGAATTATCCGAGCATTGAACCACTGGATGCAACTACTTTTCTTGATGGGAAGTTTAAAAATGGTAAGGCTGTAAACGCTCAGTTTAAAGTTTTTTTTCTGGGACTTGGTACAGCCGAACCGCATCCTTTTCCCGGAGTAGTGAAGGCCTTCCGGCAGATGCTGGATAAACAGGGGATTAAATATGTGTATTATGAATCTCCTGATACGGCTCATGAATGGCTCACATGGCGCAGAGCGTTGAATGAGTTTGCTCAACTTCTTTTTAAATAATCAGGGATTTACCTGATAAAGTGTGTGAATAGTGACCGGATATCTTTTATAAGTAAACTTTTGGGGTGGTTCCCTATTGTCAGAGTATTTTCTTCAAAGATGCCTTAAGTGCAAAAGGACGATTGGAGGGTTTTATCTCTGTACCTCAGGGACAGCATGGCCCTATAACTTTCAATGAGCAGACTTTCAAGAATATGACGGAATTTTTTAGAAAGCAGGCTGCTATGGATAAATAATTCATTGCTGAGGCTGCCCGAAAAGTAATCAGACTTTTCGGGCAGCTTGGATTATTGTATATTTGTATTCTTTTCATCCGTCGAAGACAGGGCTGGCTCTTTCTTTTCTATGTGTTCTTTCATATATACAGTTGGGTATATTCCGTATAATTCTTTAAAGGCGGTTGAAAAATTGTTTGGGTTTGCAAAACCCGTCAATTCGGCTATTTTATTAATGGAATAGCGTTTTTCTGATAACATACTTGCAGCTTGTTTCAGCCGGGTATTACGAATAAAATCGCGTGTAGTCTGATTCGTGAGTTCCTTTAGTTTGCGATGCAAATGTCCGCGGCTTATTCCTGCTTCTTTGGCTAACATTTCTACCGTGAAATCCTGGTTTCCCAGATTCTTATTTATGATTTTCATAATCCGTTCTATCAGCTTTTCGTCAGGGGAGTCACATTCTATTTTTTCCAACAGTTCTTCTTGTCTTTGTTGTCCCTGTTGTGTGATATGTGTTATTTCGCGTCCATGTATCAGATTAAAAGCTGTCCTTTTTAAAATTTCAATGCTGAAGGGTTTGGTGATATATGCGTCAGCTCCGTTTTCCAAACCTTTCAGGTTGTCTTCTTCTCTTACTCTGGCTGTGAGAAGGATAACAGGGATATGGTTCAAATTGACGTTTTGTTTTATTTTCCGGCATAGTGTGAAGCCGTCCATATGTGGCATCATAACATCACTGATTACAAGATGCGGCATAAACTTGAACACCATGTCTAATGCTTCTTTGCCGTCTTTACTTTCGGCAGTGTGGAATTCTGCGGACAGTTCTCTACAGATGTAGTGGCGTATTTCATCATCATCTTCTACAATAAGGATGCGGTATGCAGTGCGGGATTTCTGTGGAGAGTTTGTCTCTTGGGTAGTGGTGGCAGGTGGCATTGTCACAACCGGATGTTCATGTGAAAGTGTTGGAACACCGCTTTCTGCACTTTCCATTTCCTCAGGGAGTAGATGTTCGCATCCGATGGGTAGATGTATGATGAACCGGCATCCTGATTGATTTTCCGGATTGTTTTCCACATGGATGGTTCCATGGTGCAGTTCTACCAATGAGCGGGTGAGATGCAAACCTATACCAGTTCCGGTATTCATACTGTTCATACTGCCCCGTATTTGATAGAAGCGGTCGAATATATGTTCGGCTTCTTGTGGAGGAATGCCTATTCCGCTGTCTGCTATGATGATTTCCACATAGTGTTTCAGAGGACCTGATGTGTGTGGGTCCTCCTTTGTGTACAGGCTGATATCTACTTTCCCTCCTTCGGGAGTGAATTTGAAGGCATTGAATAGGATATTTAGGATAATCTTATCAAAATTATCTGGATCTATCCATAATTCCTGTGTGTTGTTTTCCGGATGGTGGAAGTTAAGGGTAATCTTTTTCTCTTCTGCTGGTTGGGCAAAGGTGTCGCACAGATTACTGATGAATGGGATAATGTCCGTCCGTCGGAAAGTGAGTATCATCTGACCTTTATCTATCTTGCGGATATCCATTAGTTGGTTTATGAGTGTCAGAATCCGTTTGGCATTGCGATAGATAATATGATAATTTTTTTGCCGCTCGTTGTCAGGATCGCTATAGATTAGTTTCTGTAGTGGACTAATGATGAGCGACATCGGTGTGCGGATTTCATGTGATATGTTGATAAAGAATTGAAGTTTGGCTTCGTTTATTTGCTCTGCGTGCATGTGTTTCATCATTTCCTGTCGGATACGGTAACGATGGTATATTTGTAGAATAATATAATAAATGCAGCTTGCTATGACTAAAAAGTAAAACAGCCAGGCCCATCCTGTAGCCCACCATGCGGGTGATATGTATATAGTGATAGCTTTGATATTCGATTCTGTCATATAATCTATGGCTTTTACGCGAAAATGATAGGTGCCCGGTGCCAGGTTGCTGAACGAAACTCGGTTAGTTCCTGCAGGCAAACTAGACCATTTGTCATCATTCATGGTGTAGTGGTAAACAATTCGTTCAGGGCAGTTCAGTTCCAGGGTCGAGAACTCTATGCTGAAAGAATTATCTTTATGAGATAAATGAAAATTTTCCGCCTCGAACACGGGGCGATCTATAATTTCATGTCTGCCAGACAACATGCCCTTTTTGACCGGACAGTTGTGTAAATAAAAGTCTGTGATGCGTATATTCCATTTTTGGGCAGGATTAGTGATTTCTTTTGGATTAAAATAAGTGACTCCGTTCATTCCACCAAACCACAGGGTGCCATCGGTGTCTTTCAGTGAAGCGTTCTTATTAAATTCATTGCCTTGCAGTCCGTCACTTACATAATAGTTGATGAATTGATGGCTATCTTTGTGAAACTGCGTAATACCGGCATTAGTACTTATCCACAGATATCCCTGCTCGTCACCTTGGATGGCATAAACTGTATTGCCGGGGAGGCCGTCCTTCACGGTATAGTTTATGAGTTTCTTGTTGTTGGGATCCCAACAGGACAGACCGTCGGAAGTCCCTATCCAAATCAATTTCTCTCCGTCCTCATATATGGAAAAAACGATGTGATGCTCCAGTAGGGTATGACTTTTGAATTTATCAGTAGCAAGATCTATGTAGGTCACTCCATCGTATGTGCCTGCATATAGTTTATTATCGCTGGATTGAAATAGGCAGTTGATCCATTTGCTAACATGTTCGTTTACTTCAGAAGGATAGTTTAATTGTTTGGTTTTTATATTATAATAAAATAGCCCGGCCCCCATAGTCGCTATCCACAAACGCTTGTCCTGGTCTTCAGCAAAACCATATACACGCTGCACAAACTTGCCGTTTTCGTCTGACAGTTCTTTTAGATAAGAGCACCTGCCAGTCTGTCTGTCCAGTTTTCCCATGCCTTTGGTGAAGGAGCCGAACCATAGATTATTGTCCGAATCCTCATACAAGTTGAGTATGGTGGAGGGAAGAGACCACTCATCATTAGTGGGAGAATAATGTACTTTTTGGGTGAGATTTTTGGTAATGCCATAAATACCGTCATTGTCTGTTCCAATCCATAATACGCCTTCATGGTCACGGCAGAACGAAGTAATACAACTGGATCCGATTATATTCTTGTTAATAGATTTGTGACCTATATACTTGAAACCGTTCGTCTGGGAAGGAATCATGATCACTCCTTTCTGATATATGGCAAGCCAGAGGTTTTGGGCATTGTCTTTTAGAATGGAATGTACTTTGGAGGTCTGGGGATTGAAATAAGTATTGTCGAAAAGATAGTCTGTAATTATTTGTTCGTTGTTATTGAAGAGTTTAACTCCTTTACCGTCTGTTCCGATGTATAGTTCATCCGGACTAACGGAACAAAGTGTTTTGATGGGCAGGTTTTCTTCTCCTTTGCAGGGAATGGAAATAAAGGAATCGGAGGTTCTATCATATTTTAACAGTCCTTTGCCCATAGCTCCTGCATAAATGTTGTCGTTTTGGTCTCGGCATAGGTCAATGATAGTTATTCCTTTTTCCTGTGTCAGATAGTGTTTCACTTGGTTGTCGGGAGTAAGGCGGTAAATTCCATTTTCTCCTTTGCTCATCCAAATATTTTGATTACTATCTTCAATTATGTAATCAGTGGCATACATAGGGATAGGAAGGTTGAGACTATCTACGGTAAGTTCATCTTCATTGATGGAGAGCGAACATAACTGATTACCCGTGACCCATATCTCCCCATTCTTTCGTTCTAATATATCGATAATATTGCTATTGAATACTTCTCCATTTTTCCATTTGGCCTGAGGACTAAAGTTATCCCGTGCCGGATCGTACACTTGAATACCTGTGTGAGTACCTACCAACAGGTGTCCCCGGCTATCTTCTGCCAATGTACGTACATAGTTGTGACACAGGGAGTGCTTGTCTTCTGTTTTGTGTTTGTAGACTGTGAATTTTGTTCCGTCATATCGGTTCAGACCGTCTTCTGTGGCAATCCATATCATCCCATTTCTGTCTTGGAATATTTCATTGATTAAGCTGCAGGCCAGTTCTCTGTCTACAGTGAACAATTTACAGGACTGCCCATAGACTATGATTGGAAATAATAAAAATAATAAGCTGATTAGTGTGTTTTTCATCAAATTTATTATTATAATTTTGCATTGCAAAAATACTAAATAGAGCAGTTTTTTCCTATAAAAACAGAATATATTAAAATGTAAGTCGACGAATTGAAACTTTTATCTGATGAATTAGGACTTTTATCTGACAAATGCAATCTTCGTAACCACTCCCTCTTTTCCCTCACTATCCGCAGCAAGTACCATATATATTCCTGTAGATACTCTTTTACCTTGCCTGTTTCTTCCATTCCAGGTGAATTGTCCGCCTAAAGAAGTGCTTTGATAGACAAGATGTCCTGCGGCATCTACAATCTTCACATCACTGTCATAAACCATACCTGTTACGGTAATTATTCCATCATACTCCGGTCTTACAGGATTGGGATAAGCGCGTACATTGCTTTCTTTAAAGTTACTTTCAGCCTCTGTCGCGTCACTTTGGTAAGAAACCAATCCTTTGCTTGTTCCGATGAAGACTTCACCTGTGCGGGGATGTATGGCGATAGATTCAATACTGTTGAAAAGCAACGGGCTGTTATCTTCCGTGAAGTGATGAACGGTTTCCATTCCGTCCGCACTCAACAGATAAATTCCATTGGTTGCCGTACCTATCCATTTACGGTTGGCGCCATCCACTGCAATGGCATTGATTGCTTCGTTCACTAATAAGAAATCTGCCAGGTCACTCCCATCGTTGCGAGGTATTTTAATCTGTGTGCAATAGAAATTATCGTTGAAATAGCGCGAAGGATTATTCAGCACTAAAGGTCCTTTGTTAGTACCTATCCAAATGACGCCTTCCTTATCTTCGGCAATGCAATAAACTGCCAGTTGTTCTAAAATCGTTCCGTCTTGATTAGTGAACTGGGTGATGAATTTATGCTGGTCATCCGAAGTATCTTCTATCGTCCCATTATAATTCAAACAGAATACTCCTCCCGACTCTATACGCGAAGAGGTGGCCCATAGCCAGCCTCTTTTATCAAAGATGGTGCGTCCGAAGTTACTTGCCTTTACTATTTCCGGGTAACGCAGACTCACCCAGTCACCATTTTTCGTTAGAACGCTTACTGCATGTTGCGCTTCACAACTTACCATCCAAAGGTTATTTTCTTTGTCATAAATCAGTCCGTTGACGCGTACATAACTATCAGCCCACGGCTCATTAGGCAAAGCGCTTTCCAGTGGACTATTGTGCATACTGTACCAATTAATGAACTTCCCATCCTTAAATTCGTAAATTCCCTCTCCTGTCGATGCGGCAAAATGGTGGGTGGCATCCTGTGGGTCCTGTACTACACAGTTTATATCATCATACCGATGTTTGGTTTGTTCACTGATGCCCTGTTCCTGAAAACTTTTCCAGGTATTGTCTTCAAATGTCATGATGGTTCCAGGACGGTCAAGCCTGTTTGCTATATGCCCGCCTCCGGCAATCAGCAGCTTGCCACCAGTGAAATTCATGTAATAAGGATAGTTCCGTACAGGACTATCAGGGGTAATGTTTTCCGGTACTTCTTCTTTGAAAGGAACATCCTGATGCTCGGAAAGAAAGTCAGACGTATCATCCGATACTTTGTTCCAGTTATTAATATCCAATAGATTGTCTGTCAGCAGTCCGGAAAATAATCCTTCGGAAGTAGCAGCATAAAGATGATTATCTGAAACATTACAAGCCAGGACATCTTTATTTAAGGGATAGTAATTGCTGATTTCCCGCTTTTTCAGATTAATAGATAGAATGCCTGATGCAGTGGACAGGTAAGCGTATTCTTTATAAAAACAAGTGTGGCGGACTGTCTTATCCTGTGTCATATTCTTGTTCTTATAATCGGGAAGGTTATAGACGTCTTCTTCATTCACCAATAAGTCTATATTTGCATTGGAGTAGACTATAATCAGTGTTTTGTATGCTGGCTGATAAGCTATGTGATAGATTTCCGTATCACTTAATGGAAAAGATTTGGAATATGTACGTATGCTGGTATCCTCTTTATCATAAGAATATAAACCTCCATTGGCAAGAATAAAGAGTTTGCTTCCTACAACTTCGCTACGGGTGGAATTGTGATAAGAAAGATAAGTCTGCCACTCTCCCACTGCATTTTGTGCACGGATAGGCAGAAGATAAATGAGACAGAGAAAAAGTATATATGAGAATCGCATGAAATCAGAGTTATATTAGTTTGTAAGCAACACACTTACAAACTAATAACTCTATATTTACGGGTTTATTGTATACTATTGAGGAATTTGCAGAGTTTGTTTGTAGCTATGGCGCGATGACTGATTTTATTTTTCAGTTCATTGCCCATCTCTGCAAAGGTTTGTGAATAGCCTTCGGGAACAAATACCGGATCGTATCCGAAACCGGAATTCCCTCTGCGGGTTTTGATTATCTCTCCCTTTATAACACCTTCAAACAGATGCTCCTTTCCATCGATAATCAGTGCGAAAACCGTACGGAATTGTGCTTTGCGGTTCTCTATTCCTTCCATAGCGTGCAGGAGTTTCAGCATGTTTGCTTCCGCATTATGGCCGTCTCCGGCATAACGTGCGGAATAAACTCCCGGTTCTCCGTTCAATGCTTCTACTTCCAGTCCGGTATCATCGGCAAAGCAATCCATTTGATAGTTTTCTTGAATGAACTGTGCTTTCAGTAAAGCATTTCCTTCCAGAGTGTCGGCTGTTTCAGGTATGTCCGTGTGGCAATTAATGTCTTTCAGACTAAGAAGTTCAATTCTGTTTCCTAAAATAGCTGTTACCTCTTCCAGCTTGTGTGCATTGTTTGTGGCGAATACAAATTTACGTTTCATATGTTGATTGGTTATTTCACTCTCAGTCGGTCAAACCCTTCCCCATATACTCCGATAACGGAACTTTGAGAAATAAATGCATTGGGATCAATGTCTTTCACCAAACGGAAAATGTCGATTGACTGGCGTTTATAGGCCAGTACAACAAGGACTTTTACGTTATGCTTACTGTACCAGCCTATGCCATCCAGCACCGTTACACCACGGTGTGTCTCTTTGGTAATCCGGTCTGCAATCTTTTCATATTCTTTGGAGAAGATGAAGAACTGTACGGACTGGCGCGCACTGTTGACAATATAATCCAGCACAAAACCGATAACAAACAAAGTTACAAAACCAAATATCACCCGTCTCCAGTCATGGAACACGAAGTAACAAGAGCTGATAATAACTACGTCGCAAAGCATCACCATACGTCCCAGCGTAACATCTTTATACTTGTGTATGATAGCGGCAATAATATCCGTTCCTCCCGTGCTTCCGTTGCAATTGAAAACAATTCCAAGACCAGCACCGCACATCACTGCACCTATCAGACAGGCCATAAAGTCCTGTCCCGGTCCCAGAATAAGCGGTGGAATGCCATCAGAACCGTTTACAAGTATCTGGAAAAACCATAAAAAGAACGTCAATCCGAAGATGGCGAATGTAGTTTTAATACTGAACTTTGGGCCCAGTATCTTGATAGCAAATGTCATTAAGACAGCATTGATGATGAAGTATGACCACTGGATAGGGAATCCGGTGGCATAATAGATGATGGCGCCAATACCGGTGGTTCCTCCCGTCGTTATCTGATAAGGAATCAGAAATGCGGCCCATCCCAAGGCATAGCTGATAAGACCGATAGTGATGAAGATATAGTCTCTCAACTCCCTCATCACTTCGGCTTTTGTTGGTTTTGTAATTTGCATATTAATTAGTTACAAGCTACAAGCTACGGGCTACAAGTGCAAGTAAATGAGACAGGCTGACTTGTCTCTTGTAGTTCGTAGCTCGTAACTTATTTATTTAACAACGATGTTTACAATCTTCTTCGGAACTACGATAACCTTCATTACCGACTTCCCTTCCATCCATTTGGTGGAACGTTCGTCTGCCAATACGGTACTCTGGATAGCCTCCGATGTTTCATCAGCAGGGAATTCCATGTTGAAGCGTGCCTTACCGTTGAAGGATATGGTGTAGTTGATTGTATCTTCCACCAGATATTCTTCGTTGTAAGCCGGCCACTGAGCATCGCAAACCGAAGTTGAATGTCCCAGAGTATCCCACAACTCCTCACATACATGCGGAGCGAAAGGAGCCAGTGTGATGACAAGCTCATTCAGGATTTCCTTCTTGTTGCATTTCAGGCTGAACAACTCGTTTACACAAATCATGAAAGCACTGACGGAAGTATTGTAAGAGAACTGTTCAATATCGCCCGTCACTTTCTTAATCAGTTTGTGCAAAGCTTTCAGTTCTTCCTTGGTTGCAGGTTCGTCCGTTACCATATAGTTTCCGTTACGGTCGTAGAACAGTGACCAGAACTTCTTGATGAAGCGGTATACACCGTCAATACCGTTTGTATCCCAAGGTTTGGATTGCTCTACAGGGCCAAGGAACATCTCGTACATACGCAATGTATCAGCACCGTATTTCTCCACAATCATATCCGGATTAACAACGTTGAACATGGATTTACTCATCTTTTCTACGGCCCATCCGCAGATGTACTTGCCATCTTCCAGAATGAACTCGGCATTTGCATATTCGGGACGCCATGCCTTGAAGGCTTCCAGGTCTAATATGTCATTGGATACGATGTTCACATCCACGTGGAGTGGGGTAGTGTCGTATTGGTCCTTCAAATTAAGTGATACAAACTTATTGGTGTCCTTGATACGATAAACGAAATTGCTTCGTCCCTGTATCATACCTTGGTTAACCAACTTTTGGAACGGTTCTTCCACGGCAGATACACCTACATCGTGCAGGAATTTATTCCAGAAACGGGAGTAAATCAAGTGACCTGTGGCATGTTCCGTACCACCTACATAGAGGTCTACACTCTTCCAGTATTCATCCACTTTCTTATCAACCAATGCTTTGTGGTTGCGTGGGTCCATATAGCGCAAGTAGTAAGCGCTGGAACCTGCAAAGCCAGGCATGGTATTGAGTTCCAGAGGGAATACGGTTACGTTATCAATCTTTTCGTTTTCTACCACGCATTTGTTCACAGTGTCCCAAGCCCACTTCGTTGCGTGTCCCAACGGTGGTTCTCCGGTTTCGGTAGGAAGAAATTTATCCACTTCCGGCAATTCGAGCGGCAAACAACTTTCATCAATGACGTAAGGCATGCCGTCTTTGTAATAAACCGGGAACGGCTCACCCCAATAACGCTGGCGGGAGAAGATGGCATCACGCAGACGATAGTTCACTTTCACACGTCCCAGATTATTTTCTTCTACGTATTTCTTGGTAGCTTCAATGGCTTCCTTGATGGTCAGTCCGTTCAGTGTAAGGTCACAATAAGGCTCTACACCGGGTCTTGGCGAGTTGCAAACAATACCTTCTTTGGCATCAAAACTCTCTTCGCTCACGTCGCAACCTTCTACCAACGGGCGGATTTCCAATCCGAAGTGTTTGGCAAAAGCGTAGTCACGGCTATCGTGTGCAGGTACAGCCATGATGGCGCCCGTACCATATCCTGCCAGTACGTAATCACTAATCCAGATGGGCACTGCTTCACCTGTGAAAGGATTGATGGCATAACTTCCGGAGAATACACCTGTAACACTACGGTCGACGATGCGTTCGCGTTCAGTACGCTTCTTGGTGCGTTCCAGATAAGCATTTACTTCATCTTTCTGTTTGGCAGTAGTCAACTGGGCTACCAGTTCACTTTCCGGTGCCAATACCATGAAAGTAACTCCGAACATGGTATCTGCACGAGTTGTGAAGATAGTGAATTCTATGTCACTGTCTTTCACTTTGAACTGTACCTCAGCACCTTCGCTACGGCCTATCCAGTTTCTTTGAGTCTCTTTCAGAGAATCTGTCCAGTCGATGGTATCCATTCCGTCCAACAGACGTTGTGAGTAGGCGGATACGCGAAGACACCATTGGCGCATCTTCTTCTGAACTACAGGGAAACCACCACGTTCGGATACACCGTCGATTACTTCATCGTTGGCAAGTACCGTACCCAACTGTGCGCACCAGTTCACCATCGTTTCACCCAGGTAGGCGATACGATAGTTCATCAGGATTTCCTGTTTTTCTTTCTCGCTCTTGGCTTTCCATTCTTCGGCGGTGAAGCTGAGTTCTTCGCTGCAAGCAACGTTCATCCCATTGGTACCTATTTCTTCGAAAGCCTGTATCAGCTCTTCGATGGGGCGGGCCTGCTTTTCGTCATTGCAGTAGTAGCTGTTGAACATCTTCAGGAATGCCCATTGCGTCCAATGATAATATTCCGGGTCGCAGGTGCGGATTTCACGGCTCCAGTCGAAACAGAAACCTATCTTATCCAACTGTTCGCGATAGCGGTCTATATTGTTGATGGTAGTGATTGCAGGATGTTGTCCCGTCTGTATGGCATATTGCTCGGCGGGAAGTCCATAAGCATCATATCCCATAGGATTTAGTACATTGAAGCCCTGCAGTCGTTTGTAACGAGCGTAAATGTCCGAGGCAATGTATCCCAGCGGGTGTCCTACATGTAGGCCCGCACCGGATGGGTAGGGGAACATGTTTAGTACATAGTACTTTTGCTTCGTCTCGTCTTCCTTCACTTGGTAGGTTTTCTCTTCCACCCACCTTTGCTGCCACTTCTTTTCAATCTCCCTGAAATTGTACTCCATAATGGTTTTCTTTCGTTTTTTAGGGTTGATACTTAGTTATATACTTTATTAAACGGCGCAAATTTACGGGTTTATTTTCAGATTCGTATCGTAGTACATCAAAAAAGCACCTTACTTATTTACTTTCCTTGTATGATAGTGATAGTTTGGTATAAATAAAAGTATCTTCTAGTGAGCGAAGTTATAAATAAATCAATACCTTTGTAGGTAATCTGCACTTTAAAAATAAAACAAAACAATGGAGATTCAGAATAATATCTTTGATTATGGCGCTTTGCTCAAACAGGTCAAAGCTCGAGTGATTCTCGCACAAAAAAAAGCTATCTATGCAGCCAATGAAGAAATGCTTCATATGTATTGGGATATTGGCAAATTGTTATCTGAAAGTCAAATACAAATAGGTTGGGGTAATAATGCATTAGAACAGTTATCTAATGATTTAAAGAACGATTATCCTAAGGTAAAAGGTTTTTCAGTAAGAAATTGTCAGTTCATGATTCAATTTTATAATGAATATAATCAAGAACTTACAAATACGAAACAACCTGTTTCGTATTTGACTGACATAAAAACCATGTTACCTGTTAAGCAATTAAGTTGGTCACATAATATTGTTTTGATGCAGCGTATCAAAGACATCAAAGCCCGGTATTGGTATATGATACAATGTCTCAAAAACAGTTGGGGGCGTAACTTCTTAGTCGAAGCCATTCATCAGGACTATTATAATTCTCATGGTGCATTGGCTAACAATTTCGATGCCACTCTTCCCGAAATACAGGCAAAGCAGGTAAAAGAAACCTTGAAGGATCCCTATATTTTTGATATGCTGACTTTCGCTGATGAATATGACGAGCGGGACGTAGAGTTGGGTTTGATAAAACATATAGAGAAATTTCTTCTTCAAATGGGAGCAGGTTTTGCTTTTATGGGCAGGCAATATCACATAGAAGTGTCGGAAAAAGATTTTTATATTGACATTCTTATGTATAATACCTTTATGCACAGATATTTGGTTGTAGAACTAAAGATAGGTGAGTTTCAGCCCGAATATATTGGCAAACTGAATTTCTATTGTTCGGCGGTAGACGATATTCTTTGCCGGGAAGGAGATAACCAGACAATCGGCTTACTCCTTTGCCAGAATAAAGACCGTATCATGGCTGAATATGCTTTACGTGATGTGCACAAGCCGATAGGTATTTCCGA
>CAMTFK010000073.1 GCA_947071285.1 uncultured Bacteroides sp. | reverse complement strand
CAAAGGTACCACATTGGGAGCCGACAATGGTATTGGCGTAGCTACGGAGTTGGCTATCCTTACGGACGACTCTATCAAGCACGGTCCTCTGGAATGTCTGTTTACCGTAGACGAAGAAACCGGATTGACAGGTGCTTTTGCCCTGAAAGAAGGTTTCATGAACGGTGATATTTTGTTGAACCTTGACTCGGAAGATGAAGGTGAGCTTTTCATCGGATGTGCTGGCGGTGTAGATTCCGTTGCAGAGTTTACATATAAAGAGGTGGATGTACCTGCCGGATACTTCTGTTGCAAGGTACAGGTGAAAGGACTGAAAGGCGGACACTCCGGTGGAGATATCCATCTGCAACGTGGCAATGCCAACAAGATACTGAACCGCTTCCTTAGCCAGACTTTCCAGAAGTACGATATGTACCTTTGCGAGATAGACGGCGGTAATCTGCGCAATGCCATTGCACGCGAAGCGCATGCCGTTATCGCCATACCGGAAGACAAGAAGCATGACCTGCGTGCCGATTTAAACATATTCACTGCCGAAGTGCAGGCTGAATATAGCGTTGTAGACCCGGACCTGCAACTCGTATTAGAATCGGAAAACGCCTGTGCAAAAGCCATCGACAAGGATACAACGAAACGTTTGTTGCAAAGTCTCTACGCTTGTCCGCACGGAATTTATGCCATGAGTCAGGACATTCCCGGATTGGTGGAAACTTCCACCAACCTTGCATCTGTCAAGATGAAACCGGACCATATTATCCGCGTAGAAACCAGCCAACGCAGTTCTACCGCTTCCTCCAAGCAGGACATTGCCAATATGGTACGCACCGTATTCGATATGGGCGGTGCTAAAGTTACCTTCGGTGATGGTTATCCGGGTTGGAAACCTAATCCGCACTCCGAGATACTGGAAATTGCAGTTGAGTCTTACAAGCGCCTATTCGGTGTAGACGCTAAAGTGAAAGCTATCCATGCCGGACTGGAATGTGGTTTGTTCCTCGACAAGTATCCTTCGCTGGATATGATTTCCTTCGGTCCTACCTTGCAGGGCGTTCACTCTCCGGACGAACGGATGCTGATTCCTACAGTAGACAAGTTCTGGAAACATTTGCTGGATGTACTGGCTAATGTTCCTGTGAAGAAATAACACCCATATCCCTTCAGATAGTTAAGGGAAAGTATCTAAACAGGAGGATGGTATCTTTTGACATAAAAGATACCATCCTCCTGTTTAGATACCAAGATAAAGACAAGAGATATAATAAAGGAGCAGAAACACCGTTAATTAGTAAAACCTGATACATGGTATGAAATCAAAAGCTCTATACCTTATATATATATTCCCGGCAATACTCCTGTTGCTCTTTGCCGCTTGCGACGATACAGACGATTATTCGTCCAACCCGAATCATACGCTTTGGTTTTCGCAGGATACCCTGCGCATGGATACTGTCATTACAGGCATCCCCACCTCCACTCGCCAACTGAAAATATACAATCCGCATAAGAAAGCACTGCTAATTTCTTCCATCACCCTTGCCGATGCCGGGAAATCCGGTTTCCGCATCAATGTGGACGGAATGAAAGGGAATCAATTCTCCGACATAGAGATTGCGGAGGAAGACAGCCTGTACATATTCGTGGAAGCTACCCTGCCCCAACAAGATAATCCAGACATAAAACTGATAAGAGATTCCATCCTTTTTCAACTGAACGGCATGCGACAGGAAGTAAAACTGTGGGCATATGCCCAGGACGCATTTACTTTACGTGGAAAAGTGATTGAAAAGGATACACTGATAGCCTCCCAACGTCCGATATTGATTTACGACAGTATCAGTGTTGCCCCGAATGCACATCTGACACTTGCAGCAGGTACCCGCTTATATTTCCACGGGAAAGCGGGAATGCAGGTGCACGGACGCTTGTCAGTAAAAGGTACTCTTTCCGCACCCGTTGTTTTCCGGGGAGACCGCACAGACCGGATGTTCCCTTACCTGCCTTACGATCGCCTGCCGGGACAGTGGGGCGGCATACGTTTCTACAAAACCAGTTACGACAACCACTTGGTTTATACTGATATTCACGGGGGAAGTTTCGGCATTCGCTGTGACTCTTCGGTGGCAGACCGCAGAAAGCTGACATTGGAGTCTTCCATTATCCGGCAGGTATCAGGAAACGGGCTGGAACTGACTTCTTGCCAAGCTGTCATAGGAAACAGTGAAATAAGTAATGCCGGAGAGAACTGTGTCAGCCTGTTAGGTGGAGATTATACATTCACCCATTGCACGCTGGCGAATTACTTCAGTTGGAATGTACGGAAAGGTGCGGCATTACAGGTTCGGAACGAACGGGATAATAACGCTTATCCGCTTTCTTCCGCTATCTTCCGTAATTGCATTATTGCAGGTTCGGGCACGGACGAAATCAATGGGGGACGCTCGAAGAATGAAAATATAGCTTTCAATTACTACTTCTCGCATTGCCTCATCAATTCGGTGAAAGAAGAGAATGGCAGGATAGTCAACGTCATATGGGAGAAAGATGATAATTTCCTTCTAATGGATAGCCGGACACAGGAATATAGTTTCAATCTTGATGAGAAATCAAAAGCCATTAATTTAGGTAGAAAAGAAGATGCAAGTGCATATCCGATGGATAGAAACGGGAAACCACGCTTACAAGATACGGCACCAGACGCAGGATGCTATGAGAAAGAGATTACAATACCATAAAAAAGAATTGTCTGGAATGTGCAAAGCAAGTTTTCTCATTCTTCTGCTGTTTCCTATCTTCCTTCTTCATGGACAGACAGAAAAAGATACCCTCTCTTTCCGTGTCGTCAGCTACAACGTTGAAAACCTGTTCGACTGCCGGCACGACACGCTAAAGAATGATTATGAGTTTCTTCCGGACGGCATGCGCCACTGGAATTATACAAAATACAGGAAAAAACTGGATGCCATCGCCCGCGTCATCACAGCAGTAGGCGGCTGGGCACCGCCCGCAATCGTTGCCCTATGCGAGGTGGAGAATGACAGCGTGCTACGCGACCTGACACAACGCTCCGCTCTGCGGGAAGCAGGATACCGCTATGTAATGACAGACTCACCAGATCAGCGGGGAATTGATGTAGCGCTACTCTATCAAAGGGGTGTGTTTAAATTGCTTTCCTACCAAAGTATTCCTATCACTAATCCTAATGGTAAAAAGAAATTTCGTCCTACACGAGATATACTTCATGTTTCCGGTTTACTACTTAATAAAGATACTTTGGATGTTTTTGTTACCCATCTCCCATCCCGTTCGGGCGGAGCCAAAGAAAGCGAGCCTTATCGCCTCCTTGCCGCCCGGCAACTGAAAACTGCGGCAGACAGTGTTTATCTCCACCGTCACCATCCCCAAATCCTCATTATGGGAGATTTCAATGATTATCCGGATAACAAATCCGTTGAAGAAGTAATGACTGCAAAAGCACCGCCTCAGGATAAGAACAGCCTGCAACCGCAAAGTTTTTACCATTTACTCGCCCGCAAAGCCGCTACCCGGAAGCACTTCGGTAGCTATAAATATCAAGGGGAATGGGGACTGCTGGACCATATCATCGTATCTGGCACACTTCTTCAACCAACTTCCCATCTTTATACCAATGACGACAAAGCTGATGTTTTCTCCCGGCCTTTCTTGTTAACGGAAGATAAGAAATATGGTGGAAAACAACCTTTCCGAACTTTCTACGGAATGAAATATCAGGCGGGGTATAGCGACCATCTCCCCGTATGGGCAGAATTCCGGCTCATTTATTAATCCGAATACTGGTAGAATTTTAGTCCGAATACTGGTAGAGCTTCAAGTCGAACTTCTGCACCATCACCAACAGATGATCGAATATATCGGACTGAATGCGTTCATACTCCTTCCAAACTTTATTTCGGGAAAAGAAATACACTTGGATAGGTACGCCGTAAGTCGTCATTTCTTTCTGACTGATAATTAAATCCAAGTCCTGATTGACAACGGGAAGACTACAGAGATAACGTTCGATGTAGATGCGGTATAACTGCGCATTGGTAGGCACTTCCCCTTCCGCAGGCTGATAATCCGCCATAAGAGGAATTTCTTTCCGAATCGTATCTATCATATCAGGAGTGCAAAACTTCAATGTCGTCATGTCCAGATAGATATTCTTATCCACTCGGCGACCGCCACTCTCCTGCATGCCCCGCCAGTTCTGGAAAGAGCCATTCACCAATGTATAAGGTGGAATAGTCGAAATCGTATTATCCCAGTTCTGTATCTTCACCGTATTAAGCGTAATCTCTTTGACGATACCATTCGCTCCCCCATTGGGCAAAGCAATCCAATCACCGATACGCAGCATCTCATTGGCAGAAAGCTGTATGCCTGCCACGAATCCCAAAATACTGTCTTTGAAAACCAACATCAGCACCGCCGCCGAAGCACCCAATCCGGCAAAGAGCGTAGTGGGCGATTTATCTATAAGAATGGAGACGGCAATGATGGCTGCCACAAAAAAGACGAGCACTTGCAGCACCTGGATAAAACCTTTCATGGGATGATTCTTACTGGTGCCTTTCTGGCTTTGGAAGTCCAGAAATACAAGTAGCAAACCATTGGTAGCAAAGGCAAGTGCTGCCACAATGTATACGGCACAAACCTTTTGCGCCAAATCCAGCACTTCCAAGCCATGCACAAAAGTATAGGGTAACAGGAAGTAAATCAGTATTCCCGGTAACGTATGTATCAAATGGGGCACTACTTTTCGCTTCATCAGCAAGGTATTCCAGCGATGGGGTGAGCGTTTGGTGTAGTGCTTCATGCCTCCCACAAATATGGCCTGGCACAGATAATCCAGCCCTATAGCCATAGCTATCATCAGTACGGCAATAATGGTTTCATCAAAGGTATTCGCAAATTTAGGGTCTACTCCCCAACCTACAAGGAGCTTGTTCATCCATCCGCCTAAAGTCGTCATATATTTACTCGTTTTATTAATGATAACGAAAAAAAGGGGGTAGTTGTTTAGTAGTCCCTTTCGGTACGTCACTCTTTTTGCCGGTTTCATCCATCTCTTTTCCCGTCTCAGGAAGAAATATCCGGTGTATCTGCGGAAAGCAACCTACTTTCGTCCCCCGGATTAAAAAGAAAAAAAGTATGAACCGAAATGCAAAACTTATTTGTATACTCAGCCTCGGACTGGGATTATGCGCCTGCGGAAGCAACCAGCCTCAAAAGGAAGAACCTATGACTGTGAAAACCACCACAGTCAGCGCCCGCACTGGCGAAACGGTCAAAGAGTTTCCCATTCTTACACAACCTTTCCGCACTACGGAATTATCTTTCCGTGTTAGTGGCCCCATCGAACAGTTGGATGTCTACGCCGGAAACTATTACCATCGCGGAGAGACGATTGCGGAGATTGATCCACGCGATTACCGCATTCGGCGTGAACGTGCCGAAGCCGTCTACCGTCAGGCAAAGGCGGAATACGAGCGTATCAGTGCTCTTTATGAAAAAAACAACCTTTCTGCCAGCACCTACGAGAAAGCACGGGCGGAATATACTTCTGCCAAAGCCGCCTTTGAAACATCCGTCAATGAACTGGAAGATACCCGCCTCGTGGCCCCCTTCAACGGATACATAGGCGAGGTATACGCAGAAAAGTTTCAGGACGTCAAGGCCAGCCAACCCGTAGTAACTTTCATCGACATAGACCAACTGAAAATAGAAGCCTATGTGACACAGGATATTGCCTATTGTGTGCAACCGGGAGAAAGCGTACGATTGGCATTGGATGTGCAACCGGAAGTAACTCTGGAAGCACGCATTGCAGAAGTATCCAAAGGAACCACGCAGAATAATCTTTCTTACCTGGTGACAGCATTGCTACCCAACAAAGACGGGCGGTTGCTGGCAGGCTTGTCTGGAAAGATACACTTTGAAGATACCCCGGAAGCATCGGGTGAAAAAGTCGATAGTACTGCTCAACATAAATCAGTCTATATTCCGCAAACCGCCCTGTGCAATCGCCCCACCGTGGGAAACTACGTATGGACAGTAGACACAAATAGCGGAACCGTCAGCCAACGGAAAGTAACCGTCAGTGAATTACTGCCCCACGGTCATGTCAGCATCGCTTCCGGGTTGCAGCCCGGCGAAATCATTGCCACAAGCGGATTGCGTTTCCTGTCAGATGGAATGAGAGTGAAAATCCAATAAAAAAGTAAGCACCATGAAACTAATCAAATATTTCCTGCAACGCCGTTCCGTCACCATCCTCCTGTTGGTACTGGTACTTGCCGGAGGACTCTTCTCATACGTCAAGATGGGAAAACTGGAAGATGCCCCCTTCACCATCAAACAAGCATTGGTACTGACTCCCTACCCCGGCGCATCTCCCTCGGAAGTACAAAGCCAGGTGACGGATGTGTTGGAAGAAGCCATCCAGTCTTTGGGAGAGCTTTATTATCTAAAAACAGAAAATCGCGCAGGTCTTTCTAAAATCACCGTATACGTCAAAAAGGAGACACGTGCCGATGAAATGCAGCAACTTTGGGACAAGCTACGCCGCAAGGTAGGCGATGTGCAAAGCAAACTACCCGCAGGTGCAAGTACGTCAATAGTGAATGATGACTTTGGCGATGTGCTGGGCGTCTTCTATGGACTGACGGGCGAAGGGCACAGCTACCGTGAACTGGAAGACCGTGCAAAGCTCATCAAGAATGAATTGCTGAAAGTGAAAGATGTAGCCCGCATCGAAATCTACGGTACACAGACGCCTACGATTGATGTGGTTGTCAGTCCGTCCGTCATGTCGCGCAGCGGTATCACTACGGCAGATATTACCCATGCATTCAATGCCCAGAATAAGGTGGTGGATGCAGGCGGCATCACGGCAGGCACAGGGCGCATACGCATCGAATCTACAGGCAATTTCTACTCTTTGGATGACATCCGTCAACTCACCATTGTTTCGCGCAGTGGAGAACATTTCCGTTTGGGGGATATTGCCGGTATCAGTGAAAGCTATCAGACACCCTCCAGTAACCTGATGCGCATAGACGGAAAGCCAGCCGTGGGTATTGCTATCTCCACCGTGCCTACCGGTAATGTTGTAGACATGGCAGAAGCCATAGAGACATGTATCGAAGAACTGAAAGCCGACATGCCGGAAGGTTTCGAACTCTCCACCATCTACGACCAGGGACATGAGTCCGCCGTAGCCAATCAAGGGTTTATCATCAACCTGATAGTGTCCGTCATCACCGTAGTAGCCATCCTGCTCTTCTTTATCGGCTTCAAGAATGGTTTGCTGGTGGGTAGCGGGCTGATATTCTCCATATTTGCCACTCTCATTGTGATGCTGGCAGGAGGCATTGCCTTACAGCGTATGTCGTTGGCAGCCATTATCATTGCCATGGGTATGCTGGTGGATAATGCCATCGTAGTTTCCGACTCTGCACTGGTGAACATGCAACGGGGAATGCGAAAGCGAACCGCCATCATGAAAGCTTGTTCTGCCACTGCCCTGCCCTTACTGGCGGCTACGGTCATAGCGATACTGACTTTTTTGCCTATCTACTATTCACCGCACATCACGGGAGAGTTATTATCATCACTCGTCATTGTGATTGGTGTGTCATTGATGTTCAGTTGGGTATTCGCATTGACGCAGACGCCATTCTTCATTCAAGAGTTTGTACGCCGTCCACGCCCCTGGGAATTGAAAGCGACACTATTTTCCGGCCGGATGTATGACCGTTTCCGTAGTGCATTGCGTTTTGTTATCCGCTATCGGTATGTTACAGTAGGTTTGATGGTAATACTACTTGTCGCATCTGCCTGGAGTTTCAAGTTTATCCCGAAAGTCTTCGTTCCTGCATTGGAAAAAAACTATTTTACCCTGGACGTATGGTTGCCCGAAGGAACGGACATTACTGAAACGGACCGCATGGCCACAGAGATGGCGGAATACATCAGCAAGCAGGAACAGACTGAAATGATATCAACCTATGTAGGACGTACGCCACCGAGATATTATCTGTCGAACGTGTCTTTCGGGCCACAGCCTAACTATGCGCAATTGCTGGTAAAAGGACATTCATCCAAAGAAACGAAAGAGTTACGTGCCTTGTTGCAAGACTCTATCCATACGCTCTATCCGGGCCCGCTCATTAAGGTAAACAGGTTCGAGCTGAGTCCGCTCACAGAGGCTGTTATCGAAGCCCGCTTTCTGGGTCCCGATCCCGCCGTCCTCGATTCATTGGCAGGCATCGCTATCGAAGTAATGCGCCGTAATCCGAAAGTAGCGGACGCCCGCAATGAATGGGGTAACATGACACCTATCATCCGTCCTGTTTACGACCCCGTAAAAGCCGGTGCATTGGGGATTACAAAATCGGCCATGATGGAGTCCGTGAAGTCTATCAACGATGGATTGACGGTAGGTATTTATCGGGACAATGAGAAGAAAGTGCCCGTACAACTGAAATCCGGCGGCACTGATATTACTGACGCGCGGGGATTGGGGGATTTCTCCGTATGGAACGGACAAAACTCTGCTCCGCTATCGCAAGTCACCGAAAATATAGAAACCAACTGGGAGTGGCCGCAAATGCGTACTTACAACCGCCAACTTTCTATGGCTGCCATGTGTGGAGTAAAGTCGGGATACACGATGGCGGAAGTACACGGCGAAATCCGTGAAGAGATAGAAACGATTCAATTGCCCGAAGGCTATACTTTCTTCTGGGACTCGCAATACAAAGACCAGCGTGAGGCCATGCAGGCCATAGCAAAGTTCTTTCCTCTGGCATTCCTTGCGCTGGTCGTCATTCTTGTAGCCTTGTTCGGAAATTTCCGCGACCCGCTGATTATCCTGTGTGTATTGCCGTTGTCACTCATCGGGGTTGCCGTGGGAATGCTACTGACAGGCTTTGAGTTCGGCTTCTTCCCCATCGCCGGATGGCTGGGACTACTGGGAATGATAATCAAGAATGTCATTGTATTACTGGACGAAATACAGGTGCAACGCCGTGAAGAGGTACCGATCTACACCGCCATCATTGAGTCTACCGTATCGCGTACCCGCCCCGTACTGATGGCGGCTACAACTACCATTCTGGGTATGGTTCCGTTACTATTTGACGTAGCCTTCGGCGGTATGGCAGCTACTATTATCTTCGGACTGACATTTGCCACATTGCTGACATTGTTCGTCACTCCGGCACTCTATTCATTGTTTTATAAAGTAAAAGAGAAATAGGTATGAAGAATATATATATACTTTTCATTTTATCGTTGTGTGCTCCGTCCGCTTTTTCCCAGCAAAGTATGATGCTGGAAAAATACAGGTCGATGGCTGTGGAATACAGTCACGACCTGAAAGCGGCGGAAAAGAATCTATCAGCCAGCATTGAGTTGGAAAAGGCTGCCCGTGCCGATTTAAAACCCAAGCTCTCGGGCGATGCGAACTTCCAATATACCGGAAATCCATTGGAACTGAATCTGAACCTGCCCGGAATGGATAAACCGCTCGGAATACAAGGGCGTGATACCAAATATGGTGCTTCCTTAACCCTGATGCAACCTATATATACAGGGGGACGACTGCTGGAGAGCATCCGTATGGCACAACATCAGCATTCTCTTGCCACACATCAGAAAGAGCAACTCTTGTCCGATGTATGTTTTCAAACAGATATACAATATTGGAATACCGTAGCCCGACAGGAAATTGTCAGGATCGTCACTGATTATCGCAACTCTATTGCTTCACTGACCGAGACCATCAGGGAACGCGTAGAAGTCTCTCTCGTGAATCCGCAGGATTTACTCATGGCGGAAGTCAGACTGAATGATGCCGAGTTCCAATTGCTTCAAGTTCAAAAAGAGTTTGAGACAGGAGTCATGGCATTCAATTCTCTTATTGGTCTGCCTCTGGAGAAAAGCACTCCGATGGATACCATTGTTCCTCCGGTAAATCTAGCAGACAGCGCTCAACTCACACTTGCCCATGACCGACCGGAGATAAAGATGGCACACGACCAGATCAGAATGGCAGAAAGTTCTCTGAAGTTAAATGATTCAAAATATAAACCGCAACTATATGTAGGAGTAGATGGAAGTTATTCTTCTCCGGGATACGATCTCCGTGCGGATTTGGACCCGAATTATGCTGTATATGCCAAAGTCAGTGTTCCCTTGTTCGAATGGGGGAAACGACGGAATGAGAAGCGGGCTTCCAATCAGAAGATAGGTATGGCAAAGGATAACCTGAATCAGATTCAGGATAAAGTGAATCTGGAAATACAGAGCGCCCGCCTCTCTCTGTCACAAGCTATGGGGCAAGTGCAACTGAGTCAGCAATCTTTGGAGAAGGCACATGAGAATGAGCGTCAGGCTATGGAAAGATACAATGAAGGTGAAATATCCATTGTAGAAGTTATCGAGGCGCAAACTTATCGACAGAGTGCCGAGATAAATCATGTGCAAGCCAAGACAGCTGCACAAGGGCAATACTCGGCATTGATAAAGGCATTAAACTTATATAAATGATAATTTATCGCGCAAAGCGCGATAAGTAACGAGCTACAAGCGACAAGTGACAAGTGCCTTTCGGCGTGATAGCCAGGCGAATTATTATTCGCCCACGAGTACAGCGCAGCAACTCGTTACTGGTAGCTCGTAGCTCGTAACTTAATTTAGCGGCTTTGCCGCTAAATTATCATTTGCCAAACATCGCAATCCTAAATGAAAATTCGTAGTTTTGTCCTCATGAAATGGAATACAATCTTATATAGCCTGCTCTTCTCAGGATTGGGAATTTTCTCACTCTTGTTACTAACTAATTACACCAACCTTCCTCCGCAGGTCACTGATATAATTCATTCGCCGGGCGCACTACTTTTTGTTATCTTCGCCTTCAACATTCTGGGTTACTTCACCCTTCGCATCAGCTCATGGATAGACCATATTTACTCTTGGAACCAACGTTGGAAATGGAAGTTTATAGCAGTATATATTTTAGTTATTCTTCTTTTTCTACTGCTGAACTATGGCCTACTGGTAGCTGCCAAGCTAATGGGAGGTTCCGAGCATCCCTTTATTTTTCAAAGAGGAGGAATACGTATTCTCATAACAGTATCGTTGGTAGAACTCGTCATTCTGGGACTGTTACTTGCCAATCGTTCCATCAAGAATGCACTCAAGCTACAGCAACAAGCCGCAGAGCTACAAAAAGAAAACAATGCCGCCCGCTACACCGCCCTGCAAAGCCAACTAAACCCACACTTCCTTTTCAACAGCCTGAACACCCTGATAGCCGAGATAGAATATAACCCGACGAATGCCGTGCGTTTCACAAGAAATCTTTCTGACGTGTATCGTTACGTACTTCAAGCGCAAGACAAAGCTCTGACAACCTTGGCAGAGGAACTCGAATTCATCAAATCCTACCTTTTCTTGCACGAAGTGAGATTAGGCGATTGCATCACCTGCAATATCGCGATATCTCCCGAAGCTATGGAGTACCAACTTCCTCCATTAACCCTGCAACTATTAGTGGAGAACGTCATCAAACATAATTCCATAAATACCAATAAACCTATGGAAATTAAGATTCGCATTAAAGATTATTTTCTGATAATCAGCAATCCTATACATTCTAAAAAGAATGATATGACTTCTGGCGTAGGATTACAAAACCTCTCAAACCGCTGTAAATTGATGATAGGTACCGACATCGTCATCACCAATGAAAACCAAATATTCACCGTAAAAGTTCCTTTAATCCATGAGTAAACTAACTGCCGCCATCATTGAAGATGAAGTACCTGCTGCGCGCTTATTATCTACTATCATCAAGCGTTTGCGTCCCGAATGGGAAGTTCTTGTATTACCGGGAAGTGTAGAGGAAGCAATTGCCTGGTTCAGCACACACTTGCATCCGGACATCTTGTTTCTGGACATTCAGTTATCCGATGGTAATTCATTCGATTTCCTATCTGCAGCCAATCCTTCCTCGCTCATCATCTTCACAACAGCATACGACCAATACGCCATTCGCGCTTTCACCGTGAACAGCATAGACTATATATTGAAACCTGTAGATGAAACACGTTTGCTGAATGCTATCGTGAAATACGAGACCTTAAAAAGCAAGGATTATCAACAAACAGAGAATTACATCAAAGACCTAATCCAGAATCTGCAAAAGCAAGAAACGACCTACCGCACGCGTTTCCTTATTGCCAGTGTCGATAAATTCTGGGTCTTGCAAGTCAATGATATTGCCTATTTCTATTCAGAAAACAAAATCACCTTTGCCGTTACTAAAAGTGGACAGGAGCATATCATAGACTTTTCGCTTACCCGCCTCGAAGAACAGCTCAACCCTAAACTTTTTTTCCGTGCCAACCGGCAGGTGATTGTTTGCATTGATGCCATTCTGCATGCTGCTCCTTATTTTAATGGAAAAATAATCCTGCATGTAAAACCTACTTATAAGGATAAGATAACAGTCAGTGAAGAAAAAGTATCCGCTTTCAAAGTATGGCTCAACTTTTAACATAACAAACAGTTGTTGTTTCAGTTAATTGTCGTATATTTGGAAATTACACTTATGGACTAACTAAAAAAATTAAAGATATGACACAGATTAAAAGACTACTAAGAATCGGGCTACTTGTTGTTATAGTACTTTGCGGCGCTTCAGCATGCAGTAACGATGATGATGAACTCGCAAAGGATTACAAATTAAAAGAAGTAGCATGGATGATGCAAGATGATGAAATTAAAATCATTAAGCAAACGGTACCAGGTTTCTTGGTCAATAATGACACTGATAAAGAAATGAAAGTAACAGTCAAGCCAACTGCAGATGTGAGACAATCTTCATGCTTCTACACAGATGATGCAAAGTTGTTTCAACTTTTAACCCAAACTCCTAATGAAATTTATGTCCCAGATGGTTTTATCCTCCTCCCATCAGACAATTTTTCATATATACATAGTGGTCCTAAAACCCTCTTTTCGTTGGAGGAACAATATATTCCCCTTACGGTAGAGATAACTCATGAATCGACTATACCTCCTCATCACAGACTTGTTTATAATCACATCATTAGTTTGCGAGAAGTAAACGCTACTTACCGTGCCCGCTTCACAGAAATCAACACAGGTGAAGAGTTGGAAATTACAGGAAAGTGGACAGGCAAATTCTTTATACAAAATGAGGGAGAAACATTGTTAGAAGAAATAAAATAAATAGTAAACTACTTATCTTTCAGCACATACCCCTTCTTCATCAACGACTCGATCTTCACCACCGAATCGTTACGAAGCGCCTTGCGCAAATAAGTAATCTGTACATTCAGAGCAAGGGAATTAGCATAAGAAACACTACCCCAAGCAGTATTTAATAACAAGTCACGGTCTACGGAAAGATTAAGGTTCTTTGCCAGAAGTCGAAGAATATCCGCCTGACGGGAAGTGATAAGCACTTTATTATTTCCCGTGCGGATTTCATTCGTACTGTAATTGAAGACGGACTGGCCGAAACGATAAGTTTCTTCTTCCACCGTATCAGAGAGTTGCAAAGTGAAGCGTTCACGGATACGAGCCATCAATTCTTCCGGATAGAAAGGCTTTGACAGATAGTCATTGGCACGGAGTTGGAAACCTTGCAGACGGTCAGCTTTGTCACTACGGTCGGAAAGGAAGAAAATGAGGACATGCTTGTCTGTTTCACGAATGCGTTCGGCAACTTCAAAGCCATTACAACCGGGCATATTGATGTCAAGTAACACCAAATCGGGCTTCACAAGCGGAAATTGTTCAAGGGCAATTATTCCGTTTCCGGCATAAGTCACTTCATAGCCTTCTTTTTCAAGAAAGCGTTTTAATAGCATCGAATATTTCAAATCATCATCAGCAAAAAGTATCTTCAAAGGTTTCATATTGCTAAAAGTTTTTTAGAGCGAAATACAAGTGACAAGCTACAAATACAACGCAGCAACTCGTAGCTTGTAGCACGTAACTTGTAACTCTTTTATTGTGGAATATTAATTTCTATCTCTGTTCCCTTACCAGTCTGGCTACTCAACGAAATGGTTCCGTGATGTGCCTCCACCAGCAACTTCACATAACTCAATCCCAATCCAATGCCCGGCAATGAACGGTCGGGAAGATTACTGCCCCGGTAGAACTTATCAAACACACGATTCTGTTCGGAAGCCGGAATGCCGATGCCATCATCAGATACACGAATCGTCAACTGCCCATTGTGCACAAGACAATCCACTACAATATGCACAGACGTACCGGAATACTTCACTGCATTTTCTATCAAGTTACTAATAATATTGGAAACATGTACCGGGTCTGCCGTCACAAGGGTTTCTTCACTGAAATGGGTTTCAATAGAAACATCCTTGCCGTCGGGCGTATGGTAAAGACGGATAAGTTTTCCCAAGGTTTCTTTGATATTAAATGTACGAATAGATAATTGTGTATGTTCATCATCCGCACGCGTCATGTCGCGCAATTTTGAGAGATAAGCTGAAAGGTTATCCAACTCAGACATAGAGTCATGTATCACTTCGTCCATCGCCTTCTCATCTATTCGCAGAGATTTGTCATTGAGAAAAGCAACGCACATCTTCAAAGCCTGCACGGGGCGTTTCAGTTCATGTATCATAGTATTTACAAAACTTTTCCGGAGTTCGTCTATACGCCGTTGTTTCAAGATGGTTTTTATCTGGAACAACAAGCAGACCCCCAACAGGAATATCAAGCAAAGGCTACCCAGAAGTTGCCACCCCATACGCACCAACACAGCATGTGCCGATATCTCGACTTTAGCCACAACGAACTGATGTTTCAAGGGATTATAAGGATAGCTCACTTCGATATATGGATTCAGCAATGTACCCTCCCGCCTCATCACCGGATCCCACTGGAAGGTGGTATCTCTGGAAACTTTCAATCTCGTAGTAAATACATGGGAGTCCAAACGCAAGGCAAGCAAAGAGTCGAATTGCTGCAACACAAAAGGCGCATCCAACTCCAGCTTATAAAGATTGATGATGGAGTTCAGGTTGGGAACAGCCTTATCAGGCATGGCAATCCGGAACGAATCCAGAAAAAGAACTCTCTCCTGCGGTATCAGGCTATCCAGTTTAGCCCATGTCTTCTTTTTAATTGCATACCCTTTGATGGAATCAGCCTTGTGCGCATCGGCAGAATCATTCTGATGTATGGTGATGCTTTCAATATCCACATATTTGGTATCCTTGTTATCCAGGTTTCTTCCTTTCAGTGCACCAAGTATCAATTCGTTGATGGTAGTCATACCTTCTATATCCGTATACGTATTCAGATTATAAAAAAACATATTTGCCTTATTGAATACCTTTTTAGGCTGCGGGGCACGGATGGAATCATATTGCCCGGCTGTCTGCAAAATGCAGTTATAGATATCATCAATCTGCTCATCATTCATATACTGATACTGGTTACGCAACCAATAAAGTTGTCCGCCTGTGATAAGCAGCATCGCTACAATAGAAAGCATCCATACTATCTTAATCCGTCGTTCCATAATCATTCTTTTTTTAGTACCGGCAAAGGTAAACGTTAGCTTGCAAATATAAGTACACGCGAGGTGGATATTATCCGTAGCGTAATATTTCAGTAATAACTTTCGACCTTTCCAGAAGCAAAAACCGCATAGATTTGCAGCACGAGAAACTGATACCAGAATGTAGAACCCATAAAAAGTAGAAATGTATGAGTACAAAAATTATTTTCTTCAGCTTATGTCTCGCAGCATTGTGCGCATCACAGGCAAGGGCACAGATTATTGTCTCTGATGGAACCAAAGTAATGAACGATACCATCGGCGAAGCACAACTTCTTGTGCAATATGAAACGCGCTGCATCCCCAACACTGAGAAACCGGAAAAGGTGGTGGAAGAAACCATGATGTTGGAAGTCGGCAAGAATCTTTCCAAATTTTATAGCTATACCAAGTATGTGTGCGATTCTGTGCTGGCAGTGGACTTTGCCAACAAGGCTTCGCAAGAAACCATCAATGAACACATGAAACAGTACGGAGGAAGCAAACTGAGCGAACGCACCTTCAAAGGCTATCCTACAGGAAAAGTAACCACCCTTGATGAAGTGGCAGGCATGACACGCCTACGTTGTGAAGAAGCAGAAGAACGTCCGCAATGGAAAATACTGGCTGAAAACGACAGTGTTCTCTCCTACCTCTGCGGGAGAGCCGAATGCCAGTTCAAAGGACGCACATGGACAGCATGGTTTACGGCGGATATACCAGTCAGTGACGGCCCCTGGAAACTCTGCGGACTGCCGGGACTGATATTGAAAGCCGAAGATAGCGAGGGACATTATTCGTTTACTGCAACGGGAATGGAGCAATGCCACGCGTACAGACCCATTCTCTTTGACGGAAAGAAGCATGAACCGATGAATCGCAAAGCGTACGATAAAGTACACGAAAGATATTATGCCGATCCGGTAGGATTCATCACAGGAAGCATGCCTAATGTAACCGTTACCATACAAGACGAGCATGGCAATGCAACAAAGAACCCGAAGAATGTGCCTTATAATCCGCTGGAACGGGGGAAATAGCTATCTTATAAATCTCTATTTTATAAATAAAGAATAATTCTCTTATCTCTTAAAGTTTCTGTTACCAATACCCGGGTGTCAGATATGCTGGCACCCGGATGTAGTTAAGTATATCCTTCAATCACCTTGGTTTATGAATAAAGTACTTCATATTATAAGTTTCCTGTTTTTTCTTAGTCTTTTCCACTCTATGCAGGCTCAAACGCTAAGTGGTATAGTGACAGACGCAGAAAGTAATCAACCGCTGGAGGCAGTCATGATTAGCGTAATGCGCGGAAACATAACGATAGATTATGCATTGACAGATGCAAAAGGATACTATAGCCTGGCATGGAAGCACAACAGCACATTACAACTCAGTGCCTCCCTACTGGGTTATAAAAGAGAAGTACGGAACATCAATGCCGCCGGAACTCAGAACTTTAACCTACAATCGGAAGCCATCGTATTGAAAGAAGTGCAGATACGTCCCGGACGCATCAATACGCGAAAAGATACTGTGAGATACGATTTGGCTCAATTCGCCTCATCCAAAGATGTGCATATCAAGGATGTACTGAAAAAGCTTCCGGGTGTGGATGTAGATGAAAACGGACAGGTGAAGTACAAAGGAAAAGCCATAAACCACTACTTCGTAGAAGGAATGGATGTGACGGGCGGACGCTACAATCAGATCAATAACAATCTGGATGCAAAAGCAGTGAAGACGGCGGAAATCATGGAGAACTATCAATCAGTGAAAGCATTAAAAGGAAAGATTAATTCGGACGAAGTGGCCTTGAATCTGAAACTGGACCCGAAAGCCCGCGACCAATGGATAGCAAACGCCACACTCGGTGCAGGATGGAGCGACGACAATAATAAGCTACTATGGGAAGGTGGGCTGAATGCCCTGCAACTGGGTAAAAGCAAACAAAGTGTCTATAATTATAAAACAAATAATAACGGTAAAGACCTCAGTACGGAACAGATGGTATTGGCAGGAAATGCCTGGCAACAAATCCCTCTCTCCGCATTCCTGTCTCAGCCGGGCATCAGTGCGCCACTGGACAAGAAGCGGTTACTCTTCAACGAGACGCACACACTAAATGGAAACCGGATGTACAAATGGAACGACGACCGGAGCCTGCGATTGCAAGCCGGATATACACACGATCTGATCCGTCAGCAACGCGGAAATACGCAAATCTATTACCAGTCGACTGACACCGTACGAATTGATGAAACGTACCATTACCAGCTGGTAAGCGATGCAGCCAACCTGGAACTGCGCTACGAAGATAATAGTAGCCGGAACTATATATCCAACCGTTTCACCATGGATGGAGAAATAAACCGGGGCCGTTCGGAAGAACTCCGACAGACCATACGGACTTCGCAACTGAATGCAGGCAATTTCTTTAACCTCATCCAGAATAGGGAAAGCGGGACATGGGAGTTTCTTTCCGCTACGCGATATGCTTATCAGCCTGCGTCACTCTTGCTTGAAAAAGGAAAAAGCAAGTTCGACCAACATAGCTTTTATACGGATAACAGTGCAGCTTATCTAAGGAAGTATAATGGTTTCACTCAACAATACAAGGTAGGAGTACAAGGAGAATGGGCAGCAATGGAATATAACCCAGCAGCACAGCCCGCAGATTTCAACGCCTCCAACTTATCCCTATACCTCACTCCTTACTTCCAACTAAACCGTGGAAAATGGTTATCAAGTCTTTCTCTACCTCTAAAAGCCCAGCGATACTTCTCGCAGCAACGTTCTTTCCTTTTCTTCAACCCCTCTTTGTATGCACGTTATCAGTTGGATTATCACTGGAAATTTTCCTTTTACGGCAGTCTGAAACGCTCAGCAGGAGACATCACCGACCTATATCCCGGACGCTATCAAACCGATTACCGCACCTGGCGAAACGGAAACGGTCTTTTCCCTACCAGTACTCAGCAAACTTACAACCTTTATGGAGAGTATAAAAACACCGTGCAAGAATTCTTCATCACCACTTCATTGACCTACAGCCGCAGCAACCGGAATACGCTTCTCGAACAAAGCATTTCCGAAGATGCCATCGTCTATACCCGCCGCGAGCAGCCGAATCATACCGATAGCTGGACCCTCAGTAGCACTTTATCCAAAGGCATATATGGCTGGCATCTAAAAACCTCCCTCAGCGTACTACTTAGTCGTAGCAATGGAGAGCAACTCACCTCTCTGCCAGGAAGTGATGGCACCCCACAAAGCCTTCTGCAAATTTATCGCTACGATTACTTAAAAGCAGAGCCTAAACTAATTTGGTCCCCTATTGACATTTTTGAAGCGGAATACCATGCCACACTAGGTTATGGCGGCAGCAAGATAGGAAGTGATACCCGCCTCACTCCACTACTGGATTTTGTACAACGATTACGGCTTACGTTCAGTATCGGACAAGTAGATTTACGTCTCTCCGGAGAACACTACCGGAATGACTTGGGTGGAGGAACACATCTAAATACTGTATTTGCAGATGCATCTCTTATATACAAAACGAAAAAATGGCGGTTTGAAGCAAACCTCAACAATCTGTTCA
>CAMTFK010000072.1 GCA_947071285.1 uncultured Bacteroides sp. | reverse complement strand
CCCCGACCGTGCACACGATTCTTTCACTGATATTCAGAAGGCAATTAACTATTCCATGACCTCTTTCTTCACGACCGGAGGTATCCGTGGCGGAAAAAAGAAGATGGACAAATTCTATCCCCGTAGTTTTAATATGGGAGTTCGCCGGGCAGTGTACGAGGCTTTGGGAGGTTTTTCAAAGATGCGTTTTGGGGAGGATATTGATTTCAGTATCCGTATCTTTAAGAATGGGTACACTTGTCGTCTTTTTCCTGATGCCTGGGTATATCATAAACGTCGGACTGACTTGAAAAAATTCTTCAAGCAGGTGCATAACTCCGGCATTGCCCGTATTAATCTTTATAAGAAATATCCGGATTCTCTGAAACTGGTGCATTTGCTTCCAGCCGTATTTACATTGGGAGTGGCGCTTCTATTATTAGGAAGCCCCTTCTGCCTCTTCAGTTTCACGCCTATCATTCTCTATGCATTACTCGTATGCATTGATTCTACTATTCAGAATAAAAGTCTGTCTATTGGCGTTTATTCCATTGCCGCCGCATTTATACAGCTTATCGGCTATGGTACAGGCTTTTGGCGCGCATGGTGGCAGCGTTGTATCAGAGGGAAGGATGAGTTTGAGGCTTTCCAAAAGAATTTTTATAAGTAATCCATTTTTTATTTGCCTATTACCATTCCTATTTTTGTTTAAAAGGAATGTTGTCTGACACCCGGGTGTCAGACAAGTTATACTTTCATGGAAAAAAAGTAATGGATGCAATCGAAGAAATTTTTATAGGCTATATCTTTTTTCATTTAGTGGAGTGCAAATCACATTTCTTATTCTTCCCTTAAACCCCAGCAATTTGTCGCCTATCTGTTTCAATGGGAAGATAAGTGTTTCCTGATACCAAATGCTGTCTTTACGCAGGCTTTTCTGATTGTAAACTACACCGATTCGTCCTTCCAAACGTTCTTGTAGCTCTCCGTTTATGTAAAGTGAGGTCCCTTTGGCATCTCCCTCTACACGAACCTTTGTCCATTTTTCCACAGGCAAACGATAGGAATGGAAGATGAATTCATAGCCGTCGCGCGAGAATGCGAATTTACCCGTATTTTGCCAGTTCGCGGTGAAAACAGAATGGGGACCTTTGAATAAGACCGCATTGATATTGGGCTTTGGATCTGCGTAGATTTCAAATTCCACACTATATGGATAACCGATTTCGGGTATAGAGGTAAGAACCGAGTCGTTACCTTGCAGGATAATTTCCTGGCCGGAAAGCGTTAGGTCTTTTCTGTCATCTATGCTGGCCTGTAGATTTACGCCCGGTGCTTCCGGTGTTGTCCTGCACCACGTTTCGAAGGTTTCAAACGGTATGTTTCTTGTGTTTTCTCCTTTCCAAAGTTTCTCGCTCATAACCTGCATGGCAGGAAAGGTGCGTATATGTACATCCTGTTGGCTGATTCCATTTCCGACACGGTCGTTCCATACAGCAAACATGGCTCCTAATAAATTAGTAGACTGCTCTATCATTTCTCCCTCTTGCATCATTCGTGGTGACCAACTCTCATATATCCATTGATGATCCAGAAAGTTATGGTAGTAATTCACGGCTGGTACGATATATAGAAATGCATCGCATGTATTAATCGCTTTGGCTCCTTCCTGCAGTGCGGTTTCTAAGTCTAGCCAGCTATAATTCCATGCATTGACCGTTTTTCCTTTCAGATTTACGGGGGTATTTCCTTTCATGTGTTTCAGACTTCCCCATAATCGCGGATTTTTTCCATATTTGGTGATATACTTCAGATAGTATTCAGTGAAATAGCGGAATTGTTCCGCTTCTTTGAGGTTGTACTCATCAGTGCCGATATGTACGTCCGGTCCGACAAATATCGGGTGATCTCCCGAGAGATATTCGTCAAACAAAGTATCAAGGAAATCATATACCTCTTTTTTATAGAGGTCGAGATGATCCATACCATATTCTTTTTTGTCGGCTGCCAGTATCGGATTGTAATGAGTGAAAGCGAGTGAGTGTGCCGGAACATCAATTTCTGGGATGATATTGATTCCATATCGTGCGGCCATTTGCTGGAAGTTGCGGAATTCTTCTTTGGTGTAGGAACCATCTTTGGATGTGAGTCCCGGAAAACGGTCGCTTTCCAATCTGAAGGCGGCGTATGTTTTGTTCCAGTCATTATCGAAAAACTCAACGAAACCATTATCATTCAGATGTATTTGCAGTTCATTCATTTTATAGAACGAGAGAATTTTTACGTAATCCTGCAAATAGTCCATTGTGAAAAATTTCCTGGCTACGTCAATCATCAGTCCGCGGTGAGCATACTGCGGATAATCCAATGCTTTTCCTTTCATGAGTCCAAAAGGCTGGTTATGGATCATTTGCAACAGTGTGCGAGTTCCCCAGAATACTCCTTTTACGGTGGAGGCTTCGATGGTTACATGGTTGCGTATATCCAGTTCATAGCTTTCTTCTCCCAATGATGAAGGCGATTTTTTCACTGACAGATAGATAGAATGATTTTTCGGTTTTCCGGAGGTTACCTGATAATTCCAGCCGAACATATCTTTTAAGTCTTTTGCCATTATTTCCGCAGTTTCTTTCAACAGGCTTTCTGCTTCCGGAGCGATTATAATCTTTCCTGTTTCCGGTAGTGTCAGTTTGCCTTTTGCCCCATTCCAATGTTGTAAGGAGGGAATCACCTGCGGGATATCCGTTTGAGCGTATACTGTCATTCCTAATAGTAGTAAGATGGATAAGATGCTTATTCTCTTTTTCATATTTATTAGATGTTTATATATTAATCTTGATAGCGCAAAACTACGATATTTGGAAGTAAAGGGATTCTAAAAATAGACTTATAGCTTCCAAAATTCATTTTTTCAGTTATATAGGAGTATCTTTGTGACTTAATTTGATTAATAATGGAAAGTAAACACAAACTATCCATCAACCAGTGGGCACTGGAAGACCGCCCACGGGAAAAAATGATGGAGAAGGGAGCAGCCGCATTGAGTGATGCCGAACTACTCGCTATATTGATTGGCTCCGGAAATACGGAAGAAAGTGCTGTCGAATTGATGAGACGCCTGCTCCTGTCTTGTGATAACAATCTGAATTCATTGGCAAAATGGGAAGTGTGTGACTATTCCTCTTTCAAAGGTATGGGACCCGCAAAGAGCATTACAGTGATGGCAGCCTTGGAATTAGGCAAACGAAGAAAGCTGCAAGAAACCAAAGAGAGACTTCGAATCACTTGCTCAAAAGATATCTATGATATTTTCCAACCGATCATGTGTGACTTGGAACAGGAAGAATTCTGGGTGCTCCTATTGAACCAGGCAACCAAACTAATTGATAAGGTACGTATAAGTACTGGTGGCATAGACGGAACTTATACCGATGTGCGCACCATTCTCCGGGAAGCATTGCTGCAAAGAGCTACACAAATCGCGGTGGTGCATAACCATCCTTCGGGAAATATTCATCCCAGCCAACCGGACAGGAGTTTGACAGAGCATATCCATAAAGCGGCGGAAACGATGAATATCCGTCTGATAGATCACGTCATCGTTTGTGAAGACGGATTTTTCAGCTTTGCAGATGAGGGCCTACTCTAATTAGTAATACTACCTTATTTAAGTGAGAATATCTTATTTATTCTCACTCCTGCATTCATTTTTATACTGCGTGGGCGTCAAGCCTGTGTACTGTTTGAATGCAGTACTGAAATAACGTAAAGTAGTGAAACCTATCTGATCTGATATTTCAGTAAATGTCAGATCGGTGGTTTTTATCAGAGTAATGGCTTGCTCCAACCTGAATTTGTTGATATAGTCATTTGCCCCCATATCGGTGATAGCCTTCAACTTGTTGTAAAGAGATGTTTTACTCATTCCGATCTCTCTGCAGATAAAAGGAATATCTAAAGACGGATTGCTGATATTCTCGGAAATGAGCTTGTTAAACTTTAACAAGAACGTTTCATCCGCCTGGCTGAAAGTACTCTCCAGCGGTTGAGGGAAGTTGCCTATATGTTGATAGTGCTCTTTCGTTTGCTCCCGGTTGTATAGCCGGTTCTGTATAATCTTAACAAGAGTGTCTATCTCAAAAGGTTTTCCCAGATAAGCGTCCGCCCCGATTTTATACCCATACAGTCGGCTCTGTTCATCATTGCGTGCCGTGAGCAGAATCACAGGAATATGACTGATGCCGATATTCTCTTTTACCGCTTTGCACAGTTCGTATCCATTCATAACCGGCATCATCACATCGCTCACTATAATATCCGGAACTTGCTTTTGCGCTATTTCGAAAGCTTCCCGGCCATCATGTGCTATATAAATTGCTTTGAATAAGGATTTCAATTCTTTGGAGAGGAAATCTGTCAGGTTATGATTGTCGTCTACCAATAGCACTGTGTAATTCTGCGTAGAGAAGTCGAGTGTCTCGGGAGCGTTGATCTCATGATCTACGTCCGGTGTAATCAATTCATTGATGTAAGGTTTCGGCTGGCAGATGACTTCGCCCGACTCCAATCCCAAAGGTAAGTCGAAGAAGAAAGTGGCTCCTCCCGCTTCGTTGTTCATGGCTCCGATTTTACCTTTATGCAATTCCACCAGCATCTTGGCGTATGAAAGTCCGACTCCGCTACCGCCAATTTCCTGCTTGCCTTGATAGAAACGGATGAATACTTTCTCCATGTCTTCCTCTTGCATACCTTCTCCCTGATCCAAAACGGAAACACGGACGTATGAGTCATTTTTGCTGGTACGGATAGTGACGGTTGTGTTTTTAGGACTGTGTTTCAGTGCGTTCGTCAATAAGTTTGTGACTACGATTGTACACATACCCTTGTCAAATACCACCTCTTTTATGCTGTCGTCGAGCTGATAATCTATTTGCACTTCCTGGGCAGCTCCCTCGTCCGTAAAATCGGCACCAATCTCCTTTATCCATGAGTTAAATGGATAGGCTTGGAGTTTCAACTTGGTTTCTCCTACTTCCATCTTACGTACGTCCAGCACCATGTTGATAAGATCTTTCATCCGTTGAGCCTGTTTATGTATATTCTTCAACGGTGGATAAATGGCATCTGTAGAAGGAAGTGTCTTTAATATGCGGCTTAGCGGGGCATATATGAGTGTGAGCGGAGTTCGCAGTTCATGGCTGATATTAATCAGAAAACGAACTTTTTCTTCATACACATTCTGCTCGTGTTCTTTCATCATCCATTTCATCTTGTTTTCTTTGCGTCGAAGCAGAACGAAAACAATTTGTACCACAATGCCTATGCAAGCAATGATGCAGAGAGAAACGAACCACCAGCTTCTGTACCAGGGTGGCAGTACGTTTAATGTGAAAAGAAACTGGGGAGTTGTTTCATTTCCTTCCTGTGTGTTACAGCTCACCATGATGGGATAACTTCCCGGAGCAAGAGATGGGATCATCAATTCAGGGTTGTAGCCTTCGGTTTTAAGGTCTCCCATTTGGAAATGATAGACTTTGAGCCGGAGAATGTCCGCACCATAAGTCATGACACGGATCTTAATGTTTTTACTGTTCCAGGGGATGGATATCTTGTCTTGATTGAGCTGATACATCCTGTTCTCTCCGTTTATGGTCAGTTCGGCAAGGCGTATTTCTGGAGAGTCACTACTCTTTTCTATTTGAGTGTCTGCATTGATACATAGTAAGCCTTTTACACCTCCCATATAGATGTTGCCTTTGGGGGAAATGAGACGGGGCTCGGCCAAGTATTCATTGGGGGAAATTCCATCCGCTTCTCCGAACCATACAAAACGTTTGGTATCGGTGAGCCATATAAAGAGTTTCTGTTCAGCTCCTATCCACACTTTCCCTTTATTGTCGCATAACACGGTATTTACTTCATTAAATAAGGTGGTAGGAATTCTTTCGAATTTGCGGGTATCAGGGTGATAGGTGTACAGGCCACGGGTGCCTGCAATCCAGAATACGCCCTTGTCATCCCTGGATACAGCATTGAAGAATCCCTGTGGAGCACTTGCAAATATCTCCACTGTGTCTTTTTTACGATCCAGTCTATATATATTATAAGGATCGTTCAGGTAAATGGCAGTGGAATCATATCCAATGGAACTCAACAAGCCTTTTATTTTCACTTCTTTGGCACAAGGGACAGGAGTGAGTTGCCGGGTGGAAGTATGGTAGCGGTAAGGAGGCGAACTTAATATTAAGATCGAATTGGGAGTATCCCGGTATAAGTTGATTGGCTGTCCGCTATAGCGGATGTGATGCTCTAATGAAGGGCTCATAATAGCGAAAGGACGCTTCTTTCCTGTCTTTTTATCGAATATGAAGATACCTTTGGAAAAGGCAGATACTAACAATTCGTTGGGTGTGAAGCCGGTGATGGAGACCATCTTGTCTCCCCAAGTGTCGGGATAGTGCACAAATGTTTCTGTAGAAGGAATGAATTTATTGATACCTCCTCCGTCCATAGCGATCCAGAGTTCTTCGGAAGCCGGTTCCTGATATAGTTGTAATACCGTACTTTGACTTAATCCTTTGTTGTGCCCTAACACAACATTAGTGTAAGTTCTCATGGATACTTCACGAATGTTGATAACCCCTTCACGTTTACTTCCCGCCCATATATTTCCGGCAGAGTCGCTATGCAGGCAGAGTATTGTATTTGTGGGAAGGGAATGATTATCTCCGGAGATATGTTCGAGTACGGTAATATTGCCGGTTGTGGGATCGAGGATATTGATACCTCCCCCGTCTGTTCCCATCCATATTTTTTGTTTGAATTCGGTCATGCACAATACGATGTCACTGCTCAAACGGGAGTTTTGAGTGGTATAGCTGGCTATCAATTTTCCCTGGGCGGAGAAACACTTGACGCCATTGTTGTAGGTTGACAGCCATATTCTTTGTTGGGAGTCTATGATGATTCCTACGTTGTCGTTCCCGTATTGGAAAGGAAATGGGGTTATCTCGAAATTCTTGAGGTTCATTTGCAGTATTCCCTGTTGCCAGCTTAGACACAATATGGTATCGGGTTTCCACATTTGTATGGATCGTATAATGAACGGCTCGTCGGTCTTGAATTCCCGTATGAGAGAAATCGTGTTGGTGGCATAAGAATATTTATATATCTTGTTGATCCCTCCGAACAGAAGCCCGTCTGCTATTTTGCAGATCGATTTGGCAATGATGGGCTGATTATTTAGTTTGGGGATAAAGAAGTTGTCGTGAATAAGAGAATAACGGGCGATTCCTGTGGTGGTCAGTATCCAGGTTGTCTGCTGATTATCTTCAATAATTTGCAGGATACTGTCGTTAGGCAGGGAATTTTCATTATCAGGTTGTGCGGTGTACTTTTTGAGTTCCGTTCCATCAAATCTGATTAGTCCTGTCGGAGTACCGATCCAGATGAATCCCTTTTGTTCGGTATAGATACAGCTGATGATAGACGGCATTCCGTTTTGGGAACCAATCAGTTTAAAGTCGTAATGGTTACCTATACTTATTGCTGGAAATGTGCCTACGATAAGAAAAGCCAGTAAGCAGAAAAAGTGTTTTATCCAAATACTTTTTTTCATCAGTCAAGATTATTAAGGGGAGATTAGTGAAACAAAAGTATGATTAATTCCGCTAAAACAAAAGAAATATTTCCAAAAACCGCCACAAAGACGTTCAAAAACGGAATATGGATGTTTTTGGAAACATTTTGGCGATTTTATGAACTCGCCATTCTGCCAATCAATCTATTTTTGTGGTGTATTTCAATGCCGGATAGTGTGGGCTATTGGCAAATGGAACTCAAAAAAACTTTTAGTATTAACTTTAATATAATGTTATGAAGAAAATGCAGATTAGGATGCAACTGGTGTGTCTCTTTTCAATGCTTTTACTGTTCTTCCCTGTGGAGCTCTTTGCTCAACAGGGCACTATCACTGGTAAGGTGGTAGACGAACGTGGCGAGTCCGTAATCGGAGCAACCGTTATGGTGAAAGGTTCTACTGATGGTACCATTACCGATTTGGATGGAAACTTTAAAATTAACGGTAAAGTAGGTACAACGATAACTGTCAACTATGTGGGCTATGCTCCTTTGGAAGTGAAAATCACTAAGCTAACAGGAAATCGGTTCGTGATGAAGGAAGACTCCAAAACTTTAGATGAAGTGGTGGTAGTCGGTATGGGAACACAGAAACGTAATACTATTACAGCGGCTGTAGCAACAGTTAATGCGGATGCAATCGCTACCCGTCCTGTGACGGATGTAACCAGCGCCTTACAAGGTAATGTGGCTGGTTTGAACTTTGCTTCGGATGCTTCTGAAAGCGGTACCGGTGGTGAAGTTGGCGGAGAAATCAAATTTAATATTCGCGGTATCGGTTCTATTAATGGTGGAGAGCCTTATGTATTGGTGGATGGTGTGGAACAGAGCTTGCAGAATGTAAATCCTGCCGATATAGAAAGTATCAGTGTATTGAAAGATGCTTCTGCAGCAGCCGTGTATGGTGCTCGTGCTGCGTATGGTGTGGTGTTAGTAACGACCAAGAGCGGTAAACAGGATAAAGCCCGGGTGACTTATCGCGGTTCTGTGGGTATGAGTGCACCTATCAACATGCCCGAGATGATGAACTCTGTAGAGTTTGCCAATTATAAAAATGCGTACCGTTCGGCAATTGGTGAGTCTCCATACTTCTCACAGGAGACTATTGATTTGATGAATCAGTTTTTGCAGAACCCCTATGGTGAAGGTCTGCCCGGTATTACCGCCAATCAGGAGAATACCGGTTGGCGTGGCGGTGAATCGCAGTATGCCAATACCGACTGGTTTGATTATTTCTATAAAAACAAATCTTTGCGTCATTCACACAATCTAAGTATCTCCGGTGGATCGGACAAAGTGACTTATTATGTCGGTCTGGGTTATACTTACCAGGGTGGTTTGCTGGATCGTGTAGAAGACTCTCTGGATAAATACAACGTGAATACCAAATTTCAGATCAAGCCGAATGACTGGTTGAAGTTTAACTTCAATAACAATATCACGTTGAATCTGATTTCCCGCCCGCTCCCCGATATGTCTATTCTTTATCATCAGATAGCTCGTTCGCAGCCTAATATGGTGACTGAAGTTCCTATTTCCGGGCTTTATAATCTTCCTTCATGGAATGAAGCTTTGTATCTGGACAATGTGGGCTATTCGCAGAACCGCATTTCTGATGCCATGACTTTTGCAGCTACTGTTACGCCTCTGAAAGGCTGGGACATTATCGGAGAGATGAAAGTTCGTTTTGATGTGCAGAATGATGAATTCTTGCAGAAGCAGCCCCGTACCACACGGCCCGACGGAACCATAGAGAATGTTACCGCTCCCCGGCAGGGATATTCTTATCCCGGTATCGAATATTCGAATTCTTTGTGGGGATCAATGACTCGTGGAAATCAATTCAACTATTATTTGTCTCCCAGTGTGTCGTCTTCATATACGAATCAATGGGGTGACCATTTCTTTAAGGCAATGGCCGGTTTCCAGATGGAAGTGCAGCAAAACTCAAGCATGTATGCGTATAAAGACGGAGTGATGAGCGATGATACATTCTCTTTTGACAATGCAAACGGAAAAGCCTATAATAGTGAAGCGCGTGACCATTGGGCAACCATGGGATTCTATACCCGTTTGAACTGGAACTACCAGAATGTCTATTTTCTGGAATTTAGCGGACGTTATGATGGTTCGTCACGTTTCGCTTCCGGCAATCGTTGGGGATTTTTCCCTTCTTTCTCTGCCGGTTATGACATTGCCCGTACCGACTACTTCAAGCAATGGAGCTTGCCTGTTTCACAGTTGAAAGTGCGTTTGTCTTACGGACGTTTAGGCAATCAGAATGGAGCCGGACTATATGATTATCTGAACTTCATGACATTGAGACCGGACTATTCAAATGCATGGTTGCTTTCCGGTGTCACTTCGGCTACTCCGGTACGTGGTACAGTCGCTTTAACACCTTCTATGGTAAGCCCGTACATTACATGGGAAAAAGTGGATAATGCCAACTTAGGTTTCGACCTGACTTTGCTTAACAATCGTTTGACGATTACGGCGGATATTTACCAACGTACGACCAAAGACATGATTGGCCCGGCTGAAGCAATTCCTGATATTGGCGGTATTGCTGTTGACCAACGTGCTAAAGTAAATAATGCAACACTACGTAACCGTGGATGGGAATTGTCGGTTAACTGGTCTGACCAGCTGAAGAATGGTTTCAGTTATGGAATCGGTTTCAATATCTTTGACTACAAAGCAGTGGTAACCAAATACAATAATCCGGAAGGATTGATTTATAACAACCACACCGGTCTGGTTCGTAACAAAGGTTATTACCAGGGAATGGATTTAGGTGAAATCTGGGGATATGAAGCAAATGATCTGTTTCTCACCAACCAGGAAGTGGATGAATATCTGAGAGGAGTAGACATGTCTTTCTTCAAACCGAATAAGGATTGGCAACGTGGTGATTTGAAATATATCGATTCGAACGGTGATGGTAAAATTGATCCGGGTTCGGGTACATTGAAAGATCACGGTGATTTGAAAATTATCGGTAATACGACTCCTCGTTACTCCTTCGGTCTGAACTTACATGCCGGTTATAAAGGTTTTGAAGTTTCCGCATTGTTCCAGGGAGTCATGAAACGTGATTTCCCGATGGCTGCAAGTACTTATCTGTTTAGCGGTGATTCCAACTTCTTTAAAGAACATTTGGATTATTATAATGTGTACAACCCGGGGGCTTACCTGCCGCGTCTGACAAAACCCGACAGTCCTGAATATAATGCGAACGTAGGTTACAACACTTCACGTTATTTATTGAACGCAGCTTATATGCGACTCAAAAACTTGATGATTTCTTATAACTTCCAGCCTAAACTGGTTAAGAAGATGGGATTGGAGAACTTGAAAGTGTATTTCACTTGTGATAATCTCTTCACGATTGACAATTTGCCGGACGTATTCGATCCTGAAACCTTGAATCAGGTAAATACATGGGCTGGGGGTAGTAACGAAACTGCTCCGGGATTGACTTCCCCAATGAAGCAAAATGGTAACGGAAAGGTATATCCGTTGAATAAAAACTACGTATTTGGTATTGAATTTACCTTTTAAACCATAAGATATGAAAAGAATATATATAATGGCTTTTGTAGCCGCTTCAATATTACCATTTTCATCCTGTTCAGATTTTCTGGATAGAGAACCGATAACCAAGCCGGAAGCCGGTAATTTTCTGACAGGTGCCATACAGGTTGAAAACTATATTAACGGACTATATATGACGTTGCCGTCTTTTAGTAAGTTCGGTTTGGGAGTTCGCAGTGAAGAAAAGAATAGTGACAATATTATTGCAGAAAAGTATGATGCCCGTTTGCATGGACAGAATAACCAGTTTAGCGGAGCTTCCGATTGGCAGACTGGTTATCAGAACCTGCGTAAAGTGAACTATTTTTTCCATAATTATAAAGTACCCGAAGCACAGGAAAACGAAGATGTACTGTCGTTGAAAGGGGAGGCTTACTTTTTACGTGCCTATTGGCATTTCGATTTATTGAAGAAATTCGGTTCTATTCCGGTAATGGATGCTTTTTGGGATGAGAATGCGACAATCGCAGGATTACAGATTCCCGCAAAGACACGTAATGAGGTAGCCCGATTTATTTTGAGTGATTTGGTTGAGGCGAAGAATCTGTTGCATTCGCGCGGTAAATATTCCGGAATTCGTATCAATAAAGAAGCTGCCATGGTTTTGGCAATGAATGTGGCGTTGTATGAAGGAACTTGGGAAAAGTATCACAGCAGCGATGATTTTGCATCTTCCACTAACGAATCAAATTATTTCTTGGGTGAAGTTATTAACTGGGGAAATGAACTGTTCGGTTGTGGCATTGATCTGTATAAAACCGGGCAAAATCCGGGAGATGCTTTTGCGGCATTGTTCAATAGCAAAGATTTGTCAGGAATGGGCGAAGTGCTATTGTGGAGGAAATATTCGAGTGATGAAGGAGTCTTTCATGATGTCAACGGTAATCTGAAGGCAGGTGTTGTCGACTCGGAAGGAGCTGCCGGAATTACTCAAAGCCTGGTGGATAATTATCTGAATGCCGATGGAACATTTATTGATCCGACAAATGAGAAATTTAAGGATTTTAAGGAAACATTTGAAGGCCGTGACCCTAGATTGATTCAAACGGTGATGAATGAAGGTGCCAAATTTGCTTCTGCCACTACTGCGACCCCAATGCATCTGGAAGAATATACGGATGAGAAGAAGAATACTATTAGTCCTCCTAAATTGGCAGGAGATGGAAACACACGTTCTTTGACGGGTTATCACATCCGTTTGGGAATAGATACCACCTTTGTAAGTGGTAATGGTGAGACTGCTTTACCTATTATTCGTTATGCCGAAGGTCTTTTGGCTTATGCAGAAGCTGCTGCTGAACTGGAAATGTGGAGCGATGATATAGCGAATAAGACATTGAAAGCGCTTCGTGAACGTGCAGGAGTGAAATATCTGGCACCGGCAAAGGATGCTAATTTCACCGATTTCGGTTATACATTGACTCCTGTTTTACAGGAAATCCGTCGTGAACGCCGTTCTGAACTTGCTTTGCAAGGTTTCCGGCTGGATGATCTCATGCGTTGGAAAGCCGATAAACTGATTGTCGGAAAGCGTGGTAAAGGTGCTTATGTAGGTGATGAATCTATTTTATTCAAATCTTACAGTCCGGATAATCAGAAAAGAATCAGAGAGCGTCTGACCCTTGATGATAACAAATGGGCGGATCCGATGGCCGGGACTCTGCCAAGCGGATATCAATTCCATGCAGATAGGGATTATCTGTTACCGATCCCTCCTTCAGAATTGGAATTGAACAAAAAGTTGAAACAAAACCCGAAATGGTAATCATTAATAATGATATAATAGGATAGATTATGAAGAAATATTTCTATAGATTATTACCAATTTGCCTGTTTATCCTTGTAATGACAGGCTGTAATGACACCGAGACGGTTATCTCTATCGGAGAAGCCCGGAATCTGGTGGCCGAAATCAGTACTCAAAGTGCTGCTATCGGAGATAATGTGACCTTTACTGTGAAGGTAGATCAGCAAGACAATCAGTTGGCACTCGAAGAAGATATAGACGTTGTTCTGACTTTTGCAGGTAAGAATGTAGAAGGAAAGGATGTCCCTGTATCTGATGTCTTTGAAGGCTTTGCTGGTCATCTTTTTATGAAGAAAGGTGAGAAACAGGGATTTACCGAATTTAAGGTAAAGAACGATCTGGCTAAATATCCTATATCGGGTACTATCACCGCTTATGTCAGAGGATACAAGATCAATGCGGCTGAACGTCCGATTGTGGTATCTGATAAACACTACACCATCTTGTCATTGAAGAACAATTCGGACAATACGGTGAAAGAGTATGGCTCATTTATTCTGGTCGCTACGGTAGGAGCGTCAGCTAAGGAAGATGTAGTCGTTCATATTGATGCGGGTGAAGATGCGGATAAATATGAGAATCTGCCGAGCGAATTGGTGGTGAAAGCCGGGTATAAAACAGCTGAATCTGAACTTATATGGGTGAAAGGAGAGAAAGGACCGAATACTTTCACTTCTGTGTCTATGTCTTTTGCTACCGATTCTGAAATTCATCCGGTATATGGGGACGAGTTGGAAATTAAGGTTACTGATACGGATGCAGGTTTGACTCCGGGCACCGAGTTAACCAATGAGCAATGGGTTTATACAGATCCGGATCAGATATTTGTATCAGCCAGCAATAAAAAGGCTGTAGAAAAATGGGATGAGGTCAGAGCTGCGTCAGCACTATTGATAAAGGAGGGTGATCCGCATCCGAATGAAGCGTTAGCTGCTGAAGGATGGACATTCCTGAATTCTTATGAGTTCCATCCGATTGATGCTTTGACAGAAGGTACCGGACTCCCCAATCAGTATGGTAATCGTCCTCCACGTTTTATGGCGGCACAGAATGTGGCTAACACACAGAAAGTACAAGCGGTTGTAAATGAGAAATATGCAACGATGACTCAAGATGGATATTTGAAAATGTGGTGTGCGTATGATCCGGGAATCAGTGTGACAGGGGAAATTACGGGAACAAGAGATTTTGGAGTTTCCTCCCTCTATGCAAGTAAGTTTGATGGTGTGCCTACGGGTGCTGATTCTTGGGAATCCAGCAATGTACGCATTTTGCCGGGCACTCGTGTGGAAGTTAGAATCCGTGTGCGTGGAAAGAAACACTCTTTCAACTCGGCAGTCTGGTTCCAAGGAAATATCAGAGGTGTGCAATGGTCTACCTATGGTGAGGTTGATCTTCTGGAAAATCCGGCTACCAATGCGAATCCGAATGGCGCTTGGCAGACTTTCCACTGGAATGATATATCCACTTCATCCGGTGATAAGTATAAACCGTCTTCAGGACAGTTGATAATATCGGATATGGATGAATTCGATATCTATTGGATGGAATGGAGAGATAATAACGAGATTGCTTTAGGTATTAATGGTAAAGAGAATGTACGCATGAGGACTGACGGCAGCTATACCGGAATAGCTAATGGAACGGCTTCATGGAACTCGTCTACACATTGGCCGTTTACGGACAAATACAATACGGAAGGGTTACATTTACTATTGACATTTGCCGGATGTAATGAATGGGCGCTTGGTGACGCTGCGGCAGAACAGGCTGCTAAAGATGGTAGTTGGGCAAACGACTTTAAGCATATTTCTTATCAGGAAAGTAAGTCTAGCAATGATACGCCACGTATGGAAATCGACTGGATACGTTTCTATAAGAAGCCAACCTACGACTATTTTGGAAGTGGTACTCCAACGCGTAACAAACCAATGTATTAATGGTTGTTGAAATAAAGATATTTAATCGAACAAACTTTTATATAGTTATGAAAAAGGTTTATCACTTATTGAGCGTTGCACTGCTGGGCGCAATGGCACTAACCTCTTGCGAAGAGGACAAGATGGTGAATGAAAATAACGGTGAAGGGAACGAAACCGACAAGAATCTGACTGATTATTCATTTATAGCTTCTATTAAACAGTCCGCCCCTTTGGGTCGCAGCAATTTGCAGAATGGAGTGTATACATGGAATAAAGGAGATGCTGTTACATTATGGAATCGCAACTTCGGAGCCGGCTATGATTTCTCTATCACCCCGGGGTATAATGACAACCAACCTGACAAATCTGCTGAATTCACAGGAAAAGCTGCTGTAGAAAATGGCCATAAGCTGATTGCGGTATTTCCACGGAAAGAAGCAAAAACATTTAATGACCTGGCTACCTTTTCTATGCCGGAGACATTTACTCAGACTGGAAAAACAGCAGAACTGGCAGCCACTACCTATATGGTTGCCACCGGGGATGTGACTGATAATAAGATTCCTGCATTAACGTTTTCACCATTGACTGCATTGATACAGTTTGGTTTGAAAAACACGTCGGACCGGGAACTGAAGATTCGCTATATTACGCTGGAGAGTGATGATGATGTATTTCCCGCAGAGTTGAAGATCGACGAAGACGGAGTGGTACAGAGTCTTTCAGGTATGCGTAACAAACTGACACTTGACATGAGTGGACAAGCATTGGCGCAGAATGAAACATTAAACGGGTATTTGAATATATTACCTACAACCTATGGTGATACCCGGTTGATGAAAAGTACGACCGAACTGAATATTACAGTAAGCGTTTTGAATAATGAAGTGGAACAGGATATTATCCTGCTGAAAAAAGTAAAAGTCAAAGATTTGGAGGATAACATCGGACTTGATATGGATGCTACTGCCAATCAGTTTGCAGCCGGCAAGCATTATAAAATGGATTTTGAGGTAGATTATCGTTTCAGAATTCCTGATGAGGGCTATATGATCGATGATGATGGAAATATTCATATCTATAATAAGACTGGATTATTCGGATGGAATAAAATTGCGGATGAATACCGTAAGGCAACTGTTACTTTAGAAAAAGAATATATCGATGAACCGGCAGGGGATGGAATAAAAGTGATTGATATGGGTAATGAACTTTGGGAACCTATTAGTGCGTTTGGAGGTGTATTTGAAGGTAATGGTGTTACCATCCGCAATTTGCAAATAGCTAATAAAGGTTTTATAGCTACCAATACGGGAACTATCCGGAATTTGACTTTGGAAAATGTAAGTTTCTCTGCTGATATCACAGAGGGAGCAGGAGCATTGGCTGCCGAAAGTTCAACGAGTGTCATTCAGAATTGTACAGTCAAGGGAGTGACTGCAACCGTTATAAAACCGGTAGTTTTTGGTGGTTTGATCGGTCGAAACTCCGAAGGAAGAATAGAAGGTTGTCAAGTTATCAGTGGAACTATTAACCTTAATTTGAGTGGTGCTGGTAATTCTAATTATGGTGGCTTGGTTGGTGAGCATTTTAATGGAACGGCTCTTATTATAAATTCGTATGTCGGTGCAGATGTAACAATCAAGCATCCTAGTAACTCTAGTGGTGCATCCTGTGTCGGCGGACTTGTTGGCTGGAACAACTCCGGTAAAGTCAAAGGTTGTTACTCATTAGCCAAACTTGAGGTTTCTTGTTCCGGACAAGTAGGAGGACTTATAGGGGCTAATAGTAACGGTACGGTTCTGGCCTGTTATGTAGCCGGTTCAATTAGTGGAACTATCTATAATAATACTGGCGGTTTCATTGCACAGAATACCATTAATAATGCTGATGCTACTGTGACGGCTTGCTACTCGACCACGCAGATAAATGTGACTAATAATGCTGGAAGTAATAAATTGGGAGCTTTCGTCGCTTCGAATTCAACAGGAATCAACCAGTGTTATTTCGTAGGCGAGACGGTGACTAATCCTGTAGGAAGCGGATCTGTAAATGGAATTAGTAAGGTAACAGCTACTCAACTCAAGGATAAGAAACGTCAGATGAATTTGGCAATAGAAGCCAAGGATCCAGAATTTGGTTTTAGCTTTAAAGTGAATGAGGATGCCGGAACTAATATATACTGTCCGTTGATTCTACAGGGGGCTGTGAAAGAACCTGGCTTCGGTGGATCAGATTTTGGAGATGGTGGTGATATTTAAATAACTGATAACAGAAAAAAATAAATCATGAATAAAATCTATTCTTTATTAGGGATCGGGCTGCTAAGTGCAGCCACCCTAAGCTCTTGTAAAGAAGATGTTTTCATTGAAGGTGGGGATGAACTGCAACGGGGAGAATCACAGACTTATGTGGCTGTTGCTTCTATCCGGGGGTATGAAAATACGGACAAAGAATCGTCTACACGTGCCAACGTACAAGATGACGGTAGTTCCTTTATGTGGAATGCCGATGATAAGGTTACACTTTGGAATGGAACAAATGGCTATGATTTCACAACCATAAATTATGATGAGAGTGAACCGTCTGGAAATGTGGAATTTGCAGGGAATGGTAACTTTGAAGAGGGAGCTACTGTTTGGGGAATCTATCCGAAAAAAGATGTTCCGACTTCAGGGAATGTTTTCACTTTTACGTTGGGAGATGCTACGCAAAGTGCTCAAAAAGCAGAGCTGCAGAATACGATGCACATGCTTGCTAAAGGCACGGTGAATGGGACTACCGTCACCAATCTTAAGTTTGAACATTTGACAGCTCTTTATCAGTTTAAATTCACCAATCGAAGACCGGATGCCTATAAAGTGACAAAGGTGGTTGTTTCGGCTGATGCTGCTATTTTCCCAAAAACGTTGACAGTTTCGGGAGAAGAGAAAACGTATGGTGATAAAAGTAATAGTCTGACTTTGTCTATGACAAGTTTGGACATGGCAAAGAATGAAGTTGCATACGGTTATTTGAGTTTCTTCCCGATGGCAGACATGACAAAGGATACAGAATTAACCTTTACTGCTACGATAGAAAAAGTGGGAGATTCTTCCTCTACGGAAACAATAGAGAAAAAAGGAAAGATCAGTGAACTTTATAATGCCGAATCGGTGGTAGCAGGAGATGAATATAAATATGTGGCTGGAAAGCGATATGGTATATCATTTATGCTGGTGGCAGACTTGGGATATGAGGAGACTGAAGCGGGTAAGTATTTAGTCAAGAAAGAAGACGGGTTGATAAATTTGGCAAGTGAACCGACTGTTATGACGAATGCTGCTACGGTAATTACATTAGATGCTGATCTTGATATGTCGACTAAAGAGGCATGGGTACCGGTTACGGAGTTTAAAGGTATATTGGACGGCAATGGCAAGACTATTTCCGGTCTTACAATTGAAGCAACAGGAAACGATGCCGGTTTGTTTATAACTAATAATGGTATCATTAAAAATTTAACTCTTAAAGATGTAACAGTGAAACAAGTGTCAGGCGCAGCTGGAGCATTTGCAGCAATAAATACCGGAACGATTCAGAATTGCGTCATTGATGGAGGAGCGTTGACTGTCAATGGAGCAGATGCTAAGTTAGGGGCTATTACCGGACATAATCAGACTGGTGCGTCAATGATAAAGGATTGTAAGGTAAAAGGTAATGTGGTACTGACTGTTGCCGGTGGTAAAGTAAATGCCGGTGGATTGGCAGGTGTGAACGGATGGTGGTCTAAGGCACAAATACAAGGTTCTTCGATTGACAAGGAGGTATCCTTTGTATATAGAGGTAATGGTGAAGGTGCCATCGGAGGACTTGTGGGTTGGAATGTTCAGGGAACCATAACTGGCTGTTATTCTTTGATGACTATTACTGCATTTACAGCTGTGAATGCCGGTGGTCTGGTGGGAGGAAACGAAGGACCTGTAACCGCTTCGTTTGCTGCTGGTGAAATAGTGGCCAAAGCGTCCGGAAATATTGGTGGTTTGGTGAAAAATGGTGGAACTTTGACAGGATGTTATTCAACTTCTGTGCTTTCTGGCACTGCTTCTGTTACCATTTGTGGAATATCAACGGGATCAGTGACAGCAAACGAATGTTATTTTATGTCCGACGGAGTTTCGAATCCGGGTGGAAACTTACCAACTTCAACTAAGGTAAGCGATGCTGCTGCCCTTATTGACAAAATAGCATCCATGAATCAAGCGGTAGCTGGCTCTGGTTACAAGTATGTTGAAAATACAGGAACCGATAGTGCCAGAGTACCTTTACTCATTCAACCGGATGAATAATAA
>CAMTFK010000071.1 GCA_947071285.1 uncultured Bacteroides sp. | reverse complement strand
ATATATACGCTTTTCAGGGAATATCTCATTCTAAAAGAAATGTAAGGATTCAGATATTATGCAGTTAATCTGCTTTTTGCAGATTTCTGCTTGCTTGTTTCTGCGTTTACGGGTACTTGGATAGATACAGCGTATTGTCGGCAATCAGGAAATACAGAATGTCAAAATGATAGTGCGATAGAAGAAGTGTTTATAAGGGTGGAAAGTTGTGCTTTTAATGTCGGATTTCTCCATTGCAATTGGCATATAAACGTCTAAAGGGATAATATAAACTTTTTCCGAAATCTTTGTTTGCTCTCTTCTGATTATCAGTGCGTTGAAAAAGTAGTTGCACTTTATAAACCTGTCGATATAAATCAATCGAACCCTACTTTCAGCCTAATTTTGTCTCATCAAATCATTCAAAAATTAGGTTTATGAAACACATGATTATTTTATGCATTGCGTCGCTTGTATCCCTTATGGCAGTTGCCCAAAACAAGATAACAGGCAGGGTTGTAGAAGAAGAAACAAAGTCGGGACTGGAATTTGTAACAGTGCAGTTGCTGACTTCTGATTCTTTATTTGTAAAAGGAACTGTTACGGATACCAAGGGGAATTTCTCTTTTGATAATGTGGCGAACGGAAACTTTAGAGTCACTGCTTCTTATGTAGGTTATGAAACGGTGTGTATTGACATCCGGAACCTGAAAAAGAACCTGCCTATCGGAGATATTGCCTTACTGAACTCCGGCGTAATGCTGGAAGGGGTTACTGTACGCGCTAACCCTGTCCTGAAGAAAACCGACCGTCAGATTATCCTTCCCACACAGGCACAGGTAAAGGCGTCTACCAACGGGCTGTCCCTTTTACGGAATCTGCAATTGTCCCGCATCCTGATTAATCCGGTGGATAATTCCGTGAAAATGTCCGGTGGAGAGAGTGTACAATTCAGAATAAACGGAGTAGAGGTAACTCAGGCGGAAGTTATCGCCTTAAGTCCTGCGGATATCTTGAAGATAGAATACCATGATAATCCCGGTTTGCGCTATGGCAATGTAGGGGCGGTGCTGGATTACATCGTCAAAAGAAAAGACTCCGGCGGAACCATTGCGGCCGATTTATCGAATGCCCTTTCAGCTAACGGTTATGGCGAAAACAACCTTTCCGCCAAGTATAACTATCGGAAGTCCGAGTTTAGCGCCTATGTCTATTGGGGACGGAGAGACCTAAAGTGGACGCGGGAGAACTATGAGACTTTCCGCTTCCCTGATAACACCTTGGAGCGCAGGGAGATTGGCAAACCTACCCCGGTGAAGTACGACGACCTTAACTTTTCCCTAACCTATAACTTGCAGGACGATGACAAGCAAATGCTGAACGTCACTTTGCGGAATAATTATAACGATACCCCCAACTCCTTTTCCGACCGAGAGAGCAGCTTGTATCAGGGAGAAGATGCCCTCTCCATATCCGACCGTCTTTCGTCGAAGTTGCGGATTCCTTCACTGGACGTCTACTACCAGCGCAGCATGAAGCATCAACAGAGCCTGACCTTCAACGTGGTAGGCACTTATCTGAATAGTGAGAACATGCGTACCTATCAGGAAAGTATGCCGGGTGAAACTCCGTCAACAGTCTATTCTTCCATTGATGGCGAGAAGTATTCCCTCATCACCGAAGGTATTTATGATAAGAAGTTTAAGAACGGCAAACTCTCCGGCGGCATCAAGCACACGCAAGCTTATCTCAGCAACGGATATTCGGGAGCTGTGGAAGAACAGGTGGAGATGAACACAGCAGAAACGTACGTCTTTGCCGAATATCAGCGCGATATCAATAAGTTCGCTTATACACTGGGCATAGGCGGTATGAGAACTTACAATTCGCAGGAAGGGAAGCATAACGAAACTTATATCTTCAAGCCTTCCATCCGGCTGTCTTATACTCCGAAGGAGAATCTGTTTTTTAGATATAACGGCTATATCTCCGGCTATTCTCCTTCCTTGTCCGACCTCAACGACATCTCGCAACCCATAGACTTGCTGCAAGTGCGCCGGGGAAATCCCGGATTAAAGCCCGTCCGCTTCTACTCCAACACTTTCAGTGCAAGCTGGATGCATAAGAAGGTGGCTGTCGACTTCTTTGCCCGCTACAGTTATGACAACAAACCTGTGATGGAGAGTACTTACTTTGAGGATGGAAAGTTTATCCGCACTATGGAGAATCATAAAGGCTTCCATAGGATTAACCTCGAAACGTCTGTCCAGATACTTCCTTGGAAGGAGTACATTGCCATCAGAGTGACACCGTTCCTGAACCGTTATATCAGTCAGGGGAATACTTATACACACACTCATACCAACTTTGGTGTCCGTGGTAGCCTGATGGCGGCTTATAAGAACTGGACGTTCATGGCGGAAATGAATACCAGCAGCCATACGTTGTGGGGCGAGACAATCACTAAAGAAGAAAAGCTGCACTCCATGATGCTGGGTTATAATAAGGAGAAGTGGAGCATTTCGGCCGGAGTGCTCAACCCGTTCACCAAGCGGTATGAGCAGGAAATAGAGAATGTGTCACATCTGGCAGGCAGCAGGCAGGTGGCTTTCTCTACAAATCTGAGCCCGATATTCATGGTGAATGTCTCGTTTAGGCTCGATTTCGGAAGGAGTTATAATTCAAAAGGTAAAGTGCTTAATAATAGTGACTCGGATACGGGTGTTCTGTCCGGAAAGAAATAAGGTAGTTTATCGGCTCAGAAAGTCCGCAATGTCCTCTTTCTCATCCATATTCAGTTTCTGGCGAATAGTAGTTTTCCGTTGATAGACCGTGCGCACACTCTGCTGGGTGACTACACTGATTTCTTTCGTAGAGAAGTTGGCTTTCAGCAGGCAGCAGAGTTGTAGTTCACGCTCATTCAGCACATTGCCGAAGCGGGTGAGGACGTGCGTGTAGAAATTGCCGTATATGGAATCAATCACTTTATAAAGGTCTTCCCAAACCAGCAGGTCGTCCGTGGGAATATCTTCTTGAGTGATGCGCTTCATCTGCGACAGGAATTCCTGGTTGTGTGGCGTTGGATTGGTGGCAACCATACGTATAATACCCATCTGTTGGAGCAGGATTTTCTTGAAGAACTGGTCATTCTCATTATTCGTCTTCTCTACATCAGCCCACAGATGTTTCAGCGTGTCCAGTTCTTCTTCCTTCTCTTCCAGCAGCTTCTTTCTTCGCTGGATGTAGAACGCCACGAGTACCGCAGCCAGAACGACAGCTAACAGCACGATAATGAGTAGCATTTGCTCCTGTTGCTTGGCGATGGACAGGCGGAGATTCCGTTGTTCCAATACCCGCTTGCTCTCGTTCTTCTCGGCAATCACTTTCTCCCGGTTGAGGTAGTCCTCGAACATCCGGTTGGAGAAGAGAGTGACGTCCTTGATGAGGAACTGATTGGTGGAAATATATTGCATCAGGGTATTCTGAATGAGGTAGTAGTTGCTCAATGACAAGTCCTGGGCGATGTAAGGCGAATAGGTTTCCTTACTCATTTGCATGTAGTATCTCGCCGAATCCATTTGGTGGATATTCAGGTAATACCTGCCCAGGGAGCTGTAAGAGAGCGATGCGAATTTATCGTTTGCCGCAAGATAGCGGCGGAGCACTTCGCGCTGGATGTCGATTGCCTTGCGGTGTTCGCCGAAGTCGCTGAGGATGTCCGCATAGTTTCGTGACACAAGTCCCCACGAGTTGAGGTCGTAGTTGGGCTGATTGACTGCTTCGTAGGCTTTTTGCAGGTAGCATAAAGAGGAATCTTTCTGCTGGAGATAATAATAGGCGATGCCCAGCATATTGTAAGTTATGTAGGTGTCCGGGGCGTCCCTGTCTGTTGCCAGCAATTCTTTCAGGTACTTCACGGCATCTTCAAAGTTCTCGTCTCCCGTGCTTTGGGTGATGATGGAATGGAGTAGTTGGAGGGTGCAGGCGGTATCCTGCGCTGCCCGTGCGGTTTCCATTCCTTCGTGCAACAGGTTCGCTGCTGCTGCCCGGTCGCCCTTCCACCAAAGGTGTTGCGCGAACAGTTTGTATGCCTGAGTTGTTCGTACAATATCGTCGTGTTCCTTGTAGTAGTCCAGCGCATATTTCAATAGGGAATCTTCGGCTGTGGAACGGTTGCTGTTGTAGTGTGCCTGCCCGTTGACCAGCCAGAATTTTGCCCGTAGGGAGTCGGTCAGCGCTTCCGGTTCGTGTATGGATTGCAGAAGGAGGAGGGCGCTGTCCGGGTGGTGGGAGACAATGGCTTCGGCCTTGTCTATTATATCATTTGCCTGTTTGTAACGACTGCATGATGATAATGAGAGAATGAGGAACAAGAGTGCAAGATGCTTCATGGGTGTCGGTATTTATCAGGGCAAAGATACTATATATTTATGGTTTGTCATTACCTTTGCAGACTCAAAGTGGTTATCGGTATATTTTTTTGAATAGACTAAAAATGAGTAATATGCTAAAGAAACTGTTCTCCCTTTTCAGGGGAAGTGAAGAGGTTCCGGACTCGCAGGCTTTGCTTGCTCCCATGGAGGCTTTCGATAAGCCGAGAGTGAAGGATATTGTGCGTCGGTGGCTTCTCTACATTGACGCGCACGAAACTGTGCCCGCCGATATCGTTGCGCTGAACTTCAACCTCTGGGAAGCAGCCGAAGAGAACGGCGACAGTTGCTATACCCTGGAACTGACCGGCTCCAGGCACTACGACGCCGAAGATGATGACTGGGCATGTGAGGAAGACTTTGAGCCAAGAGAAAGGAACTGCGATAACCTGCAACTTTCCAGCCGTCTTCCGTGGGAGGAAGTGCTGAAGACTCTGGTGGAAGTGCTGAAAGAGCTGAAAGACGAACTGGCAGACATCTCCCTCTTCCGGGTGGAGCACATCACGGCAGGCTTCACGGATGGCGATCTAATCACCATTAAATGAGCCGTTTATTCGTAAAGCTTTATGAACGCGTTCCTAAAGCTTCATGATCACGTTCGTGAAGCTTCCGGAATACACTCCCGAAGCTTTACTTAAAAAACGAGCTGGGTGTCTTCTTATATTGCTTCACAAAGCAGCGGGTGAAGTACTTGGGGTCGTTGAACCCCACCCGGTAAGCAATCTCGGATACAATGACGTTGTTCGTACTGTTCTCCAATATCTTCTTTGCAATCTGCAACCTGTACAGTTGGAGGAAACGCACCGGAGGCAGACCGGTGAGCGAGATGAACTTCTTGTAGATGACCGTATAACTGATGTTCAGTTTGTCTGTCAGTTCCTTCACACCGAAGTCGGGGTTCGCATAGTTCTTCTCCAATATATCCATCACATCATTCATGAATTGCTGGTCCGGTTGCCCCACTTCCAGCAAGATAGGGTCTAAGTCCTGTTCTACGAATTTCTTCTGGCGCAAGTCTCTGTTTTTCAGTATGGAGTCTATGTTAGCCAAGAGGACGGACTCTTCGAAAGGCTTGGTGATATATCCGTCCACCCCATTCTCATAACTTTCTATCCGGGCATTTTCGCTCGAGTTTGCTGTAAGAAGCAGGAATGGAATGTGGCATAGAAGCTTGTCCTCGCGTATTCTCTTGCAGAAGTCGGCACCGTCGCAGATGGGCATCATCAAGTCGGACACGATGAAATCGGGCATAATATTTTGTGCCGCCTTGTAGCCCTGTTCGCCGTTGTTGGCCTCAGCAATGTTATACTTTTCTTTCAGCATATTCTTGATGTAGTGGCGCATGTCCGGATTGTCTTCCACCAGCAACAGGGTGGGTTTGCTCCTGTCGATGGGGATGAAAGGCTCTATTTTGTCCTCTACCGGCACGGGCTTGCTGTATTCTTCAGGATGAGCCTCACTTTCAGACTCATTGGCCAGTGTGATGGGGAAGTAGAGCCTGAAAGATACCCCTGCATCTTCCGAACTCTTTACTTTTATGGTTCCGCCCAGCAGCGTGGTAATCTCTTTTACGATGTGCAGGCCGATGCCCGTACTGCTTTGCCCGTAGCTTGTGTATTTGTTCTGGTCGGGAATCCGGTAGAAACGGTTGAATATCTTGTCCACTTCATCGGGGGCGATTGTGCTGCCGCTATTGGTGACGGAGATGAACTGTATAAGCCTCTTCGACTTGTCGGTGAACTGGTTGGCGTGTACCGTGATTTTCCCTTTGTCGGGAGTGTGCTTAATGGCATTTGATAAGAGGTTGAACAATATCTTATGCAGGTTTTCCTTGTCCGAATAGATATGGTCGCTTTTCAGGCGGTATATTTTCTCGAACTGTATATTCCGTTCCTTCATTAAGTTGGAGAAGTCCATGATGGTGGTGTCCAGGAACTTGCTGAAGTTGAAACGGACGGAGTTGAGAGTCAGGTTCTTGGTGTCTATCTTGCGTAGGTCGATGAGTTGGTTGACCAGCGAAAGCAGGTATTGCGCGTTGCGGTTGATGATTTGCAGGTCTTCCTTTTCACCGGGGTCGGTGACTTGGTTCATAAGCTGGCTTGCCGGCCCTTGTATCAGGGTCAGTGGAGTTTTGAATTCATGTGCAAGATTGGTGAAGTATGAGAGCTTCTCTTTATTGATGGCTTCCATTTGCCGGGACATGACTTCTATCTTTTCTTTCAGTAGCTTCTGTATGTGCTTCTGCCTGGCATTATATGAATAGACGATATAAATCAGGATTGATATAATCAGGATGGCTATCAGCGAGTAGAACCAGGTGGTTTTATAGAATGGCGGGTGCACAATGATGCTGAGCGTGGTCAGTTTGCTGGACCAGGTATTGTCATGGTTGGTACATTGTATCTCGAGCGTGTACTTTCCGGGAGAAAGATTGGTGTATTTGGCATTTCTCTTCATGAGACCTACGTTCCTGTTTTCTTTCAGTTCGAGTATGCGATAGGAGTAGAACACTTTTTCCTGCTCCAGATAGTCCAGGCAACTGAAGGTGATTTCAAAGGAGTTCTGCGGCGGATACAGGTGCAGCTCTTTGGTGGTCGATATACTCGTCGGGAGATTGTCGCTATCCAGATAAGGAATCAGTTGCTTCCCGTCGCAGACGGCACTGGTAAGGGTGACTGTCCGTTGTTTCTGTCTGGGCAGGCTGACTAACGGGCTGAAGGTGACAAACCCGTCGATAGTGCCTAACAGCATATTGTGATTGGCTGCCTTACATCCCGACCGCTTGTAGAACTGAGGCACCAACAACCCGTCTCCTTCATCAAACTTGAATGCCCGTTTGGTGGTGATGTCGAAGAAGTAAACGCCTTTGAGTGTGCTGATCCACAGGTTCCCATTCTTGTCGTCCAGTATATTGGAAATGCTGGTATCCGAAAGGCCGCAGCGTATGGCATAGTTCATGAACTTGTATTTTCCCGCATTGCTCCCGTCTTCCAGCAGGTAAATGCCGTTTCCGAGGCTGCCCAAGTAAATCTCTCCCTTCTGGGTTTCAAAGATGCAGGTTATTTTCTCATTGATTTTGCTTTCGGGGTTATCCAGCTTATACTGGTAGTATATGCATTCGTAGTTGTTTCTCGAATCTTCCAGGTCGATGACGTAGACGCCGTTGCCACCTATCCATAATCTGGACTTTGAGTCGATGAAGATGGTGCTCATGTTGTGAACGGGTTCTCCTGACTGGGTGTAGTACTTCAGTCGGTTGATGACTCCGGTCGAGAAGTCGAGCGTGTTAATGTGGCTGCTGGTGCATATCCATAGTGCGTTTCTGACCGAGTCGAGTGCAATGTCGTAGATGTCATTGGACGGTAGGGGGGAGTTGAGGCTGTTGTAATGTTCGAAGACCGGATTGGTGAGGTTGGCTTTTGCCAGCTTGTCCAGTCCTCCGCCAATGGTTGATATCCAGTAATCTCCGTTGAAGTCCTGGATGATGTCCGAGATATTGTTATGGGCCAGCGAATGTGGGTTTTCCGGATTATGTTTATAGAAAGAGAACGACTGGCTGCCTTTCTTCTTGATGGCTAATCCTCCGTCCACAATGCCGGCGAGGATGTTGCCCTCTTTGTCTTCGAGAACGGTGCTGATGATATTGGGAGAGCCTTGTTCATGCCTTTGCAATGCATAGGTGAAAGTGATGCGTTGCGGAGACATGATGTTAATGCCTCCGAAGTTGGCTCCTGCCCAGATATTGTCGTTCTCGTCCACAAATATCCGGTTGATGATATTGTCGTTCAGCGACTGGGGCTGAGTACCTTTGTTGAAAGTTACAAACCGGTTGTCTCTTTGGTAAATGTTTATCCCGTTTCGGGTACCTACAATGATGTCGCCGGACGAGTTCTTGCCGATGTCTGTGATGAAGTTGGAAGAGATGCTGTGAGGGTCGTTGGGATTATGCTGATAGAGCATGCAGAACTGGTTCTGGGTATTGTAACAGTATAAGCCGCTCTGCGTACCCATCCACAGATAGTCTCCGTAAGAGGACAGGCAGTTGAAGGTCAGCTTTGAAATATCCAGGTTCATGGTCACGGGTATACTGTTGTAACCCTCCTTCTCGGAAGGGGCGAAATGCAACAGGCACTTATCGCCTCCTGCCCAGATGCTGCCCCCATGGTTCACAATGGCTTTGATATCCACATCTTTCTTCAAGATTTGTATATCTTTTATCTGTCTTTCTTCATTCAGGATAATGTAGGCGAGGCCGTCGCTTTTACCTATCCAGAGGTTATTAAAGTCATCGACAAGTATTGCCTGAACAGGAGAGTAGAGTACGTTATTGTTTTTGCCGGAATAGTCTTTGTAGAAGTTGAGGTTTTCGTGAAGGAGGTCGATGCTCATGATTCCGGATTCGGAGGCTATCCACAGATAGCTATTGGCGTCTTCGTCGATGTCGTTGATGAAGTTGCTTTCAATAAACTGATAAGGTTGCCTCGGGGCGGTGGAGTAGTGTTTCAGCTCATAGCCGTCGTAACGGTCGAGCCCGTTGGAGGTTCCGAACCACATGAATGAGTTACGGTCTTTGTGTATAGCCTGGATGGAGTTGTCGCACAGTCCGTTCTGGATAGTCAGGTACAGGTAATTGTATTGGTTCGGATTGTTTTGGGCAACGACTAAACCCTGCCCTTGCAGGATGCAGAGCAGGGTTGTGAGTAGCGCTATTATTTTCATGTACTTCATATCCGGTCTGGAGGCTTACTCAAAGGGGATTATTGGAAAGTAATCCAGTCGGTTTCGACCTTGCCGTTTCCTTTTAGTGATACATATAAATCGTGGATACCGCTCTGACCGGAACGGACAGGTGATTCGATTTCGGTCCATTTATCACTCTTGGGAACTTTGACTTCCGAGATAACCGGACCGTCTGTTCCGTTTATACGTATTTGTAGTATCCCTCCATTTTCCGAGGAAACTCTTGCTTTTACTTTCCGGGGAGCGTTGTTGCCGAAATCTACCCGGTTGTACTGCACCCATGCACCGCTTTTGCTTAATATGGTTTTCCAACCTTCAAACTTGTTTGCTTGGTTCAGGTAGTCGATGGCTGCTCCCTGGTTGCTTAACTGGCTGTACCTGTCGAGTTGTATTTCCTTCCGGGCATCTGTTATGCCTACTCCACGCAGGGTGGGGGCTACCTTCTGGATGGTACCGTCAGGGTTGAAGAACAAGGAGTCAATACGTGCCGATCTGTTTTTATCAAATTCGGGAGAGTAGTCATTGTGGTGGTAGAACAGATACCACTGGTCTTTGTATTCCACTAATGAATGGTGGTTTGTCCAGCAGCCGGTCGGTGACTCGTCCATGATGATGCCTTTGAATTCAAAAGGTCCCATAGGGCTGTCTCCCATAGCATAAGCCAATGTTTCTGTTTTCTCTTTTACCCAGGGGAATGTGAAGTAATATTTCCCGTTGCGCTCAAAAGCAAAAGGACCTTCTTTAAAACCTTCGGGCAATCCTTCTATTTTGATGGGCTCGGAGTCCAGCTCAAGCATGTTTTCTTTCAGCTTTGCTACCGACATTCCACGGCCCGACCAGTAGATGTAGGCCTGCCCGTCTTTATCAATGAGCACACAAGGGTCGATGCCGTTTACTCCTTCAATAGGATTGGCTTGCGGGGTGAAAGGACCGTAAGGCTTGTCGGCTACGGCTACTCCGATACTGAAACCACGCTTGCCCTCACCTTTGGGGGTGGAGGGGAAGTAAAAGTAATATTTCCCATTCTTGTACACACATTCGGGAGCCCACATGGAATAGGAGTCGGGAGCTACCCAAGGCACGTTTTCCTGGCTTAGAATCACTCCATGGTCTGTCCAGTCCACCAAGTTTTCTGATGAGAATACATGGTAGTCTGCCATGCAGAACCATTCTTTCAACCGTTCAATAGGGCTTGGAATGTCGTGTGAAGGATAAACAAATATCTTACCTTCAAAGACTTTTGCTGTGGGGTCAGCGGTGAACTGATCCCTTATAATCGGGTTCTGAGCTTGCAGTGTACCTATTAATACCAGAAAGGCGGATACTAAAAATAGTCTTTTGTTCTTCATAAGTTGTTTTTTTAGAGTGTACCGGTTCTCTATTTCTTCACCCGGACACAAAGATAAATAAAAATAGGATGAAGCCATGAAATAGGCTGGCTTCCTTTTTATAGTAAAGTGACTTTGATGGATTGCAGATCCTTGGCTGCAGAACTGGTTCCATAGAATAATTCGTACTCACCCGGTGCCACTCGCATTGTATTGGTGGAAGAATCAAAACATTCGAATGATTCGGCCGGCAGTTGTATCTCTATGTCCTGGGTAGCTCCTGCTGCAAGTTCTGCGCGGGCATAGGCTTTCAATGACTTTAACGGGCCGTCGGCATCATCTGTTTTGCGGATGTATACTTGTATAACTTCCGTTCCGGAGCGTTTGCCTGTGTTAGAGACCGGCACGGTCAAGGTCAGCGACTCGTCTGTGCGGAGTCGGGTTTTGCTGCAACGGGCTGTGCCTACGGTGAAATCGGTGTAGCTCAATCCGAATCCAAACGGGAACAGAGGGTCGGACATATACCGGTAGGTGCGTCCTTTCATGGAATAATCCTCATAGTCGGGCAGTTGCTTCGTACTTTTATAGAAAGTGATGGGCAACTTACCGGAAGGGTTATAGTCACCGAACAGCACATCGGCCACTGCCTGTCCGCCTAATTCTCCTCCATACCATGCCTGAAGGATGGCGTCGCAACTTTCAGTTTCGGGCAGCAATGCCATGGACGATCCGGAACAATTGACAAATACAACTTGCTTGCCTGCTTCTTTTAAGGCTTTCAGGAAGTTACGCTGCACTGCCGGCAGTTCTATATCCGTGCGGTCGCCGTTCTTGAAACCGGGAAGATTCAGAGGCATTTCTTCTCCTTCCAGTTGTGGTGAGATGCCGCCTACAAAGACTACCATATCAACGTTCTTCAGCTTGGAAATGCTTTCGTCGTAATTAATCGGCAATTCTTTACCGAGGTTGAACTTCAGGTTTGCAGCCCAGTTTTCCACTTGTGCGTAGAGTATTTCTATCTTGTATTCCTTTCCCTTTTCCACTTGCAACATGGTGCGGGTATCGGTGGTTCTCCAGGTGCGCCGTTTAGCCATTGACTGGCCGTTTACTAATAGCTCAAAGTAGCTGCAACCTTCAAGATTGAGGAGGACTTCGCCTGACTCTTTGGGGGTAAATACTGTTTCGTACTTGGCCGAGAACTTCTCAAGGTTCACTCCCGGGCCGAAAGTATGCAATCCGTATGTGGTTACATTGATGGGCTGGGTGGTTCGGAGAGAAGAAACCGGTTCTCCCTGGCGTTCCGGATTGTTCCAGAATGTAGCTTTGATGCCCGGTTTCCCATCTATGCTGCATTGGTCGAGATAGGATTCCAGTGTTTTATCATTCACCAGATCGCAGCCTTTCATATAAATAATCTGATTCTTCTTCAACTTGGTTTTGAAGCCGTCCAGAATGGTAATAGTCTGATTGGGCGTTCCGTTATAGTTGCCCCACAACATGGGTTTGTCGTCGGCATTGGGACCGATAACTGCAATTTTGCGGATGGATTTGCTTAACGGCAATACATTGTTCTTGTTCTGCAAAAGCGTCATTGTCTGGCGTGACATATTCAGTGACAAGTCTTTGTGAGCTTTACTGTTGACTACGGACATTGGTATCTGACTCCATTTTACCAATGAGGGGTCGTCCATTTCTCCGAGTTCAAAGCGTCCTTCCAGCAAACGGAGCACATGCTTGTCTATTTCCTCTTCCGTAATCAATCCTCTGGACACTGCTTCCGGCAGTTTCTGGTAAGCATATCCATATCCACACTCCACGTCCGTGCCGGCCATTGTTCCTTTAACGGCGGCATGTACGGCATCGGAGGAGCTTTTGTGGGAAGTCCAGAAGTCGGCAATGGCTCCGCAGTCGGAAACTACGAGGTATTTAAATCCCCATTCGTCACGGAGGATTTGTTGGAGCAGACGGGTGCTTCCACAGCAAGGCTCATCGTCCAGGCGTTGGTAGGCACACATCACTTCGCGTACATCGGCTTTCTGCACCAATGCCTTGAATGCGGGCAGATAGGTTTCCCATAAATCGCGGGGGCTGATATTGTTCAGGTTGGCTGAATGGCGGCTCCATTCGGGACCGCTATGCACGGCATAGTGTTTGGCACATGCAAGAAGCTTGCGATACTTTTCATCTTCAGGCCCTTGCAGTCCTTTTACTACTGCAATACCCATTTGGGAAGTCAGATACGGATCTTCTCCATAGGTTTCCTGGCCACGTCCCCAGCGGGGATCACGGAAGATGTTTACATTGGGAGTCCAAACGGAAAGGCTGTGGAAACGGGTGTCTTCCAGTCCATTGCGTACACGCTCGTTGTGCTTGGCACGCATTTCATCGGAGGTTGCATTGAAAATCTCGAATACCAGCTTCTCGTTGAATGAAGCGGCCATCCCGACGGGCTCGGGGAAAACGGTTACATTTCCCTGATTGGCTACTCCGTGAAGGGCTTCACTCCACCAATTGAATTTCTTTATTCCCAAACGTGGGATAGCTTCCGAGTCATCGCACATTAAGAGTGCTTTCTCTTCCAAAGTCAGGCGCGATACCAAATCTTTAGCTCTTTCTGCCGGACTTAATTCGGGATTTTGGTACGGCAATGTTTGTCCCCACCCCGATAAGGAGAACAACAAACCGCATGTTACTATTATCTTTCTCATAATACTATTGTTTTTCATTGTATATAAGTTACTTTATTGCTAAGGATAATACTTTCCCAGTATTTTAATCTGATCCCCCGAAGTGTCAACTTCCAGCAGAGTCGGTTTTCGTGGACCGGGATGCTCAGGGTCGAGGCTTTGATGGTGCAGGCACATCAATAACTTTCCGTCGAATGTGCGGAACAACATGCCATGTCCTGAGTTATTGGGAACCAAAGGGGTTTTGTACTGAACCCAGGGGCCTGCCAACTTGCCCGACTCGGAGTAGGCCACTCCCTGGGCACAACGGTTGTCACTCCAACTGGACCAGAGCATTCCCAAACGTCCTGTGCCCGTCTTGAACAGGAATGGGCCGTCTGCTACATATCCTCCTAATGCCATACCGAAAGTAAGTTCGCCTATCGACCTCATATCTCTTGGCCATGTGGCTTCGGATGCTCTGAAAAGAATGGTGGAAGTTCCCACTGATTCTGATAAATCCGGGGCAAGCCTGATATAGTTGACCATTCCATTGATGGTTTGCATCCACTCGTGGCAGAAGACCATATAAGGCACCCCGTCTTCTTCCCAAAAGCTGCCGTCGAGTGTAGACCAGTTCTCCGGTAAATAGTTCTTGTCGCTGATGGGATGATAAGGACCTGCGGCTTTGTCGGATACGAGGATATGGGTGGCGCGGCGTTGCACGTTGTACCTGTTGGGCACGGTGTCCACAATGATTTGGGGATTGGTAAAGGTGACGAAACAGTAATATTTTCCCTTGTACTTATGGAGTTCCGGTGCCCATATTCTTGGAGCGGTTCCTATCCACGAAGTTGTGTCTACGGCGATGTATTGATAGGGGCCTGTCCACATCTTCATATCCGTACTTTTCCATAAACTCCCACCGCTCCCGACCAGATAGTACATTTGTGTTGCTTCGTCTGCAAGGATGAATGGGTCGCTCATCTGCAAAGAGTCGAAACAGGTGGTGTCTGCTTTGCTCCCTTCTACGCCACCGATAAACGTGTATTGCAACTCTGTGTTCTTTGTCTGAGTGCAGGCAATCAGACAAAGAACAAACAAAGCCGGTAGGACATGAAACCATTTCTTCATAGCTGTAGTTCTTTTTATGCTTTTCAAAAAAACTTCTCAAATACTGATGTTGACTGCAAATGTAGCAGGTAATACCTTCTGAAAGGGATACTAAATTGTTTTTTAGGAGGATTTTTCTTGCTGGCAGGGCTTTTATGTAACACTTGTGCCCTATTTGCAGGGCATAAGTGTTCTGTAAAAGAAGAGCATCAAGCACTTCATTTCAGCAGGCTGTTGACAGCATTTACCAGGTAGATGTAGCTTGCTGCCAAATCTATTACATACTCATTTTCGCTCCAGAGGAAAGGATAATCCTCCCTGTTTTCGGGGAAGTCCGGTTTCAATATCCTGACGCCCGGCACTACGCCTCCGGGGATGAAACTGAAGTCGGCGCGGTTGTTGCCATAGGCCACCTTTTTGGGTTGTGCACCTACTCCCGAAACAAAGGACAGATTGTGGCACGGATGGCAACCGTACAGATAGTTCAGTCCTCTGTAGATGTATTCCGGATTTATCAGTTCGGGGAACGAGCGATAGAGCAGGTAGTTCGTAATGCACGACTGGACTATATTTCTGTTGCCTGCCCATCCGGCGGTAGTGATTCTTACTCCATATGGATTTTCTTCGTCTACTTTGGCCAGTTCTTTGGCATAAGCCTCTACCAGAGACTTCACTTGCTTTTTGAAAGCATCGTCCATGAAAGGAATCATTTGTGCAATGACCTGAGCATTCCGGTTGAACTGTTCCAGAAGGGCAGGAAGCAACTTATTCATGCTTGTCCTGTAACTGTCGTCGCCGGTTGAACGCCAGAGCTCGAAGGCTGCCCTGCATTCAATGGATTTCATTAATTCGGCACTGTTGTCACGATTGTGTTCGTCATCCCAGATGAACCGCGCTACACGCAGTGCTTCTTTACTCAGCTCCGGATTATAGTCCTTCAGTGCGCGCGAAGCGGCTGCCAGAGAGATGGCTGTGCCGTAGTTCATATGTGGCATCCGGTTGGTGAATGCCCAACGGTCGTCGGGGGTGCCGCTTGTGTGCCCATCGGTTTGCAGGCTGTCCAGGTGCGGGTTATAAACCAGATTATCAGTCTTATTCACCGCATCACCCAAATGGCGGTATTGATACAAGTGAGATTCGTTGATGCCCGGAATGGCATAGCCTATTGCATTTACTTGTCCCACCAATTGCAGAACGCCGTGTTCGAGTTGCTGCAATACGTCCGGTTTACCGTCGGGCACATGTATTTCCGTATAACGCGTCTTTTGGTTGATGGTGGTTTCATCACGGTTTACCCCGAAGGTTTCCCATAAAAGGGCGAAAGTTTGTACTACCGCATGCTGAGAGCCAGTCTGAATGTCGAAATCTCCTGCATCAAACCATCCGCCGACGTTCAGTCCGGGAATATGTTCCAGTGGCTTGTACTTGTTTCCGGTGGTTGGTCCTTGCCTCCATCCATCCCAGTGGATGCGATTGACGGGAGCTTGCAGGGCATCATCCAGGTGTGCCGCCCCGTGCCAGACGCGATAGGCTTCTCTGACAAACATATGGTCCATTTGTACGGGGAAGAATACATCCAGCGTCGGGAACCATGCTTTCTGAAACACATCTGTTGCGATGGGGAAAGGTGCTGTGCGTTGGCCGCCATATTCCAGCATGTAGATGCCCGGCTCTGTGACAGAGGAGAAGTCGAATTTCAGGTAATTGTAGCGTGTGTACATACCCCATGTTTGGGGAACACCGGACAGGGACTTGCTGAGGCTGCCATTGTCGCACACCTTATATAAAGAGATGCTGGAAAGCGGTTTGTCATTCTTGTCCAGTTCTACTACAGCCACTTTCTTTTGCGTAGGGTGATAGCCTACCTGTGAGTAGCTTATTACGGGTTTGCGTACCCAGTCGGATTGAGTTTCGGCCATGATAAACCATTCGGCTATTTTGCCTGTCTTCCCTGTGGGGAGCAGGGTGCGTACAACGAAGTTTCCGTTCTGTTGTTTGTTTCGTCCGTCAAAGAGTGACAGTTGATTATCATCCGTGGTGCGGATGGTGACATGTTTCAACGGTTCATCCGGTGCAATGTCTATCTGTTTGCCGGTGGTCATGGGGGTGGGTTCTACTTCGCCGTTGATGGTAGTCATAAAGTCCGCCGGAGAAGTAGGGAACAGGCCGTACTTGCCATCCATCATGTAAGAGTGCCCGAAGAAAACAGGCGGCATGAACTCCATGTTTAGTCCGGCTATGCCGTTCAGGGCTTCGGGCAAAGGCTTGTCTACGTTTACACTAAGGTAGAGACCACCGTCGCGGGCTTCTGTTGTTAATTTGTATTCGAAGCTGTATTCGGGGTAACTCAGCATGACGTCGATCCGGTTATGTTCTTTATCCGGTATGCGTTCGATGAACTTGGGCAGTTTGTCCCATTGACCGGGCGTCGGGTTCATGCGCACATCTCCGTTGGTGGCAGTGCGTATGCCGTGGTGAATAATCTCTATGGCGCTGATTTTGGAATCATCGAAGGTAGCGTCGTATATATTGCTGAATACAAAGAAGTTCAGCCCGCGCGTCTCAAAGTAGTTGGAATCATTTAATACCAGATTGTTGGAGCGGGAGAAGGATGTACCTTTCCCGCATCCGGTGAATACCAGGCATCCCACTACTCCTATACAAAGAATGATTGCTTTTAATTTCATACTATTCATTTTTTAGTCGGTTCACTTAATTTTTAATTCATATAGCGTTTGAGCCGCTTCGTTATTGTGAGTGGGATTACCCGGTATAACACTGTTACATAGTTTCTAATGATTGCGGAAGTTCCACTTGGAATTATCGCTATTCATGTCGAACTTGCCGAGCGAGGGAGTGCTGTCGCCTACGGATACCAGAACCAGTTCTTTGTCGGTTCCCGGCACTTTTTTGGGCATGATACGGTAGGTGCCGTCCGTCAACTGGTCTATTCTCCACAATTGTTCGGGTGCTCCCGTAAACTCAGGAACTGCCACCACCTCCGCATCCGCCGTGGCGGCTAATGCACGGTTGGTTCCTTCAATCACAATCTTGTAATAAGGGCCGCCTAAGTATCCGCCGGCTTCGGGCACGGCAGTAATGGTCCACTTCTGGTGGGGGCGGAACATGTAGTCGCCGATTCTTACGTTAATCTTTCCTTGCGGCCAGGTCCCGATCACATCTTCCAGTGTTTGTGACTTCAAAGGTACGATAGGGGTGTCATCTTTCTCCCAGAAACGATGTCTGGTATACTCCATGCGCACAAAGTCGACGGCAAGTTCGAGGGCATACCCTCTGCGTTCGGATTCAATCTCGTAAGTTCCTTCTTTGAAGACTTCGCCGGCAACGGGCCATTCGTTCTTCCATAAGAGTGGGCGTATGCCCAATACACTGCGGCCACCCCGGTCGAAATCGGCTTCAAAGTGGCATGACATCTTCTCTACACCATCGGCCACTTTGAAAAGTCCGAAGTGCCCGGGACCGGTCTGACGGTTTCCTGCGGCAATCACCATCTTACCGCCGCCTTCCAGCATCTTTCGTCCCATATTATCAACGTATGGGCCTGTTACTTTGCGCGAACGGCCGACTACGATGTTGTAGGTAGAATTGGGGCCATCGCAGCAAGTGCCGTGCGTGCCCAGCAGATAGTACCATCCATCACGGTATATCAAATCCGTAGCTTCACAATCAATGGCAATGTCGATTGCTTCGTTGCCTTCCATCCGTTTACCGGTTGCAGGGTCGAGTTCTACGAGTCTGATAAATCCGAAATAGGTGCCGTAGGACAACCACAGGCGTCCGTCCGTAGGGTCAAGCAAAAGCCCGGCATCAATGGCATCGCAATCTTCATCGTTCACTGAAGATGCCACCTCTATGGGTTCCGTATAGGCAAAGTCGGGGGAATTGGGGTCTAAGGTTTTGTTCCACATGGTCAATACCTTGCCGCTGTGTCCTCCTCCGAGTCCTCCTCCGGTGGCACTGTAAGCAACCAGGTAGCGGTCGCCTATCTTCACGGCATCAGGAGCGGCACCACCTCCGGGCCTTACTCCGCCGCCGTTCCACGTCCAGCCGTCTTCAGAAATCAGTCCGCCCCCGCCTGTGCCGAACGTGTAATATTTACCATCGCACTCCATGATGGTCGAGGGGTCGTGGATGTATGGAGCGCCGATTTGTGCAATTGCTTTTTGAGATGTCAATACAGACATCAGGGCTGCCGCGCCCAGAAGTATAGCTTTTGTTTTCATGGTCATTTATAGCTGATAGTAATGTTTTTAACAGGTGCTCCATTCTCGTCGAGGAAGCGAACACAGAAATCACTCATTCCGGGGCCGTTGATGATGGCTCCGCGGACGATGTTCTTACCTTTCTTCAAGGTAAGCCGGCGCGAGAGGCAGTCGTCCTTGACCATGCGGCGGTCGCCCGAAAGGATTACGGCTTCTTCGCCGTTCACCCACCACATGGATGCGGAGTTGGAACCTACCGACATCCGGACGTTCTCCATGTCTTCGGGACATTCGATGACCGTGACAGCCCAGAACAGCACGCCATATACTTGTTTCTTCAGGCCGGAGGCAAAGCGGAATAGTTTCACATTGAAGAGTTTGCTTTCGAGTGCGTGCCAGGTCAGCTTTTGTTTGCCTACCTTCACTTTATCCCCATCTTTGGGCAGGACGGTGAATTGTCCGGGGAAATATTCGGTGGCAAATGCTTCACGAATGTAACTGTCAGTAAAGACGGTGTTGGAGCGATTGGGCTTGTCAATGGGTTCCAACAGCAGCCAGCGCTGAATGAAGCCCTCATTGTCCGGTGACATGACGCCTGTGGTTGCCGGAGAAAAGTAATCGGACAGCGGGGGAGACGGTTCATTCTTCTGCGCAAAGCTGTGTAAACTCATCACGACCGTGAGGCAAGCCATCAATATTGATTTTCGATGAAAGATGTTCATTGTTTTAATATGGTTTATTGATTATACATTATGGTTCATCTGATTGATGCGTAGCGTTATAAATGGGAATTTAGCAGCGGCAGATGATTGATAATAGTATCTTAGTTCTCCTCCTCTTGGGAGGAGGAGTACCCGTAGGGGGAGGTGGTAGGTAAAACAATAACATACTTATTAATCATAAGACTAAGGAATTCTTTTCTCACCTACCACCCCGCCCTTTGGGCACCCCTCCTCCGACT
>CAMTFK010000070.1 GCA_947071285.1 uncultured Bacteroides sp. | reverse complement strand
GATATAGGTATACCCGACTATCCGCTCCACGCACTATTTGGGTTAAAGCAGAATTACCTGCGCTTCGGAGATTTAACGACCTCCCTCCAATACAAAGACCGGATTACTCAACTGCTTGACTTTTATGCTTCCATCGTTGATGAGAACGGATTTGTGCATGGTAACTATGGTGATAGACAGTTCGGTTATACTCCGGGATGGTCTACCTACAATGGTCCTGCGCGAAAAGGTGTGGCTGCTTATGCACAGATCATGTTGTATTACAATTACATGACAGGTGCTTACTTTGCCAACTTATGGAAAGAGAAAGCACTTGCAAGCAAATACAATAAGCTGGCACAAGATTTAAAGAGAAAGATATTCAAACACTTCTGGGATGATGAAAGAAAAGCATTCATCAATGGCACGATGAATGACGGCACCACTATTGACAAGCGAATTTCACATCATGCACAATATTGGGCTATCCTGGCAGACATATTTCCGAAAGAACATTATGACAACTTATTCGAGAATATCCTTCCCAATCTGCCCCATTATTATACCACTGTCAGCTACGAAAAAGGATATGAATCCCTGGCATATGCCAAGGCAGGACGGGTAAAGGAGTTATGGGATTTCATGTACCGTGTCTTCGGTGATTGGATGGATCAAGGACATACCCGCTTTCCCGAAAACTTCCAGACAGAGGCTTCAAGAGCCAAGCAACTGGAGTTTTACAGACGTCCTTACGGTTTAAGCCTTTGCCACGGTGCCAACGGAGTGCCTGCGGTAGTAGGCGCCTTAAACGGGCTCATTGGCTTCAGCCAATCGGCAGAAAAGCCCAATGAATACACCATTAAACCTGAACTTTTACATCTCAAATGGATAACCTCAAGAATTCCCGTCAAAGAAGGCTTTATCAGTGTAAAACTGAATGCAACCGGCGAAAGTACAATCGAAATTCCCAATGGTTGTATAGTTAAGGTTATCACCAAAGGAGAAGGTAAGCCATTAACATTAAGGAAGCCAGGTACATACAAATTCAAATTAATTGATTAACTTTCGAACATAAAAGTAAGAATACTTATGAAAAGACATTTTATAACAGGGAGCCTTCTGGCTCTTATACTCGCTACAAGTTGTACACCAACCCATGAAAAAAAAGCGCTGGAATCCTTTCCACCTCCTCTGATGGGCTGGAGTTCCTGGAACACCTATCATGTGAATATCAACGAAGAGCTGATAAAGAAACAAGCGGATGCGTTAGTTACTCATGGGTTGAAAGATGACGGTTATCTATATATTAATGTGGATGACGGATTTTTCGGTTGGCGAGATGAGACCGGAAAGATGCATGCACATCCCGAACGTTTTCCTAACGGCATGAGACCTATATCCGACTATATCCATTCATTAGGTCTGAAAGCAGGTATCTATTCGGATGCAGGCGACAACACCTGCGGTTCTATTTACGACGATGATGCCAATGGAGTTGGCTCCGGTCTCTACGGGCACGAGCAACAGGACATGGACCTTTATCTGAAAGAATGGAACTATGACTTCATCAAGATAGATTATTGCGGTGGCAGAGAATTAGGGCTTGATGAAGAAAAGCGTTACGCAACCATTTGCGAAGCAATCAAGAATACCGGACGCACCGATGTTTCCATTAATATTTGCCGATGGGCTTTCCCTGGTACTTGGGCAAAAAGCATGGCGCGTTCCTGGCGCATCAGTCCGGATATACGTCCCCGTTGGGAGTCCGTGAAGAATATTATCCGAAAGAATCTCTATTTATCAGCTTATGCCGGTGAAGGGCATTATAATGACATGGATATGCTGGAAGTCGGTCGCGGATTGAAGCAGGAAGAGGAAGAAGTACATTTTGGAATGTGGTGTATCATGAGCTCGCCCCTGCTTATCGGTTGCGATATGACAACCATTCCCGAAGCTTCATTGGCTTTGCTGAAGAATAAGGAGTTGATAGCACTGAATCAGGATCCGTTAGGACTGCAAGCATACGTGGTACAGCATGAGGCTGAAGAGTATGTACTGGTGAAAGACCTTGAACAAAAACGGGGACTTGTGCGTGCTGTTGCTTTATATAATCCATCGGATACGGTATGCAACTTCAATGTACCTTTCGAAAAACTGGAAATGGGTGGAACGGTAAAAGTTCGCGATGTGATACAATGCAAGGATTTGGAAGATATGACAGACACCATTCGGTTATCAGTTTCCCCACATAGCGTTGCAATATGGAGACTGGAAGCAGAAAAGCGCCTGGAACCGACTTTCTATGAGGCAGAATGGGCCTATTTGCCTTGCTATGATGACTTGGGAAAGAACCCTAAACAAATATTCTATGCCGCATCTCCGGCTTGTTCCGGCAAGATGAAAGTATCAAATATCGGAGGCAGTGAAGAAAATATTGCGGAATGGAAAGAAGTGTACAGTGAGAAAGGGGGCGAATATGATATGACTATCTATTATAGCTGCGACAAAAACAGGAAACTGGAAGTATCTGTAAATGGAACCAAGACAGAAATAAAAGACCTGAATAGCAGCAACAAAGAAAAAGTAATATCCGTAACCATTCCTGTAACTTTAGTAGCCGGTAACAACGTAATCCGTATGGGAAACAACTTCGGATGGGCACCGGATATTGATTGCTTTAAGTTAAGTAAACGACAGTAACAAAGAATTTGTATGATAAGAGTAGCAATAACAGCAATAGCTTTATGCATAGCAGGAGTAGCAAAAGCCCAGACTTACGTTCCTCCCGTTTTTGGCGCAGATAGTCTGAACATCCATACGGATGAAATGACACGCCTATATGTACCTCCTCAAAAGGTTATGTGGATTAGCAATGACTCTTTAGTCAGCAATGCGGAAGTACTGCTTCTTCCCGGTACGGGACAAGCGGAACTTGGCAGAAAGAACATGTGCTCCATGCATACCACAAAAAGTGATACAGCTTCCATCCTACTGGATTATGGACGGGAGTTGCACGGAGGCTTAAAACTTGTATTAGGTTCGGCAAAACCTTGGAGAACAGCTTCTGTACGCATTCGTTTCGGAGAATCCGTAAGTGAGGCCTGTAGCCAGAATGATGGCGGCAAACGGAGAAAGGGATATTCCACAAACGATCATGCCATGCGTGATATGATTATGCAGGTTCCAAGTGACGGACAAATTGAAATAGGAAGCACCGGATTCCGCTTCATCCGTATCGACTGTCTATCTCCCGATATGACTATCTATCTGAAAGAAGCTCCCGCCATTTTCCGCTACCGGAATATCCCTTATCTGGGTTCATTCCGTTGCAACGATCAGCGTCTGAATGATATATGGATGACCGGAGCATACACCGTCCACCTGAATATGCAGGAATATTTATGGGATGGCATAAAGCGCGACCGCCTGATATGGCTGGGCGACATGCACCCCGAAGTAGCAACCATTATGAGCGTATTCGGGCATAACGAAGTAGTAAACAAGAGCATAGACCTGGCTTGCGAACAGTTTCCCCTGCCCCAATGGCTGAATGGCATCAGTACTTATTCAATGTGGTACCTGATTATCCAGCACGAATGGTATATGCATAATGGAAACATTGATTTTTTACGTCACCATCGCGCCTACATCACCGGAGTTATCGACCGCATAGATGAATGTGTAGACGAGGAAGGCAATGAAAATCTGGCAAAACAACGTTTTCTGGATTGGCCGTCAAGTCCTAATCAGCCGGGGGTTGAAGCAGGATGCAGAGCATTGCTTAGCTGGGCTTTGAAAGATGCAGAGGTATTATGCAATCTACTGGAAGAACAAGAACATGCAAAAAAATGCCGTGCCATATCCAAGCGACTGAAAAAACAAATAAAACAACCTAACGGTTTGAAACAAGCAGCCGCACTGATGTCCATCGCAGGATTAATGAAACCCGAGCAAGCATGCAGCGAAGTTATCTCAGTAGATGGTGCCAAGGACTTTTCCACTTTTTATGGCTACTACATGTTGCAGGCCCTTGCACAAGCAGGCGAATACCAGCAAGCTCTTGACATTATCCGTCAGTACTGGGGAGGAATGTTAGATTTAGGAGCAACCACTTTCTGGGAAGATTTCAATCTGGACTGGACCCATAATGCCGCCAGACTGGATGATTTCGTTCCCAAGGGCAAAGATGATATTCATGGAGATTTCGGCGATTATTGTTATCCCAGTTTCAGGCATAGCTTCTGCCACGGCTGGGCTTCCGGCCCTACCCCTTGGATGACACAGCATATTTTAGGCGTAGAAATAGTGGATGCAGGATGTAAGACTCTTCGCGTAACCCCTCATCTTGGTGATTTGGAATGGGCGGAAGGCACCTTCCCCACCCCGTTAGGCGTGGTCTACATCAAGCATGTGAAAGGAACTGATGGAAAAATAGTTTCTACGGTCAAAGCTCCCGACGGAATAAAGATATTATAAGGAATAGTTAAGGGGCTCTTCAATGAGCCCCTTAACCTATATCAGAATTCTTCTTTCAACTGTTCGCACCAATCAGCAATCCGCTTATCCGTCAGCTTCGATTGATTCTCTATATCAATCACCAACCCACACCATTTACCATCGCGCAAGGCTCTTGAATGATTAAACGAGTATCCCTCTGCCGAGGTGAACCCTACAAGCACAGCTCCCGCTTTCTCAAAAGCCTCAGCCAGGATACCCAGTCCGTCCACAAAGTTATCGGGATAACCTATCTGGTCGCCAAGTCCGAAGAGGGCCACTTTCTTACCTTTCAAATCGAGGCTTTCTATTTCCGGCACCATTTCATCCCAGTAGGTGGGCAGTTCACCGTCAAACCAGGTGGAGGCGCCCACTATCAGCTTGTCATAAGCCTGGAAATCATTTTGCCAGGCCTTTTCTATCAATATCATTTCCACTTCTTTATGCCCAAGTTTCTCACGTATCTTTTCAGCTATATGAGAAGTCTTAGCAGCATTCATTGCATAAAATAATCCTATCTCTTTCATAATTACTTCGTTTTTAATTAATATTCCAACAGTTTTCTGGCTACTTCATAAATCTTATTTGCATCCGGCAGAATAGCGCGCTCCAGTATCGGATTAAAGCCAACCGGGGTAAAAGTGGAACCTACCCGTTGCACGGGCGCATCCAGATAACGGAATAAGTCCGTACCGATACTGGCTGCTATTTCACCACCGAAGCCGGCAAACACTTTATCTTCGTGCACAATTAATGCCTTACTCGTTTTCTTCACCGATTCATAGATGGTTTCCTTATCCAACGGGATAAGAGAACGGATGTCAATGACTTCCACACTCCAACCAGCTTCTTTCTCCAAGCGCTCGGCCACATTCAGGCAAAAGTGCGTAGTGTTGCCATAAGTAATGATACTCAAATCAGAACCTTCACGACGGATACGCGCTTTGCCAAACGGAACTTCAAAATCATCGGGAACAATAGTTGAAGCTTCCACCGAGTTATATAAAGCCTTGGGTTCAAGGAATAAAGTAAAACCTCTGGAGCGCATACTTGTGCGGAGCAGTCCGGCAGCATCATCGGCAAAAGAAGGACAGACAATCCGGGCACCGGGCAACGTAGCCAAAGCTCCCTCAATATTCTGCGAATGATACAGTCCGCCACCGATATATCCACCGGAAGCCAGACGCAAAGTCACATTAGGCACAAACTTTCCATTGCTGCGCCAGTATTCGTGCGTACACTCCACATATTGTTCCACGGCTGGCCAGAAGTAATCGGCAAACTCAGCACCTTCTATCACCACACGAATTTTAGGGTCAAAGCGGCTCATGCCGTTTGCCGTGCCCACAATGTAGTCTTCGGCAATAGGTGCATTGAACACACGGGGCTCGCCGAATTCCTGCTGCATGCCTTTAGTCACATTGAAAACACCGCCTTTATCCCTGTTCGCCACATCCTGCCCCCAGATAAAAGTATCGGGATTATGGCGGAACTCCGCTTTCAACGTTTCATTGATGGCAGTTACCATAAATTTCTTCTCTCCTTCCGTCTCACGATGTGTTCCGTCTTTATATTTTTGCGGTTCATAAGGTTCCGGCAACACATAGTCGAAAATGGTTTTCGGTTCGGGGTCAGGAGCTGTGAGTGCTTTACGATTGGCTAAGATAAGTTCTTTCTTCGCCTGTTCTTCTATCTCTTTCAGTTCTTCTTCGGTGAGGCGTTTGTAGCGCAACAGCATCCGGCGGAACTTCGTCAGCGGGTCAGCCTCCTTCACATAAGCCAGTTCATTCTCATCCCTGTACAACGTTTGTTTGTCGGAATTGGAGTGTGAACCGATGCGGACACAATTGGCATGCACGATAACCGGAGTCCGGTTCAGCAAGGCATGTTCACGCGCTTCGGTCATGGCATTCATGGAGTCGAACACATCTTTTCCGTTGCAATGGATAATCTTCAGGTTCTTGAAGCCTGAAAAGTTATCCGCCACTTTACGGGCTGCGGTCTGGTCTTTCTTCGGAACGGATATGCCATATCCATTATCCTGCCATACAAAGATAACAGGCAGGCGTTCGAGGCTGGCACCGTTGACAGCCTCGTAAACAAATCCTTCGGAAGAAGCGGACTCGCCATGCGAAGTGATGACCACCCCTTTATGATTGTAATACACCATGGCACGGGCCACACCGGCGGCATGAAGGTCGTGCGTACCCGTTGCCGAAGAGATGTTCTCTATGTGCCACTCCGGTTTGGCAAAGTGGTTAGACATGTGGCGTCCGCCGCTACCAGGGTCGGTAGCTTTGGAAATGCCGTTCAGTATCAGTTCTTCCGCCGTCATTCCGGCAGAGAGTGCGGTAAGCATATCGCGGTAGTAAGGGAAGAGAAAATCTTCTCCTTTGGTGAACACCTGTCCGATGGCCAATTGTATTCCGTCATGTCCCGTATAGGGTGCATGGAAAGACCAGCCAAGAGATTGTAACAGATAAGCGGGCGCTTTTTCATCGAGTGCACGCCCCAATGTCATCAGGTAATACCACTTCTTCAGAAGCTCCACATCTGTGGTTTTTATATCATACTTTTTCATTTTCGTCAAGGTGTTAGTTTATTCTTTCCAGTTTTCCAAATACTCCTTTATATAATAGAGGAAGTTGCCGCCCAATGAACCGTCCACCACCCTATGGTCATAGGAAAGAGACAAGTACATCTTGTGGCGTATGGCAATTACGTCACCTTCCGGTGTTTCTATTACGGCAGGTTTCTTCTCGATATAGCCCACGCCCAGAATGGCTACCTGGGGTTGGTTAATGATAGGCGTGCCGAACAGGGACTTAAACGTACCGAAGTTGGTAATCGTGAAAGTACCGCCGGAAATATCATCAGGCATCAGTTTGTTATCACGGGCTTTGAGAGCCAGCGAGTCTATGGCTACGGCGAGTCCGTTCAGGTTCAGCCGGTCGGCATCGCGTACAACGGGAACAATCAGGTTACCGTCATTCAGAGAAACGGCAATGCCGATATTAATATGTTTCTTGAACAGGATGTTGTATCCTTCCACCGAAACATTCACTTGCGGATAGGCCACCAATGCTTTCGCCACAGCCTCGGTAATGACAGGCATATAGGTAAGTTTCACGCCTTCTTTCCGGAAGAAAGCGTCTTTATTCTTGTCACGCCACTTCACAAGCTTGGTTACATCCACTTCCACTACATTGGTTACATGGGGAGAAGTACGTTTCGACATTACCATGTGGTCTGCTATCACCTTGCGCACGCGGTCCATTTCTTTTACTTCCACGCCCTCCGTTACCGGAACATTAGAGGCAGGAGCATTGTGATGTACTTCGGAAGTAGCCACAGAAGCAGGTTTTGCGGTTGATGCTACGGATGTAGCAGCAGACATCTGTCTGGATATCGCCGCAGTTGATTGCCGAACCGGCTTCACTGCAGACTTTATAGTAGCAGCCGCATTGCCTCTTTGCTTCCTGACGATATAATTCCTGATATCCTTTTTGCTCACTCGTCCCTGGTATCCGGTACCCGGCACAGTATCCAGTTCTTCCCGCTGGATACCAAACTCGCGAGCCAGCAGAAGAACGACAGGAGAATACCAACGCTCTTCTTCCGATTGGACAGCTTTCGCCTGGGGAAGTTGTTGTGGCGAGGCAGTTTCCGAGGGAGCCACCTCAGCTTTTTCACTTATAGTTTCCGGGGTGCTTTGAAGCGGTTCTTCATCACCTTCATCGCCCATATTGACAATGGCAACCACCGTGCCCACAGCTACGGTATCTCCTTCTTTAAATAAAATCTCGACAACTTTACCTGCCACCGGAGAGGGTACTTCTGCACTGACTTTAGCAGTATTCACTTCAAACAAGACATCATCTTCTTTAATGATGTCACCTACTTGTACCGACCACGAAACGATGGTACCTTCGGTTATACTTTCGCCTAATTTAGGCATCTTTATTTCAAATTTCGACATATAGTTAAGTTTTAGGTTGGGGGTTATTATATATATACAACAAGTAACTGAATAGTAAGTTTTTTAACTTAGGCAGAAGTTAATGCGGATTTATGATATATCCACTCCTGCGAAGCGTACTTTTCCTCCTTCAGTTGTTCGATAGCTTCCAAATCTCCGGCAGAGAAGCGATAGATACGGTTATCGTCATCGTCTATAAATGAATGGAAAAGCAGATGCATAAAGCGTTTGACATCCATAGGCTCGGACAAAAACTCTTTTACGTTAGCCACCTCGCTCCGCACAGAAGGTACGGCACGTAAGGTGCGGGAACCCGGCAAGAGGTTCTCGGCATCGGGCCGGCCGTTCAATGCGCCATTCAGCACATCCAAATCGGTGGAGAACAACAGAGTGCAGTGATACATCACCCGGTCTTTGTGTATGCACTGTGCACTGCCCGATATTTTCCGCTCGTCCACATAAATGCCCAGACGCTGGTCGGCATAAGCCGTGATGCCCACCTTCTCGAGGAAGTCGACCACCAGTTGCAGGTAATACTCAAAATCCGGTTGTTTCCTGGTTTCAATAAAACTCAGGTTGATGTTTCCCCGGTCATGATACACGGCACCTCCGCCGGAGAAACGGCGTGCCAGTGCTATCCCTTTTTCATGCAGGAATGCCTCATCCACTTCCGCCGCCACACTCTGATGCTTTCCTATCACAACGGAAGGTTCCGACTGCCAAAGCATAAAGAAGTTGCCTCGCTTCTGCTTCAACAAATACTCCTCTGCTGCCAGATTAAAATAGATATCCGTACAGCGATTATCAATGCAGAACATTATGCAAAGAGTGTTTCATGGAAGATTTCACCGACCGTCGGGTGTGGGAAGACAGTCTTCTGAAATTCTTCCACCGTATATCCGTGCTGCACGGCAATTCCGGCAAGTACAATCAACTCGGAAGCCGGATTGCCCAGCATGTGGCAACCTATTATCCGGTCATCATCATCCAGTATCAGCTTGCAAAGCCCGTTTCCCTGCTCGTTCTCGGCTACGAAACGGCCGGAATAGGCCATCGGCAATTTCTGTACATGATAGCTGATACCGGATGCTTTCAGTTCTTCCTCAGTTTTACCTACTCCCGCTACTTCGGGATTGGTATACACCACACCGGGTACGCAATCGTAATTCATCCGGTCTTCCACCTCCAGAATATGATTGATGGCAACTTCACTCTCGCGGATGGCGGTATGTGCCAGCATAGAATGCCCGGTGATGTCGCCACAAGCATACACGTGTGGATGGGAAGTTTGCATATGTTCATCCACTTTCACACCGTTGCGCAGCAGTTCTATGTTTAGTTTATCCAAGCCCACTTGCAGCAGGTTGGCTTTCCGACCGACGCTGACTAATATCTTTTCAGTCTCGATGAGCGACGTTTTGCCATCCTTCTCAATGGTGACTCCTTCGGGGCTGACTTCAATCACTTTTGTATTCAGATGGAATTTAACTCCACGCTTCTGATATTCCGCACGCAGCATGCTGCTGGTTTCTTTATCCATAGCGCCCAGCACTTCGGGCATCATCTCGACCACATGCACCTGCACGCCCACACTATTGAAAAAAGAAGCGAACTCCATCCCGATGACGCCGCCACCGATGATGACCAGTGAAGATGGCAGCACAGTGCTCTCCAGGGCCTCTTTCGACGTCCAGTAATCAACTCCGGACAGACCTTTAATAGGCGGGATAACCGTGTCGGAACCGGTACACACCAACAGGTAGGTTACTTCGTATGTCTCCCCCGATGCCGAAACCCGGAAGCGTCCCTCCGCTTCGCCCGTAATCACAGCTTCGTGAGGTACAATGACAGCACCGTAGGAATTAACAGTCATCTGCACACCGCCGGTCAGCTTTTTCACAATCTTATCCTTGCGTTCAATCATCTTCTGCATATCGAACGCCGAACCGTCGGGCACGGAAATGCCATACTTCGACGCGCTTTTCATATTGTCCCACAACTTGGCGGAATAGAGCAAAGTCTTGGTAGGAATGCACCCCTCGTTAAGGCAGACGCCACCAATGGCTTTCTTCTCAAACAAGACTGTTTGCAGCCCGTTTGCAGCCGCTCTTTCGGCTGCCGTATAACCGGCAGGACCGCCGCCGATGATAGCTATATCATATTTCATAAATCAGTAGTATTAAGTTATTTATGCAGTAACAACAAACAAGAAGAGAGCAAAGTTCTATAAGTATCGACAAGGGAAGTTGCTGTTTTTCAGCCCCAATGGCCTGTTTCATAAAAATAATCTGTATTTTTGCAGAAATTTAAGGAATTATATGGTAGCCCCCGAAATAGCAATTGTTGACTCCAACACCCTGTCGTGTCTGGGATTGCAGAATCTGATGGAAGAAATCATCCCGATGGCCGTCATCCGCGTGTTCAGTTCGTTCGAGGAGCTGGTGGATGATACGCCCGACATGTATGCGCATTATTTCGTCTCGGCACAGATATACTTTGAACATACAGCTTTCTTCCTGCCCCGCAAACCCAAAACAATTGTATTGGCAAACGGCGATAACCAACCACAACTGGCGGGAATACCGACCCTGAACATTTATCAGGATGAGAAGGTATTGATAAAAAGTATTTTGCAGCTACACCAGTTCGGACATAAAGAGGGGCATCCGCATGGACATCCACATCCGGCAACAGGGCACCCCGGAGGGCACCCTTGCGGCAATTCGTATGCCGAACACGACCTCTCTCCTCGCGAAATAGAAGTGCTGGTACTGATTACCAAAGGATTTATCAATAAAGAAATAGCCGACAAATTAAATATAAGTCTGACTACCGTTATCTCCCACCGGAAGAATATCACAGAGAAACTGGGCATCAAATCGGTGGCGGGACTGACTATCTATGCCGTGATGCACGGATATGTAGAGGCAGACCGCATCTAAATAGAGTTATAAGACAAACTCTATCTTCATCCTGATACTTATTTTATAAGCACTTTGCACAGAAAATGCGAAGCGCCGGAACTAAGTAGCCGCACCGCTACTTTTATCCTTTTTCCCTGCAACGGCTAAGGAAAATCATAGTGAACAGCTATTCTTTCCACCATGGGGTTCTTTTCTTTCCACCACGGAGAAAGTTTCTTTCCACCATGGTGGAAAGAAAAGAACCCCATGGTGGAAAGAATAAGCATCCACATACAAAAAACTTATCATCCGGCAGAAAAAACAATAAAAGTGCCTGGGAAAAGAGTTAAGCCATTCTCTAAATCCTCATTAATGAGGATTGCGGGAAAAAGAGAAATGCCCTTACTTTGCAAACGAAATAATATAAGCAAAAAATGGAGAAGAGTAAATTGTTCGCCTTTGCCCTGGCACTCCTGTCAATAGGAAACGTATGTGCAGAGGAAGTGGATACCCTGAAAATCGTGGATGTTGAAGAAGTCCTTATCATTGCAGCCCCCAAAGAAAACCGTAAGTTGCGCGAACTGCCCAACGCCGTCACCCTGCTTTCACAACAGGACATGCAAGCTGCACAAGTGAACTCAATCAAAAACCTGACCGCACTTGTACCCAATATATTTATCCCCGATTATGGTTCGCGCCTGACTTCCGCTGTTTACATCCGCGGCATCGGCTCGCGCATCAACACCCCGTCCGTAGGATTGTACGTCGACAATATACCTTATATAGATAAGTCGGCATTCGACTTCAATTACTCCGATATTGAACGTATCGACGTGCTGCGCGGCCCGCAAGGCACCTTGTACGGACGAAATGCGATGGGAGGAATTATTAAAGTGCATACCAAATCTCCTTTTTCCTATCAAGGCACCGACTTCCGCATTGGAGCCGGCACACACAACCAATACAATACTTCAGTCACGCACTATCACCGGATAAACGAGCGGCTTGCTTTCTCCGCCGGAGGATTTTACGAATATGAAGGAGGTTTCTTCCGCAACGCGGCACTCAATAATAAGAAAATAGATAAAGGGCAATCCGCCGGCGGACGCGCCCGTGCCATCTACCTGCCCAGCGAAAACTGGAAGCTCGACTTCAACCTGAGCTATGAGTATAGCGACCAGGGCGGCTATCCTTATGGACTTTATGATAAGACAACCGGAGATGTAGCCCAACCCGCTTACAACGATGAGAGCAGCTATTACCGCAACCTGCTGAATGCCGGGGTGAACATAGAGCATCAGGCACAAAACTTCACGTTGAGCGCCGTCACCGGATATCAATTCCTGAAAGACCGCATGTTTCTGGACCAGGACTTCACAGCAAAAAACACGTACACCCTCGAACAGAAGCAGCGCATCAATACCATCAGTGAAGAAATCGTGATGAAGAGTAAGGAAAACCGCCGCTGGCAATGGGCAACAGGGGTATTCGGCTTCTATCAATGGCTGAATACCACTGCACCGGTTACATTTAAAGAAGATGGTATGGCAATGATGGACCAGATGCTGGGAAGCGTGATTCCATCGAAAATAGAAGTGCCGATGGGGCCGGTGATGAGCATGAATATCATGCCCTCATTAAAGATTACCAGTACTCGACTGCCCATCAACGGAGATTTCCAGACTCCGCTTCTGAACGGAGCCTTGTTTCACCAATCCACTTTCCGGGATGTATTCGGGCTTGACGGATTCTCTTTCACCGCCGGGCTTCGACTGGACTACGAAAAGATGAAGATGGACTACAACTCCGGCACAGCCATGGACTACACCGTAGGCATCACAGGTCAGATGATACAGAATGGACAAGTTATCAGGGATATCACGATGATGCCGGAAAGCGCATTGACCGTAGAATCAAAATATGAAGGTTCTATCAGTAAGGATTATCTGCAATTATTGCCGAAATTTGCCTTGCAATATGATTTCAAGAAAAACACCGGGAACATTTATCTGACTGTCAGCAAAGGATATCGTTCCGGTGGCTACAACATCCAGATGTTTTCAGACTTACTGCAATCCAGCCTGCGCAATGATATGATGAAACAATCTAAAGAAGAAATCATGCCTCATGTTCCCGATGCTTATAAGGAATTGGTAGAAGAAAATTTACCGAATGCCGGAGCAAACCCGGATGCCAGAGCCGCTACCATGTACAAACCGGAACAGACCTGGAACTATGAAGTAGGTACTCACCTGAATCTTTTCCAGAACCGCCTGCGTGCTGACGCCGCCCTATTCTGGCTCGAAACGCGCGACCAGCAAATATCACGTTTTGCCCAAAGCGGACTCGGACGCGAAACGGTAAATGCAGGAAAGAGTCGCAGCCTCGGAGCTGAAATATCTCTGATGGGTGCAGTTACCACTAACTTTACATTGACTGCAAGTTATGGCTATACTTATGCCACATTTAAAGATTACATAACAACGAACAGTAAATTAGAGGAAATAAGCTACAACGGCAATTATGTCCCCTTCGTCCCCAAGCATACGCTGAGTCTGGGCGGACAATACGTCTTTCGCATCAACCCGGGCCATTGGCTGGACCGCATCCAAGTAAATGCCAACTATACTGGTGCCGGTCGTATCTACTGGACAGAGCAAAACGACGTCAGCCAGTCCTTCTACGGCACACTGAACGGACGCCTCAGTCTGCAGAAAGGCAACGGACAGATTGACTTCTGGGTTCGCAATGCACTGGATAAAGATTATGCTGCTTTTTACTTTGAAAGCATGGGTAACGGATTCATGCAGAAAGGACGACCGATACAGGCGGGAATTGAATTGCGTTGCAGGTTCTAAAACAAGTTCATTCCTATAAGAATATTTTTCCTCTACCGTAGATACACTTTCAACCACCTATGATTGTAAATCCGATTAAACAGGTTGAACGGGAGCAAGTTTGATATTGTATTCGGATAAGTGTAGGATTTCCGAAACAGTTTCCACTTTTATAGTGGAGTATCAAAAATAAGCATTACCTTTGCACAGTGAATCGAAATAGAAAGCAATGGAAATAAACTTTGATAAGGAATACCTGCGTCAATTGTATGAGGACGGAAAGACGACGGACAAAAAAAATCGCTTCCAACCCCATATCGTGGCACGGTACCAGTTGCGTGTCAAGGTTCTGGAACAAGCCCAAAACGTGGAAGAACTGTATGCCATCCATTCATTGCATTACGAAGTGCTGAAAGGAGACAAAGCAGGAATTTCTTCTATTAGGGTAAACAACCAGTACCGCATTGAGTTCACGGTGAAGCAGGTCTCGGCTGAAACAGTCGTGACGATATGCAACATTTTGGAATTGTCGAATCATTATAAATAGGAGATACGAATATGGGAAAATATACTTGCCAACGCCCCATTCATCCGGGCGAACTACTCAAGGAAGAAATTGAAAGCCGCAAGTTGCCGCAAACCCGACTTGCCGCACAGACGGGCATTTCATACAAAATCCTGAATGACATTTTGAACTGCCGTCGCCCCCTCACCACTACCACAGCTATGTTGTTTGAGGCAGCTTTGGGTATAAGTGCAGGACTACTGATGCGGATGCAGCTCGATTACAATATGCGACAGGCAGCCAGCGATAAATCCTTTATGGAACGGCTGAACCAAGTACGCAAGTATGCCGCATTGCTATAGGCTTATACGCAAGAGGAAAGATGTAAATATATACCGCCCTCGTTTTTTTAAAACAGGATTGAAATATATTGGTTTTCAGCAATAAAGATACACTTTTGTTTCAAAACTGAGGATCGTTATCCTATTCTCTTATTCATTAATCGCCCCGCAACTCGGACAGCTCCCTTTCTCTTTGAGCTTCTGTCCGCAATTTCCGCAACGATAACGGTAAACAACAAGTGTGGTATGCATCTTTTTCAGGAAAATCCAGATGAAAGCAGCAAGGAAGACGTAGCCAATATATATCTGTGTAGTCAATATAAAGAAGAAATAGCAGAAGATGCAACAAGATGCCAGACCCAGCAAATAGAACATAGCAGCAGCAGGCGAAAGCTGACGGAACAAATCATCGAGCACTGCCAACAACACTATAATAAACAACCAGATGCCCAGCAAAAAGACCGAAAGAATAAACGGTACTTTGAAAGGAGAAAGCGTAGGATTGAAGTAGAAGTGTTCCCATGTTTCGGGCACAAAAACCTGCATGGATTCGTACACCGTGGCACTGAATGCCATCAGCAGGCAAAGCAACAACGGATACACACTATCTATATCATTGAAATAAACCATCTTCAACTGTTTGCGACGGAACAAGCGAAGCATCCAGGCACCCACAAACAAGGCGAAAATGATAACGAAATACGATGCATGCGTGTCACTGAACAGGTAAATGAATTGGGAAATACTATCCGTCGGCACAAAAGCCTGCATCATCTCCCGCTCACCAATCCAGCCTTGTATCTCCTGAGTATGGGCCAACTTCACCCAGACACTATCCACACTATCCGCCGGATGAATAGCGAACTCAGCCACTACCACGCGGTCTCCTTTGTAAAGGGTATTATAGCAATCTTTCACCGGTAGACAGGCAAGCACAGCAGAATCTTGCACCACTTCCAGATTGGTATTCAGCGTATAGTGACGGTCATAAAGGTAAGTCAGGGAATCGCGGGTCCCGGCACTCATTCCTTCATCATCCAGGTCGGGACGCGAATAGCGGCAAGAAAGAAAACAGAAGCACAAGAATAAAGAAATGCAGATAAGTGCAGACCTGCGCAAAGAAAAGAAACTATATACTCTGCGTAGTCCTATGCTGCTCCGTATTCCTGAACCATATTTCACTTCCTTATTCCGCATAAACCTTCATCTGACAATTCTTACAATCAAACTCCAGGCGGAAACGCTTACCATCGGTTCCTGACAGGTAATAAGGTTCCCGATAAGGCGAACGCCCCTTTTGGTAAGTAGGACACCAGCCCATACTATATCGCAAGCAATGCTTGCAGAACATCAGGACAGCACCCGGAACAGCTTGTTTCTCATAGGCCGGAGCCACGGAGGCAATACCGTGGTCAGTATAGAAAGAAGCGGCACGGGTGTTCATCACATTGCCGAGATACGTCAATGAAGTTCCGGAAGCGGCTGATTTATGCGAAGTATCCGGAAGCGGGAAAGGATGGGCGGTTGGTTTCCAGACAGCCAGTTCCTGACGGTAGTTGATGCGGCGGGTAGTAATAAGTTTTTCTATAATCTGGCGCCGCCATTCGGCTACGACGGAAGCAGGAAGAAACCAGTTGCCGGAAAAATGAATTTCAATGGCGGAACCAGTTTCAGGCGAGTGATGATTCGCCCCTATAGGGGAACAAGCTTCAAAGGGAGTATTTCCTAATTTGCCGAGTTGCGTACGCAGATTATCCGCCTGCGGTGTACGGGCAAGTTCTTTCTGATAAGGGAAAGAAAGGGTCACGCTATTATCATCCTCATCCGTAGCAGTCAGAGCAAAGCCAAAAGCTGTATCTGCCAAAAGCAAGGATACGGCAATCTTCCGCTCGGAAGACTTGCGGGAAAGCAGCTTTTCAAATTCCTGGTCAAAGTTGCGATAGAGCACAGTTCGCGGACGGATACGGGGCATTTCACCTGCCGGATAAAGTTTATTTCCATCCACGCGGTTGATGCGGAAACCTTGCAGACGGCCCTGTTCATCGAGATAGCATACGCCATCACCATTATTGAAAGATTTCAGTCCAGCCACCGTGAGGTAGTTTCCACGTTGCTCTTTCATAGTTCCCATCTCTTCACCGAGAGATTTCGGGGTATCGAAAGAGAAAATCTCTTCACTGCGTCCGTGCAGGAAATAGTGGGTAAATCCACGACTGAAGCTCTTATCCAGTTGCGGCCGGAAAGTATAACGACAGGTACCGGAAGAAGCACGCACATATTCTTTGCGGCGGGCAAAGATGGCATCCAGCTTCTGACGATAGGCCGCCGTGACATTCTTTACGTAAGAGACATCTTTCAGACGCCCTTCTATTTTAAGGGAAGTAGCACCCGCATCGAGCAGTTCTTCCAGAATATCGCTCTGATTCAAATCTTTAAGGGAAAGCAAATGCTTATCGCGCACTATCACCTTTCCGTCAGCATCCGTCAGGCTGAAAGGCAAGCGGCAAAACTGTGCACACTCTCCCCGGTTGGCACTACGCCCGAAGCATGCCTGACTAACATAGCACTGTCCACTATAGCTGACACAAAGCGCACCATGCACAAAGATTTCCAACGGTACCTCAGGACAAGCTTTATGAATATGATTGATATCCTGCAAAGAAAGTTCACGCGCCAACACCACTTGCCGGAAACCGGCTTCTGCCAGAAAGCGCACCTTCTCCGGTGTACGGTTATCCATTTGTGTACTGGCATGCAGAGGGATAGGCGGTAGGTTCAGACGGGTGATTCCCATATCCTGCACAATGAGTGCATCTACACCCGCACGATATAAGTCCCAAATCATAACTTCCGTTTCCGCCAGTTCTTCTTCTTTCAGAATCGTATTGACAGTGACATAAATCCGGGCATTATACAAATGGGCATGCGCCACCAAAGCTGCTATATCTTCCAGTGAGTTACCGGCAGCCGCACGCGCACCAAAGCGGGGCGCACCAATATATACTGCATCCGCACCGTGATTGATAGCCTCGATACCACATTCCAGATTCTTGGCAGGTGCCAGTAGTTCTATCTTCCGTTGTTTAATCATATTGTTTTAGTTACAAGTTACAGGCTACAAGCTACGAGTGCTACGCTATACACTGTAAGGTCTTGTCACTCGTAGCCAGTAGCTTGTAACTACTTTATATCGTTGATATTATACGGAGTTTCCTGATATACGAAGTAGTTCAGCCAATTGGAGAACAGTAAATTGGCATGGGCACGCCAGCGTACCATCACACCTTTATTCAAATCATTATCCACATAATAGTTGCGAGGTACTTCAATAGGCAGTCCCTTGTCTAAGTCTCTGCGGTATTCTGTATCCAGTGTCAACGGAGAGTACTCCGAATGCCCGGTCACAAAGAACTCACGCCCACCACGTGCCACAACAAGATGCACACCCGCCTCTTCCGATTCAGAGAGCAAAGTCAGTTCCGGCACTTTCAGAATATCTTCCTTCCGCACCTCTGTATGTCGGCTATGGGGGACATAGAACACATCATCAAACCCACGGAAAATAGCATGCAACGGCTGCAATGGACGATGTTCGAAAATGCCGAACATTTTCTTATCCAAAGCATACTTAGGCACTCCATAATGATGATAGAGTCCGGCCTGTGCCGCCCAGCATATATAAAGGGTGGATGTGACGTGCGTACGCGCCCAATCGAAAATTTCCATTATCTCATCCCAGTAAGTCACTTCTTCAAAATCCAGTTGCTCTACCGGGGCACCGGTGATAATCATACCGTCGTACTTCTCACCACGCATCTTCTCAAAGTCAGTATAGAACGTCTGCATGTGTTCAACAGGCGTATTCTTCGATGTATGACTCTTGATTTTCATGAACGAGATTTCCACCTGAAGCGGTGTATTAGAGAGCAAACGCACAAGGTCTGTCTCCGTGGTAATCTTCAAAGGCATCAAGTTCAGGATAACGATGCGCAACGGACGGATGTCCTGTTGCGTGGCGCGCGAGTTGTCAATGACAAATATATTCTCTTCTTTCAGCAACTCTATCGCCGGCAGTTTATCAGGTAAATTTAATGGCATAAGTCCTCAGATTATCTTTAATTTGACTACAAAGGTACGTGATAATTTTGAAATCTCCCGCGAAAGAATGAAAATGTAGGGTAAAACCTGCTTATTTATCATCTTCATACAAAGCATAATAAGTAAAATTATGAACATAAAAGAGATATTTCTTTCATTACATTAAAATAAAATTTTACCTTTGACACCCACTAACGTTAATTAACGTTGACGAACATAAAGATAGAATAGAACCTGAATTCAAGCGTGACTTCAAGTAATTAGCATCCTAAAGCCGACAGACTTTTCCATACCGGTTATGGTCCTACTCAATCCCCTTAAATATTCTGATGCATTGATTGCTTAGTAAAATGAAGTATTAACCCGAAATGCATACATGCATTTCA
>CAMTFK010000069.1 GCA_947071285.1 uncultured Bacteroides sp. | reverse complement strand
GAAGAAATCAGCCAGAGGGAGGATATCTTCCCGGCATTCGGCCAGCGTGGGAATCCGAAGGGTGAACTCATTGAGCCGGTGGAACAGGTCTTCCCGGAAGCGTCCTTCCTCGATGGCTTTTTCCAGATTCTCATTGGTGGCGGCAACCAGCCGGATATCGAAAGAGTATTCTTTTGTGGAACCCACCGGTTTACAGCGTTTCTCTTGCAAGGCCCTGAGCAGGAGCATCTGCGTTTTATAGGAAAGGTTGCCTATCTCGTCCAGAAACAGGGTTCCTCCGTCGGCGGCACGGAGGAGGCCGATTTTGTCACTTTCCGCTCCGGTAAAGGCTCCCTTCTGATGACCGAAAAACTCGGAGGCGGCAAGCTCGTTAGAGATGGCTCCACAGTCGATTGCCAGATACGGCTTGTTTTTCCGGTGACTACGAGCATGTATCTCGGCTGCGATATGTTCTTTTCCGGTACCGGAATCTCCACGGAGCAGGACGGAGATATCCGCACCGGCAATCACTTCTATCAGGCGGTACATCTCATGGGCCTTGGGGCTTTCACCCCGGTAGAAAACTGGTTTGTCGCTTTCCTTGTTGAATATATCTGTAATTAGAGCCAGGAGTTTGTCCGGCTGCACGGGCTTGCACAGGTAGTTGATCGCTCCGAGTTGCATGGCCGTCACCGCATTCTCTACCTGTCCGTAATTGGTCATGATCAGGAAAGGAATGGAATATTGTTTCTCATTCATCCATTTCAGGAGCGAGGTGCTGTTACCATCCGGCAGGCGCAGGTCTGCCAGTATGAGGCTGAACTCCTTTTGTTCGATAGCTTTGCGTGCATTCGCAAGGGTTGTCACACAATCGGTTTTCATTCCTTTTTTCACCAGCCAGTTGCTGATGCTGCGGCTGAATACGATATCATCTTCAATTATCAGAATTGTTTTCATAGACTTTCCTCCTGTATTTTTTTAGCGTATGCTATAAGTTTTTCTACTGCCCGGATAATGTCTCGTATTTCCATGTATTGCTCATCGGTCCACTCTATTGTATAGTCTGTCACCAACTTTCGTAAAAGGTACAAGGGAAAATCCAAACGGACAGTTTCCCACAAAGGTAGTTTCTTATGCAATATTGAAATTATGGTTTCCTTGTCTTGTCGGTCTAAAGCATCGGTCAATATTAAAAGATCTTTCCGGCTTTCCTCAATAAATAGACCGAGCATTTCCTTCTGGTTGTCTTCCCCCGAAAGGATAAGCGAGAAATCGGGTTCATACTCCTTTTTGTCTTTTTTTCCTATTATTTGTGCCACTGTGTTTATCAGTTCTTCCATAGAGAATGGCTTGTGGATGCAGCCCGAAAAGCCACCCAACAGATACTCATTGTCGTCGTCCACCCGTGCCGTTACCGCTATAACAGGTATGGTCTTTGCATTCTCCATATTGGAGGTCCGGAGTAATTCAAGTATTCTGTAACCGTCCGTTTCAGGCATCTGAATATCCGTCAGCAGTAGGTCGTATCTTTGTGACCGGAGTCGGGTAACTAGTTCACGGCTGGTCTGACAGCAGTCGCACCAGACTCCGTTACGATGAAACATCTCTTTGGTAATGTTTAGTTGTATCTGGTCATCATCAATGACCAGTACGTTGATTCCATCCAGGTGATAATCGGTAGCGACGTATGTCTCATCAACCCGGGTAGATTTATCGGCTTTCGGGAATGGCAAGAATACGGCAAACGTGCTTCCTTCACCCGGTTTACTTTTTACGGTAAGAGTTCCTTGCATACCGGAAACCAACCTGTTTGTAATGGCTAGCCCCAATCCGAAACCAGGAAGATTCCGGGCATTATCCAGCCGTTCAAAGGCTGCGAATATCCGACCTTTTTCTTCTTCTGTCATTCCGGTACCGGTGTCCTGTACCAAGAAATATAACTCATTATTCCTGTATTCTGCCTGTAGACGGACTTCACCTTGCTGGGTGAATTTAACCGCATTGGAAAGCAGATTGTTCAGAATTTGCTGGAGTTGTGAACGGTCGCCACTTACTACTACATCCAAACCGGAGAAGTCGGTGACCAGGCGGAGTTTTTTCGTTTGAGCCAACGAACCATAGTTTTGAATGATTTCATTAAAGAGGGTTTCCAGCCGGAAAATCGAGAGGTTCGGTTTGTTCCTACCAGTATCCAGTAGATAGAACTCGATCAGCGTATTCACCAGCTCGAGCATGTAATCGGATGAGTGGAGGATATTCTGCGCGTACTCATCCTTACGGTTTTTCTCTTCTTCACCGGAAATCAGTTCAGCACACCCTTTGATAGTGGCCAGCGGTGCACGCAGGTCGTGGGCGATGGAGAGCATCATGTTTTTACGGGTGGTAAGTAATTCTAGATTCTTCCCGTTTGTTTTTTCCAATTCTTTCCGGTAACGGTACTGACGGTTCACGTCCCTGTGTATCACCATATACAACAGGATAACCAGCAAGAATGTCCCGATGCTGGTACCCGCAATCAACCGGAAGGTGTGGGTACGCGTTTCCTGTTGCCAACGTATTTCTCGACAAAAAGATTCACTTTCCTTTCTTTCGAAGTTCTGTACCAGCAGGTTGATATGTTCGTTCAGTATTCGGTTGCCCCGTCTGAGGCTGTCCATTTTGATGGACAGGATTTCTTCGTAATGGAGTGTAGTGCTGTCAATCTCTTTTTCAATGGAATACAACAGTGCGGAGGATTTCACACCGGTTCTCTTTGTACCGGAGGAAGTTGTGGCAGGGACCGGTTCTTTCCATGCTTCTTCCCGTTGCAAGGCATAAGCCGATTTCTTTTCCTGCTTGCGGAAAATGCCCCAGAAGCTCTTTTTCTTCTTTTCACCGATCTGAATGACAGGCATTTCTTTCTGTTGGGGGATGTCCTTTTTGCTTTGCGACACGACGACAGGTATTTTCTGGCGGACGATTTCCCCCGCATCTGGCATGTTCTCCAGCAACTGCAACAAGGCTGCCATCTGTTTCTCTTTTTCTACCAGTAGGCTACACACAGAGTCAATGTATTTTCGTTGTAGGCTGTCTTTCTGTCCGGCTTTTAGGTTTTGCAGCAATGTGACTGTTGCGACCTGCTTCTTTCGGTAGGCAGCATAGTCATCTTCCGTCCATCCGGTAATCAGTTCACCGGTATAGGCAAGGTCCAGCAGGTAGAGAAAAGCCCGGTTTGTCTTCTGCCTTTCTCCTTGCCAATGCGCTTCCTGCTTTTCCATTACGCTTTTCTTTTGCCAGCCGTCACGGACGATGTAAACTATCAAAGCTAAGAAGAACACCCATGTCAGGTATCCGATGATAATTTCCAGTTTGAGTTTTGCTTGTATCATCGAAATTGTATTTATTTAATTCCTACTAAAGCTGATTATTGTACAACATTACTCAAATGCTCCACCAATATATCCTATTTTATTAATTAGATAAGTATAGCAAGACAGGCAACAATTTTCCAACTGCCGCCTGTCACTATTCCATTGTAATAATTAGCAATACATATTCACGATTGCCTCGTACAATTCTTGCTTACCACTGGTTTGTTTCGGTTCACCGTTAGCTTTCGCATAAGCTACAACTTCTTCCAGAGTCAGCTTGTCGTCTTCGAATTCCTTACCCTTGCCAGCATCGAATGATGCGTAACGGTCAGCTAACATCTTCTTGTAAGGAGACTCTTCCAGTAATTTAGCTGCGCTTTCTAAAGCACGTGCCATAGCATCCATACCTGCGATGTGAGCGATGAAGATATCTTCTAGGTCGGTAGAGTTACGACGAGTCTTAGCATCAAAGTTTGTACCGCCATTGCCTAAACCACCGTTGCGGATGATTTGCATCATAGCCTGGGTCAGTTCATAGTTATCGATAGGGAATTGGTCAGTATCCCAACCGTTCTGGTAGTCACCGCGGTTGGCATCGATAGAACCCAGCATATCGTTGTCAACAGCTACAGCCAATTCATGTTCGAAAGTGTGACCGGCCAAAGTAGCATGATTAACTTCGATGTTCACCTTGAAGTCTTTATCCAGACCGTGAGCTTTCAGAAAGCCGATAACTGTTTCAGTATCTACATCATATTGATGTTTGGTCGGTTCCATCGGTTTCGGTTCAATCAGGAAAGTGCCTTTGAAGCCACGTGCACGTGCATAGTCACGAGCAATGGTCAGCATCTTTGCAAGGTGTTCTTTCTCGCGTTTCTGGTCAGTATTCAGTAAAGACATATAACCTTCACGTCCGCCCCAGAATACATAGTTTGAACCACCCAGTTCGATAGTGGCGTCGATAGCATTCTTTATCTGAACGGCAGCGCGTGCCACAACGTCAAAATCAGGATTGGTAGCAGCACCGTTCATATAGCGTGCATGACCGAATACATTAGCAGTACCCCACAACAGTTTGATACCGGTTTCAGCTTGTTTCTGTTTAGCATAAGTCACGATAGCTTTCAAGTTTGCTTCATATTCTTCAATGGTATCAGCTTCATTGCAGAGGTCTACATCATGGAAGCAGTAGTATTCAATACCCATTTTCTGCATAAACTCGAAACCGGCATCCATTTTGTTCTTGGCCGCCTGAACGGTATTGGCATTACCGTTCCAGGGAAAATGCTTGGTACCGCCACCGAACTGGTCGCCACCTTCTGCACAGAGAGTGTGCCACCAGGCCATAGCGAACCTCAACCAGTCCTTCATTTTCTTGCCCATGATAATCTTTTCAGCGTCGTAATAACGGAATGCCATCGGATTCTTACTTTCTTTACCCTCGAATTTAATCTTTCCTATTCCGGGAAAATACTCTTTTGTCGCCATAATTTTAATTGAATTTTTAAAAGTTAATTATTACCAGTTTACTATTTAGCCATTGATTTTTCCAAACGATATTTCCAGCGTGCATAAGCATCAGCATATTCCTGCCGTTTAGTCTGATTGGGCTCTATGACATCCAACTTTTCCAGCGTAGCGAATGCCTCGCTGTTATCTTTGTAGATACCTGCACCGATACCTGCGCCCTTAGCTGCACCTACCGAACCGTCTGTATCGTACAACTCGATTACTGCACCTGTCACACCTGCCAACGTGTCGCGGAAGATGGAGCTCAGGAACATATTTGCATGACCTGCATGGATTTTCTGTATGGGGATGCCCATACCTTCCATGATGTCTATACCATATTTAAACGAGAACACGATACCTTCCTGCGCTGCGCGGACAATGTGCTGCTTGCCGTGAAGATTGAAGTTCAAGCCACGGATGGAACAGTTAATTTCTCTATTTTCAAGCATACGTTCCGCACCGTTGCCGAAAGGTAGAATACTGATTCCTGCACTACCGACAGGAGTCTGCGATGCCAGTACATTCATTTCATTATAAGAGATACCTTCGGGAGCAATTGTGCGTTTTACCCAAGAGTTGAGGATACCCGTACCGTTGATACAGAGCAAAACGCCCAGACGAGTCTGTTCGCCCGTATGATTCACATGAGCGAATGTATTTACACGTGATTTCGGATCGTAGTTTACCTCACCGTTTACACCATATACCACACCCGAAGTACCTGCCGTGGAAGCAATCTCACCTGGATTGAATACATTCAATGAAAGGGCGTTGTTTGGCTGGTCGCCTGCACGATAAGTAATCGGCGTACCTTCTTTCAGTCCCAGTTCTTTGGCTGCGGCAGCGTTTACGCGTCCTTGTTCGGAGAAGGTCGGTTTGATGTCCGCAATCAGGGAATTGTCGAAACCGTAGTAGCTCATCAGGAAGTCAGCTACATGGTTCTTCTTGAAATCCCAAAACATACCTTCCGAAAGACCGGAAACAGTCGTGCAGATTTCGCCGCTCAGTTTCATGGCGATATAATCGCCCGGAAGCATAATCTTATGGATTTTTTCGTAGATTGCCGGTTCGTTCCCCTTTATCCACGCCAGTTTGGAGGCAGTGAAGTTGCCAGGGGAATTCAGCAGATGCGAAAGGCATTTTTCTTCACCTAGTGTTTCAAAGGCTTTTTCACCATAAGGCACAGCGCGCGAATCGCACCAGATAATAGAAGGGCGCAGCACATTCTGGTCTTTGTCCACACATACCAATCCGTGCATCTGATAAGAGATGCCGATAGCCTTGATTTCACCTGCATTTGCACCCGAATCGGCCATAATAGCTTGTGTTGCAAGTTTCAGATTCTCCCACCAGCCTTCGGGATTTTGTTCAGCCCAGCCCGGTTTTACGGCAATGATAGCCGCCTCCGTCTTTGGAAAGAAAGCGGAGGATACACATTTGCCGGTTTCGGCGTTTACCAAGCTCGCTTTTACGGACGAGCTTCCAATATCATAACCTAATAGATACATATAGTTGTTTTAAAATGATGATTCGTTTTTTTATCTATCAGTTCTCATACCAGCATTTCTTTTACCTGATTATACACATTTTGTGCGGTAAAGCCCAGTTTCTCATCCAACACCTTATAAGGAGCGGAGAAACCGAATGATTCCAGACCGAATACCTTGCCATCAGTTCCTACCAGACCTTCGAGGTTTACAGGCAGACCGGCTGTGAGGCCGAAGATTTTAACTCCTGTAAGAAGTATGCTGTTCTGATAGTCCTTACTTTGGTTGCGGAACAGTCCTTCGGAGGGAACAGAGACGATGCGCACCTTTACGCCATCCTTGCGAAGCAATTCTGCTCCAGCTTCCAAAGTAGATACTTCAGAACCTGAAGCTACGAGGATTACATTGGGATTCTCATCAGAACCTGCAACAATGTAGGCGCCTTTGGCTACCTGTGAGTAGTCGTTTCCTGCGGGAAGGTTTACGATATTCTGACGGGAGAAGATTAATGCTGTGGGAGTGCCGATATTTTCCATGGCCAGTTTCCATGCTACAGTGGTTTCTTCTGCATCTGCCGGACGGAGTACCAACATGGAGTTGTGTCCCTTGTGGTTTTTCAGTTTTTCCATCAAGCGGATTTGTGCTTCCTGTTCCACCGGTTCGTGGGTAGGACCGTCTTCGCCTACGCGGAATGCATCGTGTGTCCAGATGAACTTAACGGGAAGTTCCATCAAGGCAGCCATGCGGATGGCAGGTTTCATATAGTCGGAGAATACAAAGAAGGTAGCACAAGCGGCAATCACACCGCCGTGAAGTGCCATACCCAAACAGCAACAAGCCATAGTCAATTCGGATACGCCTGCTTGCAGGAATGATCCGCTGAAATCGCCTCTGGTAAATGCATAGGTTTTCTTCAGGAAACCATCAGTCTTGTCAGAGTTGGACAAGTCGGCAGAAGAAACAATCATGTTTTCTACTTCTGTTGCCAATACGCCCAGTACTTTGGCTGATGCGCTGCGGGTAGCATCTCCGGCTTTCTGTTCGATGGCGCTCCAGTTTACTTTCGGAGCTTTGCCTGAGAACCACAATTCCAGTTTGGAAGCTAACTCGGGGTTTGCTTTTACCCATTCAGCTTTCGCTGCATATTTTTCGGCAACGATCTTCTTCAGTTCTTCTGCACGCTTGGCATACAGTTCTTTCACTTCTGTGAAAATTTGGAACGGATTGGTAGGATCGCCTCCCAAATTCTTGATTGTATTGATGTAAGCATCTCCACCCAAAGGTGCACCGTGGGTAGCACAGTTGCGCTCGTAGCTGGAACCATCCGCTTTGCGGGCACCTTTACCCATTACGGTTTTACCGATAATCAATGTAGGTTGTCCGGTTACGGCTTTGGCTTCTGTCAATGCGGCACGGATTGTTTCGGGATCATTACCGTTGATGGTGATGACTTTCCAGTTCCATGCTTCGTATTTCTTGGCAACATCTTCGCTGGTTACCGCATTGGTTTTAGTAGACAGCTGGATGTCATTTGAATCGTAGAACATAATCAGGTTGTCCAGTCCCAAGTGACCAGCCAGACGACCTGCACCCTGAGAGATTTCTTCCTGTACGCCACCGTCGGAAATATAAGCATAAATCGTCTGGCTCATAACATCACCCAAGCGGGCTTTTAGGAATTTGGCAGCGATGGCAGCGCCTATTGCAAAGGTATGTCCCTGTCCCAGCGGGCCGGAAGTATTTTCAATACCACGCATGATGTCTACTTCAGGATGTCCCGGAGTAGGGCTTCCCCACTGGCGGAACTGTGCCAGTTCTTCCATGGTAAACTTGCCGGTCAGTGCCAATGTGGAGTACAACATGGGTGACATGTGACCCGGATCAAGGAAGAAACGGTCACGACCTTCCCAACGAGGATTTTCAGGATCATATATTAAAAACTCAGAGAAGAGCACGTTCATAAAATCAGCACCACCCATGGCTCCGCCCGGGTGTCCGGAATTGGCTTTCTCTACCATTGAGGCAGCAAGGATGCGAATATTGTTTGCTGCACGATTCATTAAATGTTTTTCATTCATCTTTTTATTGTCTATTATTTTGTTTTTAAAGACTCGGCAATTTCGATAGGACAAAAGTAGAGAATGGTTTTAAAAGTACTTTATATTATGGGTTACAAGATTCTTTAAAAGGGTTACGTATTGAATTTTAATAAATTGCGCAACATAGACAAAGAAAAATGTAACGCTGTATTTGTAGTATGTATTATAACTAAAGATATGTGTTTCATATTTTTATTTGGGATTGCTGTCTGTGAGGTATCTTTGCGACAAGGAAAACAGAAAAAGAAAAAATACCATGGGACACAGAATTATCTTAATCTTATTTACGTTATTGGTCATCACAGGAGTGAATGCCCAAGACAAGTTGTACAGCAACACTTTTCCTCTATGCGATGTCAAACTATTAGATGGTCCTTTCAAGCATGCTTGTACCTTGAATACAAAAGTTCTCCTTCAATATGATACAGATCGTTTGCTGGCTCCTTATCTAAAAGAAGCCGGATTCCCCCCAAAAGCGGATAGCTTTGAAAATTGGATCGGGCTGGACGGACACGTAGGCGGACATTACCTGACCGCTTTGGCCATTCATTATGCCGCAACAGGTGATGAAGCCTGCAAGACGAGAATGGACTACATGATTGCCGAATTGAAACGCTGTCAGTTGCAGAATGGTGACGGATATGTGGGAGGCGTTCCGGACGGGAAGAAAATCTGGGCTGAAATAAAAAAAGGAAATGTAGGAATCGTATGGAAAGTATGGGTTCCTTGGTATAATCTGCATAAAACGTATGCCGGATTAAGGGATGCGTGGCTATATGGAGGAAATGAAGAAGCACGGAAAATGTTCCTTGATTTGTGTGATTGGGGATTAACCGTCATCGCTCCTCTCAATGATGAACAAATGGAACAAATGCTTGCCAATGAGTTCGGAGGAATGGATGAAGTCTATGCGGATGCTTATCAGATGACAAAAGAGAAGAAATACCTGGATGCAGCCAAACGTTTTTCCCATAAATGGCTTTTTGACAGCATGGTTGCCCATGTGGATAACTTGGATAACAAACATGCCAATACGCAAGTGCCTAAGGTAGTGGGATATGCCAGGATTGCGGAGGTAGATCAGGACAAACAATATGCAGATGCTGCCGATTTCTTTTGGAACAAAGTGACCAATCATCGTTCTTTATCGTTGGGAGGTAATAGCCGTCGGGAACATTTCGCTCCGGCAGATGATTGCAAAAGTTATGTGGAAGATCGGGAAGGACCGGAATCATGCAATACGAACAATATGTTGAAGCTGACTGAAGATTTATTCCGCATGAATCCATCTGCAAAATATGCAGATTTTTATGAACGGGCTTTATATAATCACATATTATCCACCCAACACCCGAAACATGGAGGCTATGTTTACTTCACGCCTGCACGTCCAGCACATTATCGTGTCTATTCATCGCCCAATAATGCCATGTGGTGCTGTGTTGGAACAGGTATGGAAAATCACGGGAAATATGGAGAGTTTATTTATACCCACGCCCACGATTCCCTGTTTGTCAACCTGTTTGTAGCATCAGAATTGACGTGGAAAGAAAAGGAAGTAGTTATTATGCAGCAAACCGGTTTCCCGGATGAAGAAAACAGCAAGTTGACAATAAAGACAAAGCACCCAGTCCGTTTTAAGTTACTGGTACGCCACCCCGGTTGGGGGCATTCCGGCATGAAAGCACTTTGTAACGGTCAGGATTATGCCATAACCTCTTCTCCTTCTTCTTATATAGTTATTGACCGGCAATGGCAGAATGGGGATGTTGTGGAAATAAGTATGCCCATGGGCGTAAGTATCGAAGAACTGCCTCATGTTCCTAATTATATATCCGTTCTTCGCGGACCTATTCTGTTAGGAGCAAGAATGGGGCAAGAACACTTGGACGGATTGATTGCCGATGACAGCCGGTGGGGGCATATTGCTTCCGGTCCGTTAGTTTCCGTTTTCGATACCCCCCTTATAATCGGTGAAAGAAAAGACATTCAAACAAAATTAAATAATATGTGTCCGGTTTCCGGTAAACCCTGTTGCTATATTGTTCCCGGTTTATTCAGGGAGGAGCAATATGAAAGTCTCGTGTTTGAACCTTTCTTCCGCATCCATGATTGCCGCTACATGATGTATTGGCTTTCTATGACTGAAGAAGAATATGCTACATATCAAAAACGTGCCAAAGAGGAAGAACAACGCAAACTGTTGCTGGATCAGCGTACCATAGATGCCGTAGGGACCGGTGAACAGCAACCGGAAGTCGATCACGGAATGAAAAGCGAAAAATCATTTGCAGGATATTTTGAAGGCGAATCATACCGGGATGCCTGTGATGGTGGTTATTTTTCCTATAAGCTGGCAACGGGTAGTGAGCAGGATCTGTCGTTGATGGTACGTTATTGGGGTAATGAAACAGAGAAACGCTCTTCCAGTATTCTGATTGACGACCAACTGTTATTAGAAGAAAACACAACGGGAAAATGGAACCGGAAAGAGTTTGTGAATGTGGAATATGCCATTCCTTCCACTATGACAGATGGCAAGGCTTTCATTACCGTCACCTTTCGCAGTAAACCCAATACCGCTACCAGCGGGATATTCAATATTCGTTTATTAAAAAAAGAAAGATAATTATGAGAAAGACAATTATTTCATTGCTGCTCCTGTCCGCTACCTGTGGATATGGGGCTACTAACCAGCAACAACCGATATCGGCAGATACGGCAACCACATTTACTAATCCTGTTCTTTGGGCGGATGTTCCTGATCCGGATGTTATCCGCGTAGGAGATACTTTCTACTTGATGAGTACCACCATGCACCTGATGCCGGGTGCTCCCGTGATGCGTTCAAAGGATTTGGTAAACTGGGAACTGGTCAGTTATTTATTTGACAAGTTAACAGACACCTCCAATTATGATTTGAAAAACGGAACGGCATACGGCAGGGGACAATGGGCGACTTCCATCCGTTATCATAACGGGAAGTATTATGCCTATTTTTCACCAAACGACAAACCTTACAAAGGGTACGTTTATTCAACTTCCGATCCCGCAGGAAAATGGCAGTTGGTATCACGTATCCCCCACTTCCATGATGCCTCTCTCTTCTTTGACGATGATGGCCGGGCTTATATTTTTTATGGCACTGGGCAGTTGAGGGAGTTGAATGCCGACTTGTCGGGCGTTAAGGAAGGAGGCGTGGATATACATATCTTTCAGAAAGATGCGGAAGAAACTGGTTTATTGGAAGGCAGCCGGGCTATCAAGTATAATGGAAAATATTATCTGCTAATGATTTCCTGGCCAAAGGAAGGGCATCGCAGACAAGTATGCTATCGGGCTGATAAGATTACCGGACCGTATGAAAAACGTGTCATATTGGATGACGCTTTCAACGGTTTCCCGTATGTGGGGCAAGGCACGATTGTAGATGATGCCAAAGGAAACTGGTACGGAGTTATTTTTCAAGACCGTGGAGGAGTGGGACGAGTGCTTACTTTGATGCCTTGCCACTGGGAAAATGGTTGGCCGATATTGGGAGACAAGAAGGGATGCGTGCCAAAGACAATGGAGAAACCCGTCCAGGGTTGTCCAGTTATTCCATTGGTGGTTAGCGATGACTTTTCCGGCAAAGAGATGAAGAAGAATTGGCAGTGGAATCATAATCCGGTGAACACCGCTTGGACTTTGAGCGAACGCCCCGGATATTTGCGTCTGAAAACAAACCGTATAGTGGACAATCTTTATGCTGCACCCAACACGTTGACCCAGCGTATGGAAGGTCCCCGGTGCAGCGGCATTGCTGCGTTGGACGTTTCGCACATGAAAGATGGCGATGTGGCCGGCTTCAGTGCTTTCAACGGACATTCAGGACTTCTGTCAGTTGTAGTTGAAGGAAACAAAAAATATCTCACAATGAATACCAATATTGTGGATTTGCGTAATTCCGATAAAGCAATACTGGGAGTAGAAAAGTCTGAAAAAGAACGGGTGGAGTTGAAACAAGATATGATTTATCTCCGCATTGACGGTGATTTCCGTTTGGGACAAGATATCGCTACTTTTTATTATAGTCTTGACAACAAGGCATGGAAGAAAATAGGAACGGATTTCAAAATGAGATTTGACTATATGAAACTTTTTATGGGCACTAAGTTTGCCCTCTTCAATTACGCCACTAAGGAACTTGGCGGATATGTAGATATTGATTTCTTTCATTACACTAAAGACCAGAAATGATGAAAAAGAACATTTTGATTAGTTTGGGAATTCTCTTTGTTTGTGTCGGCACGTCTTTCGCCCAGAAAATTCCTCATGGAAAAATAGATACCATTACGTATGCTTCGAATACGGTAGGAACTAACCGCAGGGCATTGGTTTATACCCCTCCCGGTTACGATGGACAGAAAAAATATCCGGTACTGTACTTGCTCCACGGTATCGGGGGTGATGAAAAGGAGTGGTACACTCAGGGTGCTCCCCATCTGATACTGGATACTCTCATTGCACAGCGAAAAGCTTTGCCTATGGTTGTAGTGCTTCCTAATGGACGTGCTCAAAAAGATGACAGGCCTGTAGGCAATATTTATGCAGCAGCCGATGCCTTTGCCGTATTTGAGAAAGATTTGCTCAATGATTTGATACCATACGTAGAAAAGAACTTCCCGGTATTAACCGACCGTGAACATCGTGCGATAGCCGGTTTGTCTATGGGAGGCGGTCAATCGTTGAATTTCGGCTTGGGTAATCTGGATAAATTCGCATGGGTAGGAGGTTTTTCTTCCGCACCGAACACGAAGATGCCGCAGGAATTGTTGCCGGATGTGGAGAAGGCAAAAAAGCTGCTTAATCTGCTATGGATCTCTTGTGGAGACAAGGACGATTTGATATCTTTCAGCAAACGGACGCATGACTATCTGAAAAAGAATCATATCACTCATATTTATCATGTTTATCCGAGTGGATATCATGATTTTAAAGTTTGGAAACAAAGTTTCTATATGTTCTCCCAGCTATTGTTCAAACCGGTAACAAAACAACAGATTAATGAATACACCACTCCTGACAGCACAATGTAACATGAAAAAAGAAAAATGTAGCGGTGCTTTGGAAAGATGTATCATTGATAAAGATACATGTAGCATGATTCTTCTAAGATTTCATTTACACAGCTTACCTTTGCATCCTGACAGAGGGAAAGAGTTGTTTTAACATAGGTATAACATTGACAGCATTAATTGAACCCATGTCGTTTTCAATAGGTAAAAAAGCATTCCGGTTCATTGGGTGACCGGAATTGCTTTTGGTAAAAAACTTTTAAATTAATATTCATGAACACACTGAATCAGAAAGTATCGATGACCGAGAAAATTGGTTATAGCTTGGGAGATTGTTCGGCAAATCTGGTCTTCCAGATGATGATGATTTACCAGACTAAATTCTATACGGATATATTCGGGCTTGAAGGAGCCATTGCCGGAACAGTGATGCTGGTTGCACGTATTGTTGATGCGTTTGTAGACCCCACTGTTGGAATCTTGAGTGATCGTACTAAAACTCGTTTTGGAAAATACCGTCCCTGGGTATTGTGGACGGCATTGCCTTTTATGGTATTCTATATATTGGCATTCTATAATCCGGGTATTGAAGATAAGGGATTGGTGGCACTTTATGCCACGGTTTCATATACGTTGCTAATGACGCTGTATTCGTTTAACAATACTCCGTATGCTTCGTTAGGAGGAGTGATGTCCAGTGATATAAAAGAAAGGACAAGCATTACCTCTATTCGCTTTATATCAGCTACCATTGCGCAATTTGTGGTACAGGGACTTACATTGCCGTTGGTTAGCAAGTTTTCTGACGGAGGTGACAAAGCACACGGCTGGTTGTGTACGGTTGCCTTGTTTGCATGTATCGGTTTTTTCTTTCTGGTTATTACCTTTTTTTCAGCACGCGAGCGTATTACGCCGCCTGCCGGTCAGAAGACAGATACCCGGAAAGATATAAAAGACGTTTTCAGCAGTATTCCTTGGCGGGCCATGTTCATTTTGACTTTGTTTATTTTCATTACGCTTGCCATGTGGGGAAGCGCCATGAACTATTATTTTGAGAATTATGTCGATTCGGATGCTCTTTATGCTTTCCTTGACCAAATGGGATTGGTGGCAACAGAAGCAACGGGCGGCGCAAGCTATACAATACTTAATGCATTCGGTCTTGTCGTTGATAGTGCGGACAAGGCTTACGAGGTCGGTTTTGGCGTATTCAATATGGTGGGGGCACTCGTCCAGTTTTTCGGAGTCATTCTGCTATCCAATTTCCTAGCCAACCGCTACGGAAAGAAACGTGTGTTCATCATTTGCCTTTCTCTAACGGCAGTGTTCACAGCGTTGTTTTATTTCCCTGATGAAAGGGACATTGAATCCATGTTCGTGTTGAATATCCTGAAGAGTCTGGCGTATGCTCCTACCGTTCCGTTGCTTTGGGCGATGATTGCCGATGTGGCGGATTATTCGGAGTATGTAAATTATCGCCGTGCAACAGGATTTGTGTTTGCAGGCGTGGTCTTTGCGCTGAAGGCAGGACTGGGTATTGGTGGAGCCATTCTCGGCTTCTTACTTTCAGGGTTCGGCTATGTGTCGGGTACGGGAGTAACACAAAGCAGCTCGGCTATTCATGGTATCGTACTCTCCTCCAGCCTTATTCCGGCGGTGACTTTCCTTGTCGGTGTAGTGGCACTTTGTTTCTATCCGATCACAAAGAAATATAACGAACGGATGCAGGCGGAATTGACGGAACGTCGTGCCAAGGATAATTATTAAGCATGGTCTTCATGTAATTATAGGTAGTTAAATTAGGTTAGTTAAAGTCTTGAAGAAGTCGGATAACAAAAAAGTTATCCGAACTTCTGAAGACGAAACCTTTGAAAACACAAATTCTAAACTTCTAAAATAAATCAAATTACGATCAATTATGAAACTGAAATATACAGTATTATTGTCCGCTATATGCCTTTGGGGAACTTGCGGATATGGCATACAGCTATCAGCACAGAATGTTCCGTCTTTGAAGGGAGCCGTTGGCGACAGATTTCTAACGGGAGTGGCACTGAACGTCAATCAAACGGCAGGGCATGACACTTGCGCCTTACGTCTGGTAAAGCGTCATTTTAATTCCATTGTAGCGGAAAACTGTATGAAATCGGCTGAAATCCATCCCGAAGAAAATCGTTATGACTTTGCGGATGCTGACAAACTGGTTCGTTTCGGCGAAGAAAACGGAATGGCAGTCATCGGGCATTGTCTTGTCTGGCACTCACAACTTCCACGGTGGTTTTGTGTGGACGAAAAAGGGAAAAAGGTATCGCCCGAAATACTGAAAGAACGAATGAAAAAACATATCCATACCGTTGTCGGTCGTTACAAAGGACGTATTAAAGGCTGGGATGTCGTGAATGAAGCGATTGAAGGCGACGGTTCCTGGCGCAAATCTCCATATTATGAAATATTGGGTGAAGAGTTCATTCCATTGGCTTTCCAGTACGCCCATGAAGCGGATCCCGATGCTGAACTCTATTACAATGATTACGGTATGGATGGTCAGGCGAAACGAAATAAAGTTGTGGAACTTGTCCGGATGCTGAAAGGACGCGGCTTGCGTATTGATGCTGTTGGTATGCAGGGACACATGGGTCTGGATTATCCCCAAATAGAGGATTTTGAAGCAAGTATACTCAATTTTGCCAGTGCAGGGGTAAAGGTGATGGTTACGGAATGGGATATGAGTGCGCTGCCTACCATACATACGGGAGCGAATATATCGGAAACCGTAGCTTATAAGAAATCTTTTAATCCCTATCCTGAGGGGCTTCCCGATTCCGTATCACAAGCATGGAACAACCGCATGAAAGAATTCTTCGACCTCTTTTTGAAGCATTCCGATGTAATAACTCGTGTAACTGCGTGGGGAGTGACCGATGATGATTCATGGAAAAATAACTTTCCGGTACTTGGTCGTGTCGATTATCCGCTACTTTTCGACCGTCATTATGAGCCGAAGCCTTTCGTAAAAGAATTAATAGAAAACAACTCTGAAAAATAATTATCCATTATGAAGAAAGAAGCAAGATATCTGGTTCCGAACGATTACATGGCCGATCCGGCTGTACATGTATTTGAGGGTAAAGTTTATATTTATCCGTCACACGACCGCGAAAGCGGCATTCCGGAAAATGATAACGGTGACCATTTCGATATGTGTGATTACCATGTATTTTCTACCGATGACGTAATGCACGGTGAAATAAAAGACCATGGTGTCGTCTTGAAAGTGTCGGATATACCTTGGGCAGGACGACAACTATGGGATTGTGATGTGGTTTGCAAGAATGGCAAATATTATATGTACTTCCCCTTGAAAGATAAGAATGATATTTTCCGCATCGGTGTAGCTGTGAGTGATTGCCCAGAAGGTCCGTTTATTCCGCAGCCTGACCCTATTCGTGGCAGTTATAGTATTGATCCTGCCGTATTCGACGATGGAGAAGGTAATTATTATATGTATTTCGGCGGTTTATGGGGTGGACAATTGCAACGCTACCGTAACAATAAAGCATTGGAGAGTGCCGCTTTTCCGGCGGATGATGAGCCTGCCCTGCCGTCACGTGTAGTGAAGTTGAGCGCAGATATGCTTCAGTTTGCGGAAGAACCGCAACCTCTTATTATTCTAGGCGAGGACGGAAAACCGCTGACGGCAGACGACAATTCTCGCCGTTTCTTCGAAGCAAGCTGGATGCATAAGTATAACGGAAAATATTATTTTTCATATTCTACCGGTGATACCCATTTGTTGTGCTATGCCATTGGTGACAATCCATATGGTCCGTTCACCTATCAGGGCGTTATTTTGATGCCGGTAGTCGGTTGGACTACTCATCATTCCATTGTTGAATATAAAGGGAAATGGTATCTTTTTCATCACGACTGTGTCCCTTCCAATGGGACGACCTGGTTACGCAGTCTGAAAGTGTGCGAATTGGAATATGATGCCGCTGGGCATATCATAACGATAGAATCAAAATAGAGGAATATCCTTAAATCAATGTAACATACGTATTATGGAATGAAAAGGATTGTACTTTTTATTTTAGTCATTATTTTAAATCAATATTCTTTATCAGCACAAGAAGGGCAGTTTAAGGAGAAAGAGGTTTTCAGGAATGATGATGTCGTTTTTCGTCAAATAGACGGACACACTTGGGTGGGAACTGGAAAATTGGTGTCTAATGAAAGTATGTATCTTATTGAAGGAAATGATAAGGCCATTTTGATAGATGCGGGAACTAAAATAGCCGGCCTGGATAAGATTGTGAAATCTCTTACAACAAGGCCGGTTATTCTTATCGCAACTCATGTGCATCCTGACCATACTGGTACTGCGGTGAACTGTTTTCCTGAAATATATTTGAATGCTGCGGATATTCCGAATGTTCCTATGTTTATGCCTAATTATAAGGGAACAATCAAATACTTGAAAGACGGTGAAATCTTTGATTTGGGTGGCAGACAGATAGAGGTTGTGTTTACACCCGGACATACGCCCGGTTCCACCTCTTTTATTGATAAGGATGCGGCCTATGGCTTTAGCGGTGATGCTTTCAACAGCTATTTGCTTTTAACCACGAATTTTTCTACCCTGATTGCTTCTTGTGAGCGGATGGCTGATACTTTAAAGAAATTTGGAATTACGCATTTCTATACAGGGCATTATTATGGTGGGGATGTCGGAACATTACAACTGCTGAACAATATGATTACTTTGAGCAAGGATATTCTAACTGGAAGAAGAGAAGGAAAGACGAATCCGGGTGGGATGTTGGGATTGAATAAGTCGGCAAATGCATACGGCATTACAATCAACTATAGTGACGCCCAAATGAAATAAAGGTGTGCCAGTACGTTTCGTACAAACGAAAGTGGCGGTACATCTTTTGCCTCAATTTATCATTTACTTGTTCCTGAATATTAATATCACAAACAGAAAATTTACTATAGCAAGTGCCGCTACAATGCCGAAAAACACTTCCGCAGACAAATGTTGTCGTAATGAATGAAAAGAACTGTCCACCGAAATAGGCCGTGGAGTAAAATCCCCAATAACGTCCTCTATGTTCTGACGGACTCCTTTCTACCGTCAGGTGATTCAATAACGTGATAGTCAGTCCAACCCCTATTCCTGTAAACACTGCCGCTACAACCATCCATTTCATATCGTGTAATGAAGCAAACAGGATAAAGGCCACACAAAAACTACAGAAAGCGACCACAAGAGTACCTTTGGCCGTAATGGCTTTTACCACAAGAGGCATAATACCGGCGGTAACAACCGCTGTCAGGGATATAAATGCCAGGTAATTTCCTGTATATGACTTCCTTCTGGTCTATCAGCTTTCCACAAAGCAAGACACTACACGCTACTCCTAATGCAGGAACCGTAACCAACCATCCTGATAGGATGACGGTGGAATTGCATTGGAAAGGCTGGCTTTTTTCAATTTAATGCGTTGGTATAACAACCCGAATGACCCTGACCGGTCATCTATACTGAATAACTTGATTCACAAGAATGAGTTGCAGGTGGAACAGACCGGTTTGACTGGTATGGTAACTTTCAATTATGAAAAATATCTGCGCATTCCCATTCCGTCTTCCGAGTTGTCAATGAATCCTAATATGCACGGTAATTCGGCAAACTAAAATAACGTCAGTTCGATATAATTCAAAACAAGGCAAGTTGAGGATGTGCCAAAACATCTCTTATTATTTCATTGAAGTATAGTCTTCGCTGCGCTGAATGACAGGAATGATACTTAAAATGTATTTTGACGTCTTGTTAACACGATAAACATCCTAAAAGCACCTATATATCCGCTGACCGGCATCTATACATCTCGTTTGCTGCATCTATAGATGCAGCAAACGAATAAATGCAATGCTTATATTGAACTGACGTTAAAATAGAAGCAGGATTGTCATATAGCAGTATTGATCAGTAAAGAAAAAAGGCATTATTCTAATTTGTGGATAGTGTTTCTTTTTTCATGTATCGTATTTAAAGATCTGTCTCTTATACACATCTCCGAGCCCACGAGACATGCGCAGATCTC
>CAMTFK010000068.1 GCA_947071285.1 uncultured Bacteroides sp. | reverse complement strand
TGATTAACTATAACCCCGAAACCGTATCTACGGACTACGATATGTGCGACCGTCTTTACTTCGACGAGCTCACCTTTGAGCGGGTAATGGATATCCTCGAATTGGAGAATCCGCATGGAGTGATTGTTTCTACCGGTGGTCAGATACCGAATAACCTTGCCTTGCGTCTGGATGCGCAGAAGGTGCCCATCCTCGGAACTTCCGCTAAAAGCATCGACAATGCCGAAGACCGTGAGAAGTTCTCCGCCATGCTGGACCGTATCGGGGTAGACCAACCTCGCTGGCGCGAACTTACGAGCATGGACGATATTAACGAATTTGTGGAAGAAGTAGGTTTCCCTGTGCTGGTGCGTCCGTCTTATGTGCTCTCCGGTGCGGCAATGAACGTCTGCTCCAACCAGGAAGAACTGGAACGCTTCCTGCAGCTTGCGGCTAATGTATCGAAGAAACATCCGGTTGTTGTCAGCCAGTTCATCGAACATGCCAAAGAGGTGGAAATGGATGCCGTGGCACAGAACGGTGAGATCGTGGCTTATGCCATCTCGGAGCATATCGAGTTTGCTGGTGTGCACTCCGGTGATGCAACTATCCAGTTCCCGCCACAGAAATTATACGTGGAGACTGTGCGCCGCATTAAGCGTATCAGCCGCGAGATTGCACGGGAGTTGAATATCTCCGGCCCGTTCAATATCCAGTATCTGGCCCGTGAGAATGACATTAAGGTGATTGAGTGTAACTTGCGTGCTTCGCGTAGTTTCCCGTTCGTCAGCAAGGTGTTGAAGATAAATCTGATTGAGCTGGCTACGAAGGTGATGCTGGGACTTCCGGTAGAAAAGCCAAACAAGAATCTCTTTGAACTGGATTATGTAGGCATCAAGGCAAGCCAGTTCTCCTTCAATCGCTTGCAAAAGGCAGACCCGGTGTTGGGTGTGGATATGGCGTCTACGGGAGAGGTTGGTTGCATCGGAAGCGATACTTCCTGTGCTGTGCTGAAAGCCATGCTCTCGGTTGGTTACCGTATTCCGAAGAAGAATATTCTTCTCTCTACGGGTACGCCGAAACAGAAAGTGGATATGCTTTCTGCCGCCCGTATGTTGCAGAAGAAGGGATATAAGATTTTCGCTACAGGCGGTTCCAGCAACTTCCTTACGGAGAACGGTGTGGAGAATACCCGCGTCTACTGGCCCAGTGAACCGGAAAATCATCCGCAGGCACTGGATATGTTGCACAACAAGGAGATTGATATGGTAGTGAATATTCCGAAGAACCTCACTGCAGGCGAGTTGGACAACGGTTACAAAATCCGCCGTGCTGCCATTGACCTCAATGTGCCGCTGATTACGAATGCCCGTCTGGCAAGCGCTTTCATCAATGCTTTCTGTACGATGGGGGTGGATGATATTGCGATTAAGTCGTGGGAAGAGTACAAATAGACTTATGTTTCTCTGTGTAATAAAAGTGAGAAATATATTTGTTAATCAGGGAGAATGGCTTAACTTTGCAAATACATATATAAGTATAGGAGAGTAGATTATGGATACAACGCTGGAAACTATTTCATTTGAGTTGCCGAAAGATGACTTGAAGTTATTTAAGGAATTGGCGAAGAAAATGGGCTGGACTATTACTGATAAAAAGTCGGGAATAGAAAAGGCTATGGAAGATGTGAAAGTCGGTCGTGTATACAAAGCTAAAGATGCGGATGAGTTGTTTAAACAAATCTTGGGTTGATGGCATATTCATTGACTTATACCGGACAGTTTAAGAAAGACTTAAAACGCTGTCAGAAGCGAGGATTGGATATTGGGCTTTTATATAAAGTGATTACTCTTTTACAAGAGAATGGCTTTCTTCCGGCTGAATATAAACCTCATTTGTTGTCAGGACAGCTCTCCGGATACTGGGAATGCCATATTAAACCGGATTGGTTGTTAATATGGGCACAGGATGATAAGGAATTGACTTTATTGTTGATGAATACTGGCACACATTCGGATTTATTTTGATAAATCTAAAAATAGGACCCTATTACATACGAAGTGTAATGGGGTTCTATTTTTATATGTTGCAAAACATACGCCTCTTTCTTCCTGATTTCAAATAAATAATCTTACTTTGCACCAGCACAGTTCAGCATAGTTAGCTTTGCTGTTCTGATCCTTGATTAAACCTGTATCAGTATGAAAACAATTTTCACTCAACAGACAACGAAGGTAAAACAACTGGCCGACCTCATCAGTCAGGACATCTCTATGGGGCGCTATAAGACGGATACCGCTCTGCCTTCCATCAATCAGTTGAGCCATGATTATAAAGTTTCCCGTGACACGGTGTTCAAGGCATTTATCGACTTGAAAGAGCGGGGAATTATAGACTCTACGCCCGGTAAAGGCTATTATGTAGTCAACCGCCAGAAGAATATCCTGTTCCTGCTTGATGAATATTCCCCTTTTAAGGACACACTCTATAACAGCTTCGTCCGCCGCCTTTCCACTCAGTATAAAGTGGATCTTTGGTTCCATCAATACAATGAGTCATTATTCAATGCTCTGCTTCGCGACTCCATCGGACGGTATAATAAGTACGTTGTGATGAATTTCGACAATGAAAAGTTCTCTCCATATCTTTATAAAATAGACGCTTCCCGATTGTTGCTGCTCGATTTTGGGCGGTTTGACAAACGGGAGTATTCCTACATCTGCCAGGACTTTGGCGAGGCGTTCTATGGGGCAATGTCTCAATTGTCCGATAGGTTGCAACGCTATCGCCGGCTTATTCTTTTTCTGCCGAAAGAGAGCAAGCATCCTAAAGAAACATGCGAATACTTCAAGAAATTCTGTATGGATAATCGTCTGGATTATACCGTTATAGAGACAATGGATGAACAAGAGGTACATGCCGGAGAAGTCTATATTGCTATCCGTCAGGTGGATGTTGTGGAGATAGTGAAAAGGAGTCGTGCCGCAGGGCTGACGTGTGGGGAGGACTTTGGTCTGATAGCCTACAACGATACCCCTGCCTACGAAGTGATTGACAAAGGCATTACAGCCATGAGCGTAGACTGGAAAGAGATGGGTACCATGACGGCGGATTTTATCCTGACAGGTAAGCCTGTACAAGTATATCTACCGACAAAAATTCATTTAAGAGGTTCTTTATAGCCTTTTTTATGAAGTGATTTCAGCATAGTTCAGCACAGGTGAAAAAGCTATGAGTTCAAATAATAAAGATGAAAGTATTATTAACCCAATAAAATAAGAGTATGAAAAAGTATCCGAAAATCGGGATTCGTCCCACCATCGATGGCCGCCAGGGTGGCGTGCGCGAGAGTCTTGAAGACAAGACCATGAATCTGGCAAAGGCAGTAGCCGAGTTGATTTCCGCGAATCTGAAGAACGGTGACGGAAGTCCCGTGGAATGTGTGATTGCAGATAGCACCATCGGACGCGTAGCGGAGAGTGCAGCCTGTGCCGAGAAGTTTGAGCGTGAAGGAGTAGGTTCTACCATTACGGTGACTTCCTGCTGGTGCTATGGTGCTGAGACGATGGATATGAATCCGCAGTATCCGAAAGCTGTTTGGGGCTTTAACGGTACGGAACGTCCGGGAGCGGTGTACCTGGCTGCCGTACTGGCGGGACATGCACAGAAAGGTTTGCCTGCATTCGGTATCTATGGCCGCGATGTGCAGGATTTGGACGATAATTCTATCCCTGCTGATGTGGCTGAGAAACTTTTGCGTTTTGCCCGTGCCGCGCAGGCGGTGGCAACCATGAGAGGAAAATCTTACCTGTCAATGGGCAGCGTTTCCATGGGTATCGCAGGTTCTATCGTCAATCCCGATTTCTTCCAGGAATATCTGGGCATTCGTTGCGAATCTGTTGACCTGACTGAAATCATCCGCCGCATGACCGAAGGTATTTATGATAAGGAAGAGTTTGCTAAAGCGATGGCATGGACAGAGAAGTATTGCAAGAAGAATGAAGGCAAGGATTTCAATCTTCCCGCTAAGACCAAGACTCGCGAACAGAAGGATGAAGACTGGGAATTCATTGTGAAGATGACCATCATCATGCGCGACCTGATACAAGGCAATCCGAAGCTGCGTGAGATGGGCTTCAAGGAAGAAGCGCTTGGGCATAATGCCATTGCAGCCGGTTTCCAGGGACAGCGCCAGTGGACGGATTTCTATCCGAACGGCGACTACTCCGAAGCTCTGCTCAACACTTCATTCGACTGGAACGGTATCCGCGAGGCTTATGTGGTGGCTACTGAAAACGATGCTTGCAATGGTGTGGCTATGCTTTTCGGTCATTTGCTGACGAACCGTGCCCAAATCTTCTCGGATGTGCGTACGTATTGGAGCCCCGAAGCTGTGAAGCGCGTTACGGGTAAAGAACTTACCGGTATGGCTGCCAATGGTATCATTCATTTGATTAACTCCGGTGCCACTACTTTGGACGGTACAGGACAGCAAACAAATGCACAAGGTGAGCCTGTTATGAAACCTCATTGGGAAATCTCAGAAGCTGAGATGGAGAAATGTCTGGAAGCAACCACTTGGTATCCTGCCAATCGTGATTATTTCCGTGGCGGTGGTTTCTCTTCCAACTTCCTGTCTAAAGGTGGCATGCCTGTGACGATGAGCCGTCTGAATCTTGTGAAAGGCCTTGGCCCTGTGCTCCAGATTGCAGAAGGATGGACAGTGGAAATTGATTCGGAAGTTCACAAGTTGCTCGATGAACGCACGGACCGCACTTGGCCTACCACTTGGTTTGTACCCCGTCTGTGCGACAAACCGGCATTTGAAGATGTATATTCGGTGATGAACAACTGGGGAGCCAATCATGGTGCTATCAGTTACGGACACATCGGTCAGGATTTGATTACGCTGGCTTCTATGCTTCGCATCCCGGTTTGCATGCACAATGTAGACGAGAAGAAGATTTTCCGTCCGGCTGCATGGAATGCGTTCGGTATGGATAAGGAAGGGGCGGATTATCGCGCTTGCACAACGTACGGTCCGATTTATAAATAAACACTAAAGTAATAGAAACATGATAACTAACGAACAGATAGAACAATTCATTGCCCAGGCGCATCGGGTAGGAGATGCCGGATTGACAATTTGCAGTAGCGGCAATATTTCCTGGCGCATTGGCGACGAGGTTTTGCTTTCGGGCACCGGCTCATGGGTACCTTCTCTTCCGAAAGAGAAGGTGGCCGTTTGCCGCCTTTCCACCGGAGAAGTGCTGAATGGGGTGAAACCTTCCATGGAGAGCGGTTTCCACCTCGGTGTATTGCGGGAACGTCCCGATGTGAATGTAGTTCTGCACTTCCAGTCCCACTATGCTACGGCTGTGGCTTGCATGAAGAATCGTCCCACGAACTTCAATGTGACGGCAGAAGTGCCTTGCCACGTGGGTAGTGAGATTCCGGTAGTGCCTTATTTCCGTCCCGGTTCGAAAGAACTGGCACAGGGAGTGATTGACGCTTTGAAAGACCATAATTCCGTCTTGTTGCTGAAACACGGGCAAGTGGTGTGCGGAAAGGATTTTGACCAAGCTTTTGAGCGTGCCATGTTCTTTGAAATGGCGTGTCGCATCATTATCCAGTCCGGAGGCGACTATACGGTGCTTACTCCCGAAGAGATAGATGACCTTGAAACGTACATTTTAGGGAAGAAAACCAAATGATGAATACCTATCTGGCAGTAGATTTTGGAGGTGGAAGCGGTCGCGTGATGGCCGGTTCCATCTGCCAGGGTACGCTGAAACTGGAAGAGGTGTACCGTTTTCCGAACCGCCAGGTGCGGATGGGAAATCATGTGTATTGGGACTTCCTTGCCTTGTTCGATGAAATGAAGAATGGACTTCGGCAGGCTGTGCGCAAAGGTTATCGTATCAGAAGTATCGGCATCGATACTTGGGGGGTGGATTTTGCTTTAATAGATAAGAACGGAAATCTGTTGGGGAATCCTGTTTGCTACCGCGATTTGCGGACGGATGGTTTGCCGGAAGAATTCTTTGATACTTTGGAGACGAATGCCTCGTGCATGGATGCTAAGGTTTCCAAGAACCATCCTGGGGGCAGTCTTTCCCGGCATTATTCCGAAGCGGGGATACAGGTGATGTCTATCAATACGCTTTTTCAACTCTACAGTATGAAGAAGAGTGATGATGTGCAGTTGGAAGTAGCAGACCGTCTGCTGTTCATGCCTGATCTTTTCAGTTTCTTCCTGACCGGGGTGGCGAACAATGAATATTGTATTGCTTCTACCTCCGAATTGCTCGATGCCCGTAGCCGTAGCTGGAACCGGGCGTTAATTCACCGTTTGGGAGTACCTGAACATCTTTTTGGTGACATTGTGATACCGGGCACTGTGCGCGGCAGACTGAAACCGGAGATTGCCGAAGAAGTAGGCCTTACGGAAGAAGTGGATGTGATTGCCGTTGGCTCTCACGATACGGCAAGTGCAGTTTTTGCCATTCCTGAAACTCAGGTGGATAAGTCCCGTTGTGCATTTCTCAGTTCGGGAACCTGGTCTTTGCTGGGCGTGGAGTTGGACGAACCCATCCTCACGGAAGAAGCTCGGATATGCGGTTTCACCAACGAGGGCGGAGTAGGCGGAAAGATTCGTTTTCTCCAGAATATCACCGGGCTGTGGATACTTCAACGCCTCATGGCGCAATGGAAGGAGCGGGGTGAGGAGTGTAGCTATGATGTATTGCTCTCCACTGCTGAAAGTGCGGATATTTCTTCCGTCATTGATGTGGACGACAAAGTATTCCAGAATCCGGCAGATATGGAAGCTGCCATAGCCGGGTATTGTCGTGAACATCAGTTACCCATTCCTGCCACTCCGGGCGAGTATGTGCGTTGCGTACTTCAATCGCTTGCCCAACGTTATAAACAGGCTATTGAGCAACTGAACCGCTTGCTTCCGTCTCCGATAGAGCAACTGAACATCATCGGTGGTGGTTGTCGCAATGCATTGCTGAATCGCCTGACTGCCGATGCACTGGGCATTCCCGTCATAGCGGGACCTGTGGAGGCGACTGCTATCGGGAATATTCTGGTGCAAGCTATAGCAAAAGGAGAAATTGGTAGTCGGGAGGAGATAAAAGAGTATAGTAACACTTAAAAACGACTGGGTACATAAATGATAATTTATCTCCCGATAAGAGAAATATTTTTCTCCTATTGGGAAAAAACATTTCTCCTTAAAAAAGAATTATCCCGCAGCTTTTTATTCTGTGAAAATCTGCTTTTATTTGCATTTTAATAAAATAACTATGGACACACCAATCAAACGTTATCCTGCCAAAGAGCACCATCAACCTGTGGAACGCATTTGCCGGACACTGGAACTTCGTGACGACTCGGAACTGATAGCCGAATACCGTCGTCGTCATAGCCAGGCAGCCATCTGGCCCGAAATACCCGCCGGCATTCGTGAAGTCGGCATCCTGGAAATGGAAATCTATCTGTTAGACACCCGCCTGTTCATGATTGTCGAAGTACCTGTGGGCTTCGACTGGGATACGGCTATGGAACGCCTTGCCTCTCTGCCGCGACAGCAGGAATGGGAAGACTATATGGCCATCTTCCAGCTTGTGAAACCCGGTTCCACTGCCACCGAGAAATGGCAGCCGATGGAACGCATTTTCCACTTATATGACTAACTGACAAAAGACAGAAATACCATGAACAACACCAAGAAAACCAGTATTATCAGCAAAGACGGAGTAAGTTATCTCATTCCGTTCATACTTATCACCAGTTGCTTTGCCTTGTGGGGCTTTGCCAACGACATCACTAATCCGATGGTGAAAGCCTTCTCCAAAATCTTCCGTATGAGCGTCACCGACGGGGCATTGGTGCAGGTGGCTTTCTATGGCGGCTATTTCGCTATGGCATTTCCGGCGGCTATTTTCATCCGCAGGTATTCTTATAAAGCAGGTGTGTTACTGGGATTGGGACTGTATGCCATAGGTGCATTCCTGTTCTATCCCGCTATGCTGACGGGGAATTATTATCCTTTCCTCATTGCTTATTTCATCTTGACGTGTGGCTTGTCGTTTCTGGAGACGAGTTGTAACCCTTACATCCTCTCTATGGGTGATGAGGCTACCTCTACCCGTCGCCTGAACTTGGCACAGTCTTTCAATCCGATGGGTTCGTTGCTGGGTATGTATGTGGCTATGAATTTCATCCAGAACCGCCTCAATCCGATGGATACGGTGGAACGCAGCCAGCTTTCGGATACGGAATTTGCGGCTGTACGCGATTCTGATTTGATGGTATTGATTGCTCCTTATCTCATCATCGGGCTTGTTATTCTGGCCATGTTGCTCGTAATCCGAATGGTGAAGATGCCGAAGAATGGCGACCAGTCTCATGGCATTAATTTTCTGCCTACGTTGAAGCGGATATTCACGATACACCATTACCGTGAAGGAGTGGTTGCCCAATTTTTCTATGTGGGAGCGCAAATCATGTGTTGGACATTCGTCATCCAGTACGGCACACGTTTGTTTATGGCGCAAGGTATGGAAGAAAAGGCAGCGGAAGTTCTTTCGCAACAATATAATATTATTGCGATGATTATCTTCTGTGCCAGTCGCTTTATCTGTACTTTCATTCTGCGATACCTCAGTCCGGGATTGTTATTGAAGGTGTTGGCTATTGTAGCTTGTTTCTTTACTGCCGGAGTGATCGGTTTCCAGAATATCTGGGGAATGTATTGCCTGGTGGGCGTATCAGCTTGTATGTCTCTGATGTTCCCCACGATTTACGGCATTGCTTTGCAGGGATTGGGCGATGATGCCAAATTTGGTGCTGCGGGGCTGATTATGGCTATTCTGGGCGGTTCGGTATTACCTCCGGTTCAGGCAAGTATCATCGATTGCCATACATTGCTGGGTATGCCTGCCGTAAACCTTTCATTTATCCTTCCGTTCATCTGTTTCGTGGTGATTGTTGTTTATGGACACCGGTCGTATTGCAGGGAGAAAAGAAAATTGTAAATCACATCTTTTATCTGCTGTTGGATAATACAGATAAATGCCACACTTCAACAACTGGAATGCCACACTCGGAGAGAGCCGAAGTGTGGCATTTATGGTCTTTAAGTGTGGCATTCCAGTTGTTGAAGTGTGGCATTTCGGGCATTAAAGTGTGACATTATGGAATAAATAAACAAAGACTGTTTCTTATTTCTTCTTTTTCACTACTTTTGCAGCGCAAGGTGAAACGAGCAAATATTTGCGGAACATAAAAGACCCCTAACACGGATGAAAGTACTATATTCTTTTTTTCTTCTGTGCCTTTTGACTATAAATACAGTTTGTGCACAGGGAGATGAAATAGATGCGAAATGTTACATCTTATGTATCAACTCATATACAGATGCTTCCCCCTGGAGCAGCCGGGTAATTTCATGTATGACGGAATTTGTGCAGAAAGACCCTAACCTCACTCTTTATGCAGAGCATATGAATATGCTGCTGATTGATAAGGATACCATTCTGGAAGAATTTAAGCATGATGTTTTAAGTAAGTATCAGAAGCGTCCCCGTATGTTGGTTCTACTGGGAAATCCGGCATTGATGTTGCGGGATGAGTTGAGAAAGATGTGGGGAGATATTCCCATCATCCTTTGTGCACAAGAAGATTACGTAGGTCCCAAGGAAGTATATCTTCGGAAACTGCCTATCAGGAAGTTCGACAGGGTTCCTCTCTCCGAATTGGCCGACCCTTATAACCTGACTTTCTTGTATGCCAGCCTCTATCTTCCCGAAAATATTCAATTGATGAAACAGATCGTCCCCGATATGAATAAACTGATATATATAGGCGATGGACGGCAAATCAATCAAAACAATGCGGCGATTATAGAAGAAGAGTTGAGAACGAACTATCCGCACATCAAGTTCCAGTTTCTGTCTTCTGAAAAGATGACCACGAATCAGTTGCTTGACTCCTTATATTATGTAGCTCCAAAGACGACAGGAGTTTTGTTCGCTTCCTGGTACTATAAATCCACGTTTGCAGGCAACACTTGGCTGGCTACCAATTCTCATAAACTCATAGCTACGGCTAACGCTCCTCTGTTTTCCTTGAATTTTATAGATATTGCGAGCGGAAAAGATGGTATGGTAGGCGGATATACCAATGATCAGGAGTATTATAATCGAAGGTTGACCCAGGTAATGGCGGAAATACTGGGAGGAAAACAAGCGCGTGACATACCGTTCTATATTCCGGTTGATGGAGCACCTGTCATTAATTACGAAGTGTTGCTGCGCAAGGGGCTTTCTCCTTCACAGTGTCCTGCAAATACTCATTTCCTGAATAAGCCTCTTACATTCTGGGAGCACTACCGATATTTCATTTTAGGAACGCTTTTCAGTATCTTGTTACTGACACTGCTTTTCCTCTATCGCATTCGCAACCTGAATGAGCTAAAGAAGGCACAACAGAAAGAGATAGACATGATGGCTACCTATAAGAATCTGGTGAATAATATGCCTTTGCTTTATATGCAGGAGGAACTGGTTACCGATGAAAATGGTACGCCTGTCGAACTGATTTACAGGAATGTAAATTCAGAATTTGAGAAACACTTCTATCGTAAAGAAGAGGTTGTCGGCAAAAAAGCCAGTGAAATATTTCCTGAATCTATGGCTGAGTTCCTGCACTTCACCAAGATTGCATTGGCGGAGAACAGGGCAATTACATTCCCTTATTACTTTAAGGCTATCAATACCTTCTATGATGTGATATTGAAAGGTACGAATCAAGGCAATATGATTGATGTTTTCTGCCTGAACAGTACGGAACTACATAAGGCACAGCAGAAACTGAGTGCTACGAACAACAAGCTTGCCATGGCCCTTGAGGTAGCCAACATTGTTCCTTGGAAGTGGGATTTATTGAGCAAAACCATTTTATGCGACATCAATAAACCGATAGAGTTGAGTATCACCGGGAAAGAAGTGGAAGAAGAGCAACTGGCTGTGCCCGATTTCCAATATTTTGCCAAGATATTCAAAGCAGACCGCGAACGGGTGGAAAAGGCATATCAGGACTTGATTGAGGGACGTTCGGAGAAAGTAAAAGAGGAATACCGGATAGTCAACGTACAGAAAAACAATTTGCGCAGGATAGATTGGGTAGAAGCCCAGGCTGCTGTCGAAACACGCGACGAGAATGGAAAGCCGCTTACGTTGGTTGGGTCTTCCCTCGTCATTACCAATCGCAAGAAGATGGAGCAGGAACTCACCACGGCGAAAGACCGTGCCGAAGAATCCAATCGTCTGAAATCGGCTTTCCTTGCCAATATGAGCCATGAAATACGTACTCCGCTGAATGCGATTGTCGGCTTCTCAGGCATATTGGCATCTGCTGAGGAAGAGCAGGAAAAACAGGAGTATGTCAGCATCATCGAGAATAATAACACGCTGTTGCTGCAACTGATAAGTGATATTCTCGACCTATCGAAGATAGAAGCCGGCACGCTGGATTTAAAATATTCCAATGTCAATCTGAATGCATTGATGAAAGAATTGGAATGTGGCTTGTTGCTGAGAGTAAAATCGAATGCGGTGAAACTGGAATTTGTGGAACCGGCAAAACCTTGCATAGCCCATACGGAGAAAAACCGGTTATCCCAGTTGATGATAAATCTTGTGACTAATGCCATTAAATTCACCCAGAAGGGGAGTATCCGTTTCGGCTATGAATTGCGGGAAAAGGAACTGTATTTTTATGTAGCGGATACCGGATGCGGTATTCCTAAAGATAAGCAGCAGAACATCTTCGGACGCTTCGTCAAACTGAATTCTTTTGCACAGGGGACCGGATTGGGGCTTTCTATTTGCAAGACGCTGCTGGAACACATGGGTGGAAAGATCGGTGTGGAGTCGGAAGAAGGACAAGGTTCGACTTTCTGGTTCACATTGCCTTATTCATCGGCTGTAGATGTAGATAAAACGAGGAAACAGGAGAGCGTCCAACCCATCGTAGTGGAAAAGGGCAAGTTAACCATTCTGATTGCGGAAGACAATGCAAGTAACTACAAGCTGTTTGAGTCTATCCTTAAATTTGACTATCATTTGATTCATGCTTGGGATGGCAGGGAAGCGGTAGAGATGTTCAGGGAACATAATCCGCAGATTGTACTGATGGATATCAATATGCCTGTGATGGATGGTTACGAAGCTACCCAGGAAATTCGCAAGTACTCGGCAAAGACTCCCATTATTGCCGTCACGGCCTTTGCCTATGCTTCGGACGAGCAAAAGGTTATGGAAAGCGGTTTCGATGGCTATATGCCCAAACCGATTAATGCCAAACAATTGAAAGCGCAGTTGATGGATATCATGCAAAAACGCATTATCCTGTTATAAGACACTTATAATCCTTTCTATATAACTTCGAGAAGAGCGACATCCCGCACATCATATATAAATGTGGCGGGGTGTCTTTATTTTGTCTTTTTATGTATTCTTCTGATACTCTGCCGGAGTCATTCCGGTCATTCGCTTAAAGAACTTTGAGAAGAACGATGGATTGGGAAAATTCAGTTCATCCGAAATCTGGAATACCAGCATATCACTATGTTTAAGTAGCACTTTCGCTTCGAGCACTACTGCCTGGTTAATCCATTGCATTACCGTTTGTCCGCTGGTTTCACGAATCACCGTACTCAGGTAATGGGGCGTCAGGCATAGTTTGCCGGCGTAAAAGCTTATGTTACGTTCATGTTTGCCATGCTCGTTTACCAAAGTTATAAAACGGTTGAACGTCTCTTCCTGACGGGAAAAGTGTGTGCGGGAGGCTGTCTGTTTCTGGTCGAGCATATATCGTATATCATATAGCACGGCAGTCACCAGATGCTGTACCACTTCGGTGCGGAAGGGTGAACGGTGCATGCTTTCCCAAAGCAGGGAGAAAAACTCGCCGGTATGTTCCCATTCTTCCGCACTTAGGGAGAGTACAATTTCCTGTCTGCCGTATAAGTCTGTTATACTATTGCTCTGCACAGCCGGCAGGAAATCATTTTCAGGGACAATGACTTGAAAATCATAATCCGGACTTATATCTATTACTTCTATAAGTGAGTTTGGGGGAATGACGATAATTGTCTGCTTCTTTACATCATGCTCTACCAAGTTGATGGAGATTCTCCCTACGCCTTGGGTGACGCGAATGATGCGACTCTCTTTTGCGCGATAGGGTTGTCCGACGCGGAACAGTGAACTTTGCATCTGGGCAAAGCTGATAACCATTCCGATGCCCCGGTGGATAGAACGGAATTCAGCACGGGTGATGAGGTTTGCATTATCTTTTATTTCCTGAAAATCGAGATTCAGAGGTTTATTTTTCTTCATTGTTTGGTTTCTGTTAAGGATGTGTATCTGTGGCAAAGGTAAGAAAATAGTGTTATTTAATGCTCTTTTCAATCGTATATCGAACAAATGGAACATATCATTCGATTAATAGAAAGTATTTGTGTAGCTTTATGGTCTATCTTTGCACCGTGTGAAACAGTTACGAGATACAAGCTACAAGCTATAAGTAGCTGCGCTATATTCCGAAAGGCACTTGTAGCTTGTAGCCCGTAGCTTGTAACTAATTAACAAGAAACAGATATAGACATGAAACGAATGATTTTTTCTTTTGCTTTTCTGTTCACGGCTGTGCTGATGCACGCCCAGTTGACACTGGAAGAATGTCAGCATCAAGCACAGGTCAACTATCCGCTGGTACGCCAGTACGGGCTGATAGAGAAGGCACGTGAATATAATCTTGCCAATGCCGGAAAGGGATATTTGCCGCAGTTTTCTATTTCGGGAAAAGCGACGTATCAGAGCGATGTCACGAAACTTCCGGTGGAGATACCGGGCGTTGATATAAAAAGTATGCCTAAAGACCAGTATCAGGTGATGCTCGAAATATCGCAGAACATTTGGGATGGTGGTGACATACACTCAAAAAAGCAACTGACGCGGGCTACTTCGGACGTAGACCGCGAGAAGCAGGAAGTGGATATGTATGCGCTGAACGACCGTGTGAACCAGGTTTACTTCGGTATTTTATTACTGGACGAACAGTTACGACAGAACCAGCTTCTGCAAGAAGAACTGGAGCGTACTCACAAACAGGTTTCTGACTATATGGCGAATGGCATTGCCAATCAGAGCGACCTGGATGCCGTGAGCGTGGAGATACTGAATACCCGCCAGAAGCGTATAGAATTGGAGGCTTCACGACAAGCATATTTGAGTATGCTTTCCATATTTATAGGAAAGGAAATCGCTGCCGGAACTATCTTGCAGAAACCTGCGGATATTCTTGAATCAGCTTCACTTGTGAACAACCGTCCCGAACTTCGCTGGTTCGATGCACAGGGAAGCCAACTGAATGTGCAGGAGGCTGCCTTGAAAACTCGTTTGCGCCCTCGCTTCGGGCTGTTTGTGCAGGGAGCTTACGGCAATCCGGGGTTGAATATGCTGAAGGATGATTTCTCTGCATATTATGTGGCAGGAGTCCGTATGTCATGGAACTTTGGCAGTCTGTATACTTTGCGCAACGACCGCAAGCTGATTGACAATAATCGTAGGCTGTTGGAGACAAACCGCGATGTTTTCCTGTTCAATACCCATCTGCAATCCACCCAACAGAATTCCGCCATACTTTCCATGCGCAAACAGATGGCGGATGATGACGAGATTATCCGTTTGCGTGTCAACATCAGAAAGGCTGCTGAGGCAAAAGTTGCGAACGGAACACTCACCGTTACCGATATGCTACGTGAAATTACATCAGAGAACCTGGCACGCCAGACTAAAGCTGCACATGAAGTGCAATTGCTGATGAATCTTTGGAGTTTGAAATATATTTTGAATAAGTAGTCAGTAGATAGTAGTTAGTAGTAAGTAGGAATGTCCTGTTTATGAAAAGCGAACGTGAAGCAAACTATTTTCTACTAACTATTTTCTACTAACTACTATCTACTGACTACTAACTACTAAAAAAACATTATTATGAAATCAAGGAATTTACTGGGACTTTGTTCCCTATTGGCCCTTTTCTCCGCTTGTGGAAATGGTACTCCGAAATATGATGCTACCGGAACATTCGAAACCACCGAAGTACTGGTGTCCGCCGAAGCATCGGGCAAGTTGCTTTACTTCAATATAGAAGAGGGCACTGTGCTGAAAGCAGGTCAGGAAGTAGGTGTGGTGGACACTGTGCAACTCTATCTGAAAAAGTTGCAACTGGAAGCCAACATCAAATCCGTTGAAGAACAGCGCCCCGATATATTGAAGCAAGTGGCTGCCACCAAAGAGCAGATAACGGCTGCTGAACGGGAACGTAACCGTGTGGCAAATTTACTAAAAGTAGGTGCTGCCAACCAGAAACAACTGGATGATGCGGATGATCAGCTTGAAGTGCTCCGGAAACAACTCGTGGCACAGAACTCCACATTATCCAACAGCCACCAGAGCTTGACGTGGCAGAGTTCTTCTGTCGGCATCCAGGTGGCTCAGGTGGAAGACCAATTGAAGAAGTGTTATATCACTTCTCCGATAACCGGAACCGTGCTGGCTAAATATGCCGAAGCAGGAGAGCTGACCGCTGTGGGTACTCCACTTTTCAAGATTGCCGATACGCAGCAGATGTATCTTCGCGCATACATCACTTCCGAACAATTGTCACAAGTGAAGTTGGGGCAGAAGGTTACCGTTTTCTCTGATTATGGCACCGATGAGCATAAACAATATCCGGGTGTTGTCACCTGGATTTCGGATACTTCCGAGTTTACTCCTAAAACCATTCTGACTAAGAATGAACGTGCCAATCTGGTATATGCCGTCAAGATAGCCGTGAAAAATGAAGGCTATCTGAAGATAGGTATGTATGGAGGAGTGGGGTTTAGTGATAAGTGATAGAGTGATAAATGTTATGGAACATGCAGTTATTGTAAACGGCGTCACCAAAAGTTATGGTAAAGTGGAAGCCCTGCGCGGTGTTTCCTTTACTGTTCCGCAAGGTGAATTGTTCGGAATCATCGGACCCGACGGGGCGGGGAAGACTTCTCTTTTCCGCATCCTCACCACCTTGCTGCTTTCCGATAGCGGGACTGCCTCCGTCTGCGGCTTGGATGTGGTGCGGGATTATAAGGAAATCCGTCGCCGTGTGGGCTATATGCCCGGACGTTTTTCCCTCTATCAGGATTTGACGGTAGAAGAAAACCTGAACTTCTTCGCCACTGTTTTCCACACCACCATTGAAGAGAACTACGACCTGGTGAAAGATATCTACCAGCAAATAGAACCTTTCAAGAAACGCCGTGCCGGAGCATTGTCCGGAGGCATGAAGCAGAAACTCGCCCTTAGTTGTGCGCTTATCCACAAGCCGGACGTTCTCTTTCTCGATGAGCCTACTACGGGTGTCGACCCTGTCTCCCGTAAGGAATTCTGGGAAATGCTTCGTCGTCTGAAAGAGCAGGGTATCACCATCATTGCCTCTACACCCATCATCGACGAAGCGCGCCAGTGCGACCGCATCGCCTTCATCAATGAAGGGCAGATACATGGAATAGATACTCCGAAGCGTATTTTGGAGCAATTCTCAGATATACTTTGTCCGGCAGGCTTGCAGCATGGCAAGGCAGAACAGAAAGAGGAATACGTCATCGAAGTGGACGGACTTACCAAGCGTTTCGGAAGTTTCACCGCCGTCGATCATATCTCTTTCCGCGTTCACAAGGGGGAAATCTTTGGTTTCCTGGGTGCCAACGGCGCCGGAAAGACCACTGCCATGCGTATGCTCACCGGACTGAGCCACCCGACGGAAGGCATGGCACATGTAGCAGGTTTCGACGTAGCTACCCAAACGGAAGAAGTGAAGAAAAATATCGGCTATATGAGCCAGAAGTTTTCTCTTTACGAGGATCTCAAAGTATGGGAGAATATCCGCCTCTTTGCCGGAATTTATGGCATAGCGGAAGATGAAATAGCACGGAAGACCGATGAACTCCTTACGCGTATCGGCCTGGGTGCGGAACGTGATACGCTAGTGAAAAGCCTTCCTTTAGGTTGGAAACAGAAACTCGCTTTCTCCGTTTCCATCTTCCATGAGCCGAAAATCGTCTTTCTGGATGAACCTACCGGCGGTGTGGACCCTGCCACCCGACGCCAGTTCTGGGAGCTTATTTACCAGGCAGCCGACCGTGGCATCACTGTCTTTGTCACCACCCATTTTATGGATGAGGCTGAGTATTGCGACCGTATCTCCATTATGGTAGACGGTGTGATTCGCGCCCTTGATACGCCTGATGAACTAAAACGACAATTCAATGCCGTCACTATGGACGATGTGTTCCAGAAACTTGCACGGGAGGCAGTGCGGACGGCGGATTGATGAGCTACAAGCTACGGGTTACAAGCTACAAGTACCTTTCGGAACATAGCACACACTCGTAGCCCGTAACTTTCAAAATATAGCGCAGCTACCCGTAGCTCGTAGCTTGTAACTTGTAACTTAATAACAATGAAACAATTCATAGCTTTTGTCCGAAAGGAATTCTTCCATATCTTCCGCGACAGGCGTACAATGCTCATATTGCTGGGTATGCCTGTTGTACAGATTATTCTTTTCGGCTTTGCCATCACTACGGAAGTGAAGAACGTGCGTGTGGCCGTCCTCGACCCGTCCAACGATATGGTTACCCGCCGTATCATCGACCGTCTGGATGCCAGCGAATACTTTTCCGTAACTACTTACCTGCATTCTCCCGGGGAGGTGGAAGCTACTTTAAAGCGGGGCGACATAGACTTGGCGCTCATTTTTAACGAGCAGTTTGCCAACCATGTTTATACAGGTGAGGCCCGCGTGCAGTTGATATCCGATGCCACCGACCCTAACACGGCGACTACGCAGGCGGGATATGCTGCCAATATCATAACTGCTGCCGGACGGGAAATGCTTCCTCCGGGTGTGCAGGTTGCTTCCATTATTCCCGAAGTCAAGTTGCTCTATAATCCGCAAATGAAGAGTGCGTACAACTTTGTGCCGGGTGTGATGGGGCTTATCCTGATGCTGATTTGTGCAATGATGACTTCCATCTCCATTGTCCGTGAGAAAGAAACGGGTACGATGGAAATACTGTTGGTATCTCCCGTGAAACCCTTGTTCATCATTCTTGCAAAAGCGGTGCCTTATTTTGTATTGTCGTTTGTCAATCTTACGACTATCCTGTTGCTTTCAGTCTATGTGCTCGATGTACCCGTAGCAGGTAGTCTGTTCTGGCTTATAACGGTGTCATTGCTCTTTATCTTTGTTTCGCTGGCTCTGGGATTGCTTATTTCTTCGGTGACGCGGACACAGGTTGCCGCCATGCTTGCGTCCGGATTGATATTGATGATGCCTACCATGTTGCTCTCCGGCATGATATTTCCGATAGAGAGTATGCCGGTGATACTGCAAGGCATTTCAGCCGTGCTACCTGCCCGCTGGTACATTCAGGCTGTGCGTAAACTGATGATTGAGGGAGTGGATATTTCGCTTGTTCTGATGGAAGTCGGCATTCTTGCTACAATGGCAACGATACTGATAACTATCAGTTTCAAGAAGTTTAAGAACCGATTAGAATAGGAGGGAGCTGTTATGATAAAATTTCTGATAGAAAAAGAATTCAAGCAATTACTGCGCAACTCATTCCTGCCGAAGATGATTTTCATTTTCCCGTGTATGATTATGATACTGATGCCGTGGGCTGCGAATCTGGAAATAAAGAACATCAACCTGAATATTGTGGATAATGACCATAGTGTTCTTTCCCGCCGCCTTGTAGACAAGATAGGTGCATCCACCTATTTCCGCACGACGGCCCTTCCCGAGACATATGACGAGGGCTTGGAAGGCGTGGAGATTGGCACTGCTGATATCATCCTGGAAATTCCCCGTGATTTTGAAAAAGACTGGGTGCATGGCAAAAGTCCCCGTCTGCTGATTGCTGCCAATGCGGTGAATGGGACTAAGGGTGGTTTGGGAAGTTCTTATCTTTCCTTCATTATCAGTGATTATACACGCGAGTTGCAGGCGGAATCTTCTTCATATGGAATGCATTCCGGCAAGGCACTCCCGAAAGTGAGTATAACGAGCCAGAATTTGTTCAATCCTAATCTGAACTATAAACTATTCATGGTGCCGGCATTGATGGTTATGTTGCTGACAATGATTTGCGGTTTTCTTCCGGCTCTCAATGTGGTTGGCGAGAAAGAGGCGGGGACTATTGAGCAAATCAATGTGACTCCTGTCGGGAAATTCACCTTTATTCTCGCAAAACTGATCCCTTACTGGCTGATTGGGTATATAGTACTTACTATCTGCTTTTTCTTGGCTTGGTTGCTTTATGGTATTTTGCCTGCCGGGCACTTCCTGACTATTTATCTTTTCTCAATGGTTTTCTTGCTGGTGGTTTCGGGCTTTGGGCTGGTAATTTCCAATCATTCGGGCACTTTACAACAGGCGATGTTTGTCATGTGGTTCTTTATGCTGATTCTTATTCTGATGAGCGGTTTGTTTACGCCTATACATAGTATGCCGCAGTGGGCACAATTTATAGCCGCCCTCAATCCGCTGAAATATTTTGTAGAAGTAATGCGTACTATATATCTGCGTGGAGGTGGTTTTGTGGATCTCTTACCGCAGTTGGGAACTTTGCTTGTCTTCGCGGCTTTCTTTAACCTGTGGGCTGTGAAGAGTTATCGGAAAAGTAGTTAGGGTAAGTAACAAAGGAGGTTGTGTCAAAACTCTGGCACAACCTTTTTTATGCACAAAGCCCAGAC